>NZ_AWQP01000060.1:0-35992 GCF_000972175.1 Pseudomonas syringae pv. coryli str. NCPPB 4273 | reverse complement strand
CGGAGCGTCGCACGATAGTCAGGCTGTCCAGCGGGCAGTCTAGAAACTCAGACTCAACGCGACATTCACCCCTTGCTGGGTCACGTCGTCGTTCTTGCGCCAGTTGTAGTTGCCGCGCAGTGTCAGGTCCTGAGTCAGCTTCTGGCTGACGCCCAGCGTGGCCCGGTTCAGGTCGCGTTGCGGTGTATAGCCTTCTAGCGTGAAACCGACTGACTGGACACTGTTGAGCGCCATGGTCACGTCCTGCTGATCGGTCTCGAACTCCCTTTCATGGGCCACTTCGCCCCATGCCTGCGTGCTCGGTGTCACCTGGAATTTGCCCTGCACACCCACGCCTGCACGCCGCGATTTGCGCGTCTGGTCACTGAAGGTCAGCGCCGTTGAACGGTCGCCCTTTTCCGAGTAGCCGTCGACATCGATGTGCGCGTAATCGGCGCTGACGAAAGGCGACAGATGCCAGCGGCTGGTCGGGCCTGCGATGTCGAAACCGACTCGACCACTGACAGCCCACATTTCGCCGTCGGTATCACCTTTTTCCTGACCTTCGCTGACGCCCAGCGCGAACTTGCGCTCGGCATTTTCGTAATCCAGCTTGCCGCCCGACACCGCCAGATCACCCCACCAGTGGTTGGCCTGATACTGCAGGAACGCAGTGGCGATGTAGCTATTGAGTTTGTAGTCAGAGTCCCGTGGCCCTGCCTCAAGACTCTGGCGGTACGCACCGGCAACAACCCCTGTACGCCAGTATTCGGCAAACCGATAGCTGCCGCCGATGGTCAGGTTATAGCCTCTTCCGTCAGCATCAGCCGAGCTGTCCTGCGCGTCGAAGTCCATTTTCTGACCGCCTGCGGAAAGCATGCTCTGCCACTGCCCGACACCTTGCCAGTTGCCCCAGTCGCTGAGCCACTGGGCGCGAATTTCATCCTGATGCATACGCAGCGTGCCATTGGCCATTTCCGGCAGCAGAGAGATTTCCCAGGGTGCCGAAAGCAGCGAGTACGCGTAGTCGGCCAGCAACCTCTGTCCGGCCTCGGTCGGGTGCACGCGATCATTGAAGAACAGCCGGCTCGGATTCGGCGTCGCACTGGACCTGCCGTTGGTGGTGCTTTCCCGGCAGCTGTCGCCGCTGAAACAGGTAGTCACCAGATTCTCGTTGGGGTCGAACCCGAAGCGTGCCGGTTGAGCGAGGATTTCATTGATCAGCAACGGAACATTCAGCGGAATGATCTGGGCATTGATCTGTGCCAGCCGGCTGACCAGTTGCTGATTGAAGCCCGCGCTGAGTGCGGACGTTGCCGAGGCCAGCGGCGAGCCGCTCAAGGCTGGCGTTTTACCGATATCCGGCAGCAACCAGACCATGATGTAGCGCGCACCGCCCTGTTGCAGGGCTTGCGCGCTGTCCGCCAGTTGATTGGCAGCTTGCGCGGCGCTGCTGGCACTCAACACACGACCTTGCAGGAAATCGTTGCCGCCCCCGGTCAGGTAATAAAGAGCGTTGGGGTCGGCGCGAAAACTGTTGGCGGGCAGGTAACCGGTCCGGCTGCGTAGCAATGTGCCGGTGTTCGGATCGACGACGGTGGATTGCGAGTTGATCGAGTCAAGAATCTGGTCGGTCCGATAACCGCCGACTGCCCAGTTGTTGCCATCGGGTGCGCCCAGCGCAGCATTGACCGGCGACGTCGAGGCCGCCAGATCTCCTGCCGGCACACCGAGCATCCTGCCGATCAGCGTCGACGAGTTCAGGTTGAACGCTTCACCGCTGCCGTCCTGATAAGTGGGGCCGACACGATTGGTGAACCTGAGCGTGGAACCCCTGGGCCCTGCGGTGTCGGGAAACTGCCCGGCATCGGCCAGACTGTCACCGAACACCACCATGGTCGAATAGGGCGCAGCGGCAGCGGTGCCGCAGGCAAGCGATAGCAGGCAGGCCGCGAAGGGCCAGCGCCTTGATGTCTTGGTCATGAAAGGATCCCGATTGTTTTTGTTTTGTACCAGAAACGTAGCAAGATTTTTCATGACTGCAAAGTTCGATGAACATTATCGCGCTGCGGCGGTGCTTTTTTGACCTCAGGCGGCCCTGTTGGTCACGATGGCGCTCAGGTAGTTGGCCAGGTCGTGCAGGTACACGAAGGGATGACCCTGGCGACTGCCGCCTGTACGGCTGACCTTCAAGTCGATGCGTCCTGCGTTGATCTTACGCAGCAGATTCCTGTCGTTCGACAGGTGCGAAAAATAACGCTCTCTGACGGCGCTCAGTGAAGGGCACGGCGTGGCGAATTCTTTGCGAAGTTGATCCAGTATTTCGTTCATTCCATGACTCCCTGTGGTTTGCATGTGAGTACTCCCGAGATGGGGTGCAGACAAACAATACGATATGTAGCGTTTCGTGACAATACAGTTTGTATTTTAAATACAATTTGTATCGTCCGTCTCACAGGGAATCGATGTACCAGGACACACGAGCAGTGCCGTTTTCCGGGTTGCGGGTCACGCTGATGCCTTCGGCCTCGCTGATCTGATCCATGATGCGCTCCCAGTGAGCCACCGACTCGCCAGGCTCCCTGATCAGCAGGACCTGATGCTCGATCTGCGCCTTGTCACTGGTGATAGCGTCCTGAATGCGCTGTGCCAAGGCCAGGTAAGCGTCATGTTGCGAGGTGTCGGGGAACTGCTTGAGCATGAGTGAACTCCTTTTTACTGTATGTGCATACAGTAATTGAGGGCTGTTTCTCACGCAAGCTACAAATGTTTCCTACACGGACACATGCCAGGGTTGAAACAGGTGACATGAAAAAGCCCCGATTATCGGGGCTTGGGCGGGGCGTGCGGGGATTCAGAGACGCATGGTCATCTGCCTGATGACACCGATCAGCTTGCACTCCTCGGTCACCGCAAGTGTCGGGTAGGCGGGGTTCAGCGGCTTGAGAAAGTAGCGTCCGGCGTCTTCGACGAGTTTTTTGAACGTGGCCTCGTTGCTTTCCGGCAGCTTGGCGATGACCAGCTTGCCGGCAGTGGGCTCGATTCCGGTGTCGACCAGAATCAACATGCCTTCTGGAATGCTCTGGCCTGCGGGCGCGGTCATCGAATCGCCACGGACCACCAGCCAGAAGGCTCTGCCCTTGGCTTTATAGTCGCTGATCTCGAAGGTGTCCGAATAGCCGGCAGGGTAGGGCTCGACGGCTTCACTCCAGCCACCGGCCTCTACCCAACTGATGACCGGGTAGCGATAGAAACGCGAAGGCTGCACCGTGTGCTCCACGTTGTGCATGCCGGGTTCGCTGGTCGGGATGGAGGTGGTGAGAATCGGCAGGCCGAGCTCGGTCAGAAATCGATTGATGACCTCGATCTTCGGCTCACGCTTGCCATTCAGCCAATGCCCTACCGCGCCGGGCGTCACGCCCATCCGCTCAGCCATCTCTTCCTGGCTGATTTCCTGGGTGTCCATGACCTGTCTTGCGACTTCATACCATTTTCTGTTCATGCGTCGAATCATACAGGCTGTAGGGTGTTGAGCAATATACATAATGTAATGCTTCGTTGTGTCATAAAAATACAGAATGTATTGTAAGTCCTTGGTCCTGTGCAGCGAAAGACGCTGCGCAGCGTTTCGGAAAGGTCCTACAGGAGAGACACGATGATCGAGAAAATAGAAGCCGTGATGCAGCATTGGGGTGAACAGCGCATGCGCATTGGCCTGGGCGGCGGACTGAGCAGCCCGATGGCCGGGATCATGGAATGGGGCGCGTACATTCCGCGTCGCACACCCGGCTCGCGCGCGCTGGTGGGCAATGGCAGCGGTCTGGACTATATAAGCAGCGAAGTGGAGGCGGCCATTGCGCAGCTGTCACGCAGCCCGGCAAAGAGCCGCGGGCCTGAACTGGCCCAGCTGGCGACATTGCGTTATGTCGAGTCGTTGCCGGTGCGCGAGCAGATGCGCCTGGTGGGCATTAATGAGGGCGCAGACCGCACCTATCGCAACTGGATCAACAAGCTTCACCAGCAAGTGCTGGCGATTCTCGCTGAGCGCAGCGCTTCCAGAAGCAATAACGCGGTCGTCGACAAGGCTGCACATAGGTAAATGAAGACACGGTTTCACGCCGTTTATCCGGGTCGATTGCACAGCTGTGGCCGAACTCGTGTTGAACTCCGGTCAAACTCGACCCACCCCGAAACTGCCCCTTCCCAGGCTTTCCGGAGGGGGGTAAAAAGGTCCCACGATATGCGATTTGCGCCTCAGGGCAGCAGCCGGAAACAGACTGATCAACAGCAACATCCGGTCACTCGCGACCCACCTCGAACCCCGCCTCTGCGGGGTTTTTTATTGGGCCAGGCACACGGAGGCCAATGTACATATTGAAAGACTTTCGATGCGGGCAGTGCTGGAAACTGCTGGCTCGCATGGGTGACCATACTGAGCTCCAGAGCAAGTCTTCCCGATGCGGAGCGCTGAGTCGTGTGAAGGCCGCGAGCCATGAGTCATCGCCTTTGAGGCTACACAAAAAAGCGGAATCCTCCGCGAACATAAACTAATAAAAGGTAAAACCAATGCCCATTGAGCTTCCTCCGACGTACATCACCCCTTATCCTGAAATTAGCACGGGCGGTAATGGTACCTACCGTGGTCAAGACCTTAATGCTGGTCAAAGCTTTCCGCGGGGTATGCAGAATCCTGTAGCGACTGTGCTGCTTCTTCAGGGTGATTTGTATTGCAGCCCCAACTGCCTTGCCACGTTTCAGGATCAAGCGATGCGAGACAGCTTCGGGATTCAATCCAGGGTTGCTTTAAAGACCCTGGCAGCGGCCGATCAGCGTGAGGCTGAAGGGCGCGACCTTCGAACGGCTTACAACGAAATCGCGACTGACATAGGTAGAACTCAGCAGATCAACGAACATATCATCAAGTATCCGCCAGCCAACCATGTGTTATCTGGGGGCCTTATGACACCATTTCATGCACTGGCTCATGGCATGTTTGGTTTGGGCGCACCCGTTATGTTCCCTATTCAAAATGTCGGGCTTAACGTCGATATCCGTGGTATCCCTGATGTAATGAATGCTATCCAGAGCGTACGCCCAGTTGGCACCAGCTCGCTCGATGTCAACTTCGCCTATGATGTCGGCAAGGATTCCAACGCGTCTTGGCTGACGCTGGGGAACATTACACTCAGGCTGGTGGGAACTATTGATAAAAGCTCGAGTGGAGCATGGACATTCTCGGGCGAGATTCGCGCCTTCAATGATGTCTACGATGCCAATCCGTCCAATCATCGGGGATGGCTGGGTGAAAATCTTACTTCGGTGTTGAGTGCCATTCCGTTTACTTCGTACTCGATCGAAATTCCCGGTTCGTTGCCGGTTACGGTCAGTGGCAACTAGGCCAAAGGCATGACAGGTAGTGCTTAAGCAGTGGCGTAGCCAGCGTTGACTGATCTGTAAAAAAGACAGGCAGGCGTGAACTGTTTTTCTAGTCGTTCGGACCTCTTTTCATAGGGATTGACAATGGCTGCGTTACGCAGGAATTTTGTTTTTTTATCATTTCCACTCGCTCTAGGTGTTTTAGGCTTATCCATTAGCGGGAGCAGTGAAAATCCGCTACAGCCTTCTGATACCTATGGGCTGCCACCGGTGGCTATTTACTTTGTTGCGCTTGTTGGATTGGGAGCCCTATCTTTTCTCCTGGCTGTGGCCGGAAGATTATTAGAGTGGTTCACCTCCAGTGTCAGCAGAATGGGGAGGGTGATTCGATTCGCTCTTTTCGCGCCTCTGCTGCTCTCGACCTGTCTCGCCACGTTGGTAAGCGCCGGTTACGCTTTGGATTCACTGAGTGGAGTCTTTGCCTGCTTGTTATCACTGATATCGACCCTCGGTGCTTATTCCTTGTTTTCAAAAAAGAAAGATTTGGGCTAGCGTCTGATTTCAGGTGCTTTTTTCTCGAGCTCAAGTTTCTGCTTTACGTGCAGTTGAACATTGATTTGACACGCACGGCTATCCCAGGCCTCGGCATCTGCCGGGGCTTTTTCGTATCTGGAGTACCCATGGACCCAACCGACCTAGGCCCAGGCACAGCTACCTGGCTGGGCGGCACGGGCACAATTCTGCTTGGCGGCTTTTTATGGCTGCGCAAGTTTCTTTCCAGAGATGCAACAGACCGGGCGATGGACAACGCGGACATCGGCACGGTTCGCCGTCTCAATGAGCTGCTCGACTCCGAGCGCCAGGCGCGCAAGGAAGCTGAAGCGCGGGCTGACCAGTTCGCCAAGGAGCGCAACGAGCTCGCTGCCGCGGTTGGCCGGATGGAAGGCAAGATTGAAGCCCTCACCAGCCACATCGTCCAGCTCACCGACAAGGTCACCACGCAAAGCGCCGAAATAGCCCGGCTGCGATCTCAACTCGGAGGTGCAAACGATGCACAGATGCGCAATTGATTTCATCGCTCGCCATTGGTGGCGGCGCCTGGAGGTCTGGCTGATTTCCATGCTGCTGATCGCTGGCTGCCTGATGCTCGGTTTTCAGGCCGGGCAGTGGTCGGCGAATGCCGAGCATACGCAGCAGCTGGCCGAGGTTCGCAATGCCTACGACGCAGCGCTGGGTAAGCGCGACCGGCGCCTGGACAGGCTGGCCGAAACCACTACCCAGGCGGCGGACAGGGTCGAGAGTGCTGCATCGATTGCCAATCAGGCCGCTCACGCGGCCAGCCGTGCTGCAGACAAGGCTGATGAGGCGTTGTGCAAGGCTAACCAGTAGGCGTCTCCCACGCCGCAATCAACCTTCAACACACGCGGAACCCCTCATGAAGATAACCCCGATAGTTGCCCATTTGCAGGCGACCTGCCCCAGCTTTGCCGGGCGAATCAGTGCCGGTATCGACTGGGCTGCGGTCGCCCTCGGCGATCAGCTCGCTCACCCGTCGGCGTACGTGATTGCCACTGGCGATCAGTCCACCGCCAACGATTTGCAGAACGTCATTCGCCAGAACATCACCGACACGATCGATGTCGTGGTGGTGCTCGATGGCGGTGACAAGCGCGGGCAGGAAGCCAGTGAGCAACTGCATGCCCTGCGCGCCGAACTGTGGCGTGCACTGGTGGGCTGGAACCCGGATCACGATTACGACGCGATGCAGTACACCGGTGGCGCGCTGGTGCAGATCAGCGGCGACCGGGTGACGTATCGATTCGGCTTTGCAGCGCAGTTTCAACTGGGCCGCAATACCTCCGATCAGCCTGCCGAGACCTGGCACGAAGCGTATTTGGATGGTTTGCCCGGGTTTACCGGCGCCACCCTCGAGATGGACTGCGTTGACCCCGCAGATCCGAATCTGAAATCCCCCGGCCCTGATGGCCGTATCGAAGCGAAGTTCACAGCAGAGGTAACCCCATGACTCAACGCATCACTGTAGTACCGGCCGAGGGCCGCACTGTGCCGGATCCGGAGGCGGGCGATTTGCTGCCCGTCGAAGGCCGGCAGGTGACCTTCAACGCCTGGTGGCAGCGTCGTCAGAACGACGGCGACGTCACCCTTAAAACCGAGCAATCCACCACCACCCATCAAGCCTTCACGGCTTAACCAAGAGGAAGCCAAACAATGGCTATCAGCTTTAACAACATTCCATCCGATGTTCGCGTTCCGCTGTTTTATGCGGAGATGGACAACTCGGCCGCCAACAGCGCGTCGGCCAGCATGCGTCGACTGATCGTTGCGCAGGTCAACGACGATGTGTCCGGCCCCGAACTGGGTTCTCTGGTGCTGGTGCCGAGTGTGGCGCTGGCGAAAAACATCGGCGGTCAGGGCTCCATGCTGGCCGCCATGTATGAAACCTGGCGCAAGGCGGATCCCACCGGCGAAGTCTGGTGCCTGCCGCTGCTCAATACCGAAGGCGCCAAGGCCAGCGCGAAAGTCACCCTCACCGGGGCGGCGACCGAAGCCGGTCTGCTGAACCTGTATGTCGGCGGCATGCGAGTGCAGGCTACTGTCGTTAATGGCGCAACCGCTGCCCAGGCGGCCACGGCACTGTCGGTGAAAATCAATGCCACGCCTGACCTGCCGATCATTGCGGCTGTCGAAGCGGGTGTGCTGACCCTTTCCTGCAAATGGAGCGGGGCAAGCGGCAACGACGTACAGCTGGAATTCAATCGCCAGGGCAAGACCAATGGCGAAGTCATTCCTGCCGGCCTGACGGCGGCCGTCACCGCCATGACCGGCGGCGTGGGTACGCCTGATCAGCTCAAGGCACTGGCTGCGTTGGGCGATGAGCCGTTCGAGTTCATCTGCATGCCTTGGACCGACACCGCTACGCTGGATGCCTGGAAGGCGGCAATGGACGACAGCACTGGTCGCTGGAGCTGGGCGCGTCAGCTGTACGGTCACGTTTATAGCGCCAAGCGCGGCACGGTCGGTACGCTGGTGGCCGCAGGTCAACTGCGCAACGATCAGCACATCACCCTTCAGGGTGTGGAAAACGGTGTGCCGCAACCGGTCTGGCTGCAAGCCGCTGCACTGGCTGCGCGCACGGCGGTGTTCATCTCTGCCGACGCCAGCCGTCCGACCCAGAGCGGCACCATGCCTGGCATTGATCCGGCTCCGGCCAGTCAGCGTTTCACCCTGACCGAGCGTGAGTCGCTGCTGCGTTACGGCATCGCAACGGCGTACTACGAAGGCGGTTACGTGCGCATTCAGCGTTCGATCACCACCTATCAGAAGAACGCTTACGGCCAGGCTGACAACTCGTACCTGGACAGCGAAACCATGCACCAGTCGGCGTTCATCATCCGTCGTCTGCAAGGCATCATCACCAGCAAGTACGGCCGCCACAAGCTGGCCAACGATGGCACGCGCTTCGGTGCCGGCCAGCCGATCATCACGCCGAGCACCATCCGTGGCGAGTTGATTGCGCAGTACGCACGTCTTGAAGAAGAGGGTCATGTGGAGAACGCCGAAACGTTCGCCCAGCATCTGATCGTCGAGCGTGATGGCAATGACCCAAGCCGCGTGAACGTGATGTTCCCGCCTGACTACATCAACGGCCTGCGCGTGTTCGCGCTGCTCAACCAGTTCCGCTTGCAGTACGACGAAGCGGCATAAGCCTAACCAACCCTTTCAAGCCCGCCTCGTGCGGGTTTTTTCATTCTGGAGATAAACAACATGGGTCAGAAAGTTGCGGGTACCTGCTACATCAAAGTGGATGGCACCCAATTGACCATCAGCGGCGGCGGCGAAGCGCCTCTGATGAACATCAAGCGCGATACCGTCGTACCGGGCTACTACAAGGAAGTCGACAAGGCCGCGTGGCTGAAATTTACCGCCGTGCATACCGCAGATCTGCCGCTCAAGCTGCTCACCACCGGTGTGGACATGACCATCACCTGTGAATTCAAGAACGGCAAGACCTACGTCCTGTCCGGCGCCTACCTGGTCGATGAGCCGAGCAGCAAGGCTGACGACGGCACCATCGAGCTGAAATTCGACGGCAATCAGGGGAGCTGGCAATGAGTGAAGTCATCGACCTGGCCAGCCCGATCGAAGCGCACGGCGAAACCCTTTCGCAACTGACCTTCCGGCGCCCTACGGCGCAGGAAGCGCGGGCCATCAAGGCCCTGCCGTACAGGATCGACAAGAACGAGGAAGTCTCCCTGGATCTGGACGTGGCGGCGAAGTACATCGCCGTCTGCGCCGGCATCCCGCCCTCGTCGGTCAATCAGATGGACCTGTGCGACATCAACACGCTGAGCTGGAAGGTTGCGAGTTTTTTCATGGCAGCGGCATCAGCGACCTCGAAGGACTGATCGCCGTCGTTTACGACCTCGCGTACTTCTGGAAGACCGATCCCGAACTGATGATGTCCAGGGAGCTGGACGTCATCACCGAGTCGATCTTGCAGACGCAACGCATCAACCAGATCCTGCAGGGGGAGTGATGGCAGACACTATCAAGACGCTGATTACCGGCGTCGACAAGCTGTCTCCAACGCTGGCAACCATCCGCAACAACGTTGAAGGCTTCGAGACCAGGCTTAAAGGCTCTGGTCTTGGGAACGTCGAAGTGGGCGAGATGATCAAGGGCAATGCTTTGGCAGAGCCCTTGATTGCCGGGGTAAAGGCAGCGATCGGTTTCGAAACCAGCATGGCCGGCGTGAAACGTTCGGTCACCTTTGAAACACCGCAACAGTTCCAGCAGATGAGTTCCGACATTCTGGACCTCAGTGAACGACTGCCGGAAAGCGCCAACGGTATCGCGGCGATTGTCGCCGCGGGTGCCAAGGCCAATGTACCGCGCGAAGAACTGACCGGGTTTGCCAGCGACGCCGTGAAAATGGGCGTCGCATTCGATCAGACAGCGGCCGAGTCGGGCGACATGATGGCCTCGTGGCGGTCATCGTTTCAGATGACTCAGCCGCAGGTCGCGGCGTTGTCCGAGAAGATCAACGTGCTCGGCGGCAACAACCTGGAAAAGAAAATCGCCACCATGGTGACTGCAATGGGCCCGCTCGGGCCGGTTGCGGGGATGGCCTCTGGGCAACTGGCGGCCATGGGTGCGACCCTGGCCAGCGTCGATGTGCCGGCCGATGTGGCCGCCAGCGGCATGAAGCGTTTCATGCAGTCGTTGACTGAAGGGGGCGCGGCGAAAGCCGGGGCGTTCGAGGCGTTGCAGCTCGACGTCAATCAGTTGACCCAAGGCATGCAGAGTGACCCGTCCGGGACCATTGAAAAGGTTCTGACGGCGGTTTCCAGTGTTGATCCCGGCAAACAGTCGGACGTCATCACGCAGCTGTTCGGTGCCGAATCGCTGGGCGCGATCACGCCGCTGCTGGCCCACCTCGATGTGCTCAGGTCCAACCTGGCCAAGGTCGGGGAGGGCGTGCAAAACAGCGGCTCCATCGAGAAGGAGTTCGCAGACAACTCCCAGACCACGGCCACTGCCATCAAAGAGATGACCAACCGTGTCGATCGTCTGGGCATCAATATCGGCAGTATGTTCCTGCCGGCGATGAACGAAGCAATGGCCGTGATCGGGCCGATGATTTCTCAGGTCGCCGCGCTGGCGGCCGAACATCCAGAGGTGATCAAGGGCGTCGTGGGCGCCGCGATTGCTTTCGGCGTACTGCAAGTCGCCGTTCTCGCTGCGACGAGTGCCGCCGGGCTGCTGGCTGCGGTCATGGGCATGTCACCGTTGGGCCTGATCGTGCGCGGCCTGGCGCTGGCGGCAGGTTTTCTGATCGCCAACTGGTCGACGGTCGCACCTTATTTTCAGGCGGTCTGGGAGGCGATTCGCGGACCGGTGATGGCGCTGTGGGACGTGCTCAAGGCGGTCTTTGCCTGGACGCCGCTGGGCATGATCGCAGCCAACTGGCAGCCACTGACCGAATTCTTTGCTGCGCTGTGGGACGTGATCAAGGCGCTGGCCACGCCGGTTTTCGATTTTCTGCAAACGCTGTTTGCGTGGTCGCCGCTGGGCATGGTCGTGGCCAACTGGCAGCCGTTGTCCGAGTACCTGGCCGGCCTGTGGGAAACCATCAAGGCCGAGGCGCAGCCGTTTACCGATGTGCTGGCAACGCTGTTCAGTTTTTCGCCGCTGGGCATGGTCATCGAGAATTGGCAGCCGATCAAAACCTGGTTCGCAGGTCTGTGGGCGGACATCAAGCCATTCATCGAGCCGATCATGAGCTGGTTTGGTGGCGACACGAATAAGACCGTCCTGCAGCGGGCGACCGAGAAGGCCAATCAGTTCGCGGAAGAACAGCGGATACGCAACGCAGGGCCAGGCGGCGGGACCGGTGCGTTTCTAGCGGCCGGTGCCGTCGAGAACGTTCGCACGAATCAGCAGTTGCTCAATCAGGCCACTGGCGTGCCCTCGACCAGCCAATTGCTCGGCGTACCCACGCCGTTGGCGCCCGGCAGCCTGTTGTTGCAACAGGGCGCAGCCGGGGCCGGCCCGCGACTTGAAGGCGAGCTCAACATTCGCTTTGAAAACGCGCCACCGGGCATGCGTGCCGGGCAAGTGCAAACCAACCAGCCGGGTTTGACGATATCGCCAAACGTCGGTTATCGAACCCTCGGCGCAGGAGCCGGATCATGAGTACATGGCGTGACAGCCTGCTGCCAGCGTCTTTCCGGGGCGTCGGTTTTTTCATTGAAAAAGCCGTCGTCCCGGCAGGCCGCAAGGGGCAGTTGCATGAGTTTCCACAACGCGACGAGCCTTATTTCGAGTCGCTGGGCAAACAGTCGAAAGTGCATACGCTGACGGGGTTCATTGTCGGTCCCGACTGTTTCGAACAGCGAGACAGACTGCTGCAGGCACTGGAGCAGGAGGGTGCCGGCGAGCTGGTGCATCCGTGGCTGGGGCGCGTGCAGGTCCAGGTTGGCGAATGTGGCGTCACACACAACCTGAGCGAAGGCGGGCTCGTCCGGCTGGACCTGAAATTCTATCCGGCCAACCCGCTCAAGTTTCCCGTGTCGACGCTTAATACGCGACGGCAGTTGCTGGGCGCGTCCGAGAGCCTGCTGGACTCGGCGCTCAGGCGCTACCGCTCGGTGATGGCCACGGTGGACGCGGTGCGTATCAATATTCAGGCGCTGCGCAGCGCCCTGTCGGGTGTATTCGCGACTATTCAGCGGCAGTTCACACCGTTCATGACGATCTATTCGGATGTCACTGCGCTGGTGCATTCGCTGGTCAATGCACCGTTGACGGTCAGCACGCTGTTTACCACGTTCTTCGCCAGTTTCGACGGTGACAGTCGTCGAGCCAGAAGAGCGAACGGCACCAGCAGTATTGGCGGGGCGAGTACCGGGACAAGTACCGGGTCAGGTTCCGGCAGCTCGACAGGGGGCGGCTCAGGCAGCGGTTCCGCGAGTGGCAGTAACGGCACCGCTGCGAGCAGCGCGGCAGCAAGGTCCGGCAGCAATGGCGGCGTGTCCTCTGTTGAAACGGTCGATTACCGCTCGGTGATTTCCGAGGCCACGCAACAGGCGGAGGCGGTGTCCGGCATCAATCTGGTCAGCCAGAGCAGCGGGCTGGATACCGGCGTGACGGCTCAGGCCGCGGCCAATCTGGTTCAGGATGCCTTGTTGGTCAAGGTGGCGAAAATCGTCGCGAGCATGCCGGTTGCGACGACCGTCACGCCGCTCACGGTAGTGCCGTCGCTGGATCAGCAAGTGACGCAAGCGCTGCAACGCGTCGATGTGCCGGTTGCCGATGACGTCATCGAACTGCGTGACACGCTGAGTTCGGCGATCTGGGAAGCGTCGTTGAAAGCCGACCCCGAACATTACCTGGCGCTCAACACATTGCGTCAGGCGTTGATCAGGCACCTTAACGCGGTGGCGGCCTCCGGCGTACGTCTGGTGGACATGAAGGTC
The DNA here is from genome assembly GCF_000972175.1 of Pseudomonas syringae pv. coryli str. NCPPB 4273. Taxonomy (NCBI): domain Bacteria; kingdom Pseudomonadati; phylum Pseudomonadota; class Gammaproteobacteria; order Pseudomonadales; family Pseudomonadaceae; genus Pseudomonas; species Pseudomonas syringae pv. coryli. The sequence continues at coordinate 22,637 of NZ_AWQP01000060.1, read as the reverse complement.
TCCGAGCCTTTGCCCGCGCTGGTGCTGGCCTATCGCCGATTCGGTGACGCCAGCCGGGCGCTGGAAATGGTGCAGCGCAATCGACTGGCCCATCCGGGCTTCGTGCCGCCCGGCACGCTGAAGATCGCTCAGGAGTGACCCATGATTGACCCTAACATTGTCACCCTGACCGTTGACCAGCACGACTATGCCGGCTGGAAGTCGGTGGAAATCTCTGCCGGGATCGAGCGTCAGGCGCGCAGCTTTGACGTGAGCATTACCTGGCAGTGGCCGGGCACTGAGATTTCGCATCCGATCACGCCCGGCGCAGCGTGCGAGGTGCGTATCGGCGGCGAGTTGATTCTGACCGGCTGGGTATTTGCCGCGCCGATCAGCTATGACGGCAAGCAAATCACGCTAAAGATTTCCGGACGCTCGAAAACCGCCGACCTCATCGACTGCTCGGCCATCAACAGGCCGAGTCAGTGGAAGGAGGTGGGGGTGTTGAAGATCGTTGAGGCGCTGGCTGCTCCCTATGGTTTGTCGGTGATCAGCGAAATACCGGAAACCTCGAAGATGGCCGATCACACCATCGAGCCTGCCGAAACCGTGTTCAAGTCCATTGACCGGTTGCTGACCCTGTTCCGGATTTTTTCCACCGATGACGAATACGGCAATGTGGTGCTGGCCAGGCCGGGTAGTCGCGGGCAGAGCGCAGACGCGCTCGAACTCGGCAAGAATGTGTTGAGCGCCGTCATCGCGCGGGACTTTTCCGGGCTTTTTTCCGAGTACCGGGTCATCGGTCAACAGACTGGTAATGACCAGACGTTCGGCAAGGAGTCGTCGGAGGTCTCGGCAGAAGTCACGGATGACCGGCATGACGATCCCGCGCATAAAAAGCGTCTTCGCGTACTGGTCGTTCATGAGGATGCGCCGATCACCCCCAAGCTCGCCCTGAGTCGCGCCAATTGGGAGCGCGGTCAGCGGGCCGGCAAGGCGCTGCTCACCACCTACAAGGTCCAGGGCTGGCGGCAGTCCAACGGGGCGCTCTGGCGGCACAACACCATGGTCCGGGTGATCGATCCGGTCATCGGTTTTACGAGCCGCAACATGCTGATTTCAGCCGTGACCTACTCGCTGAGTGACCAAGGCACGATCACCACACTGGTGGTCGGTCCGCCTGAAGGTTTCCAGGCCGAGCCAGGTGACCCCAACAAGCGCAGCAAGGTGCAGGTCAATCAGGACGCTTACTCCTGGCTGCTGCCCATCGACGAGGAAACAACCTCATGAGCTTACTCAATCGCATGCTGGTGCGCGGCACGGTGGTGCTCGCCAGGGCCAGCAGCAAAATGCAGGCGCTGCAAATGCGCCTCACCGCCGGAGAGGTCAAGGACGACATGGAGCACTTCGAACCCTATGGCTTTACCAGCAACCCGCTGGCCGGCGCCGAGGGCATTGCCGCGTTCATTGGTGGCGACCGGTCGCACGGTCTGCTGCTGGTGGTGGCCGACCGGCGCTATCGCCTCAAAGGTCTGGAGTCCGGCGAAGTGGCGATCTATACCGACGAGGGCGACAAGATTCACCTCAAGCGCGGCAAGGTCATCGACATTGAAACCGACACCCTGAACATCAAGGCGGCGGTGGCCGTGAACTTCGACACACCGCAGATCACCCAGACCGGAAAGATCGTCTCCCAGGGCGACCAGCTTGCCGCTGGCATCAGCCAGATCAGCCATCTGCACGGCAACGTGCAGGGCGGTAATGGCCAGAGCGGGCCGCCCGTTGGAGGTGCCGGATGATCATTGAAGGCTCTCTGCAGGCGTCCTTGCTGCGCTCGGTGGTCATCAGCCTGTTCACCTGGCGGCGTGCCGAAGCGGACGACCCGTTCGACGATGCCGAGCGCTATGGCTGGTGGGGCGACACCTACCCGGCACAGGCCAATGACCGCATCGGTTCCAGGCTGTGGCTGCTGCGCCGGGTCAGGCTGACTGCCCAGACCCAGCGCGATGCCGAGTTCTATGCCCGCGAAGCGCTCGACTGGCTGATCGAAGATGGCCAGGTCCAGCACATCAACATTCTTACCGAACAGGTTCAGAGCAACCGCCTGAACCTGGGCGTCGAACTGGTCGTCTCGGACGGTCAGCTCGTGCGTTTCAACCCTTCTGAACAGTGGCAGGTGATTTATGCCGTTTGAAACACCTACGTTACCGGCGCTGATCAACCGAACCCAGGTCGACCTCGCCGATGAAGCGTTGCGTCAGTCCGATGCTCGGGTATTGTCCCGCGCGCACAGCGGCGCGGCCTACGGGCTGTACGGCTATCAGGACTGGATCGCCGACCAGATTCTGCCGGACACCGCCGACGAGGAAACCCTCGAGCGGCAAGCCATCCTGCGCCTGAGGCAGCCGCGCAAGGTGGCACAGGCCGCCACCGGCACGGTGCGCTTTACCGCTGCAGCCGGCGCGGTGCTGGATGCGGACACTGTGCTGCAGTTCAGTGATGGACGCTTCTACCGCGTGACCAAAGGCGTCACCACGGTTGCGGGCAATAACACGACCACGGTCGAAGCGGTGGATGCCGGTGTTCTGGGTAATGCGGATGCCGGTCTGGTCATGACTGCCGTGCAACCGGTCGAAGGTATCGACAGCACCTTCACCGTCATTGCCGACGGACTTTCCGGCGGCATCTCGCAGGAAAGTATCGAGTCGTTGCGTGCGCGTGTGGTGCGCTCCTACCGGGTCATCCCGCATGGCGGTAATCAGGATGATTACGTGACCTGGGCGCTGGAAGTGCCGGGCGTGACGCGCGCCTGGTGTGCGCGCCGGTTCATGGGGCCAGGGACTGTGGCGGTGTTCTTCATGCGTGACGACCAGGCCGATCCCATTCCCGACGCCGAGCAGCTCGCCGCGGTCGCTGCGTATATCGAGCCGCTGCGTCCGGTCACTGCAGACGTATACGTGCTGGCGCCGGTGCAGAAACCGGTGGTCTACACCATCCGGCTCACACCGGATACCTCCGCCGTACGGGCGGCGGTCGAGGCGCAGCTGCTGGACCTGCACAACCGTGAGGGCGGACTGGGCGAAACCCTGTTGCTCACGCACATCGCCGAGGCCATCAGTCGCGCGACAGGCGAAACCGATCATGTGCTGGTTTCACCCGTGGCCAACGTTACCGCGGCCGCCAACCAGCTGCTCACGTTCGGGGGTATTCAATGGTCGTCATAAGAACCGCCGAACACTACGCCGGACAACTGCAGGCGCTGTTGCCACCCGGTCCCGCATGGGATCCGGAGCGGGTTCCGGAATTGCAGCAGGTGATTACCGGCCTGTCCCGCGAGTTCGCACGCATCGATGGCCGCGCGTTCGACCTGCTCAACGAGATGGACCCCGCCACCGTCAGTGAGCTGGTCCCGGACTGGGAGCGGGTGATGAACCTGCCTGACCCGTGCCTGGGGCTCAAACCGTTGTTCGCAGACCGGCGCCTGTCGGTGCGCCAGCGGCTCGTGGCGACAGGAGGGCAGAACGCAGCGTTCTACATCGACATTGCCATCAGCCAGGGCTACCCCGATGCCACCGTGACCGAACACCGAGCGCCCCGTATGGGGCGTTCGCGTTTTGGCCAGGCGCACTTCGGCACCTGGAGCGCGCAATTCATGTGGACCTTGAACACCGGCGGGCGCCAGCGCCTGGGCCGACGCTTCGGGGCCAGCTACTGGGGAGAGCGGTTTGGGGTGAATCCCGGGCTCGCAATCGAATGTTTGATCCGTCGAGCAGCACCGGCGCACAGCGTCGAATTCGTAAACTTCAACTGAGGAACACAATGTGGATTATCCCAAGAGTGTGCCGGGCGTAGGCTTGGCAAGCGGCAAGTTTGTAGATGAAAACCCGGCGACCGGCACCCCTGGTTCGCTGATCCCGGCGCAGTGGGGCAACTCGGTGACGCAGGAGATCTTGAACGTGATCCTGGGGGCCGGTCTGGTGCCCAACGAGGAGGATGTCACCCAGTTGCATCGAGCCATTCTTGGCCTGGCAGCATCCGATTACAAAAAATCGGTGCGTTGCGCCACGACAGTCTCCATTGGGCTGAGCGGTTTGCAGACCATTGATGACGTCACACTGGTGGCCGGCGATCGGGTGCTGGTCAAGAATCAGGACACTGCGTCGCAGAACTGGATTTATGTCGCCGCGGCAGGCGCCTGGGCACGTGCGCAGGATGCGAACGAAAGCACCGAATGCACGCCGGGTCATATGGTGCCGGTGCAGGCCGGCACGAAAAACGCGGGCACTGTATGGCAGCTGGTCAATACGACAGTGCCGGTGCTGGGTACGACTGACCTTGCGTTCGAGCGTCTGCTGGGACGCAGTGGTGTGGCCGCGGGTGATTACACTCGGGTCAAGGTCAACAAATATGGGCAGGTGGAAGAGGGGAGTAACCCGACAACACTTAGCGGTAATGGTATTTCGGATGCGTATACCAAGGCTGAGGCCGACCTGCGCGATCTTCAGCGGCCGCTGCGCGATTCCATTACCTATGTGGGGCTGGCCAATAACAAGCCTGATGCGCCTTATATGCGACGTGAGTCCGATGGCGCTCTGGTTGCCCTGCAACCGAGCCTGGGATTCACTCCGGTACAACAAGGAGGAGGTACCGGTCAGCTCGACAACAAGGTGAAGATCGGCTGGTCGAATAACGGCCTCAAGGCGATGGTCGATAATACTGACCTTGGCAATCTTTGGTACGCGAACAACTTTAATCCAGCCACCAAAGCTGACTGGGGCACTACGCTGGCGTCTTATAAGATTACTGACGCTTACACCAAGGCTGAGGTGTATGCCAAAAGCGAAGTGGATACGCGGTTGAGCAGCAAAGCATCAGCTGACAGCGTCACTAATGTGGGGCTGGCCAATGGAGATCTGACGCAGCCCTATATGCGGCGGGCTGCTGACTCTGTCATTAGCTGGCTTCAGACCAGGTTGGGTTACACGCCTGTCCAGCAAGGTACAGGCACAGGTCAGTTCAATAACGTTGTGAAGTTAGGCTGGTCCGATAACGGCCTCAAACTGACCGTGGACGCTACAGACTTGGGACGCGTTTGGTATGCGGCCAACTTTGATCCCAATGGCAAGGCCAACTGGGGTACTACGCTTGCTGCATATGGCATCACCGATGCTTACACCAAGGCTGAGACGGACGCTCGCGACGCACAACGAGCCGCAGCTGACTCTATATCTGTTCTCGGCTTTGCCGGTAATGACGTAAATCTGCCCTATATGCGCAGAGCCTCTGACGGTCAGGTCTATTACCTGCAACCGCGTCTTGGCTACACACCCGTCGAGCAGGGCGGCGGTGCCAACATGGCCGCTAACAAGGTTCGCCTTGGCTATAACGGTGCCGGTAGCTTGCGCCTTCAGGTCGACAGCTCTGACTTTGGCGACATGATCAACGATCAGAATTTGCCTGGAAAGGTTGCTGCACTGGGACTAGGCGGCATCGGCTCCTATGCATTTGCACGTGTCATCAACTCCCAGGGACAAGTCAATCAAGGAGGCACGGTATCCGGTACCAACCTGATCTATAGCTCCACAAACGGTAGCGATGGCGCCTCTAACAACTCCGGGCTTATCGGCGTAGGCACCTGGCGTGCACACGGCGCTTTTTCGGGCGGCGAACGCACACTCTTTCAACGAGTTGGATAAAGGTATTTATATGAACACAGTAATAAGTGCACGAAACCCTCGCTGGTCCGATCTGGCCCATACCTCTATCGTCCTGTCGGTGATTTTCGAGGAAACAAAGGATGTTTTCGGTGAGGTGCCTTTTGGTGCCTCTGCCCAAGATCCTGAGCCACACGGCGTAGACCTTTTCAACCGTGCAGTTGCAGGCGAGTTTGGTGAGATTCTCGAGCCCACCGAGCAGATGGTTCAGGCGCAAGTGATGTGCCAGCGTGGTATTTACTCGGCCGAGGTCACTGCGAAAATCAACGAATTGGTTGCCGATCTGGATATGTTGCAAGATGCCATAACATTGGATATGGCCACTGATGAGCAGCGTAAATCACTGCCTGCTGTAAAAGCCGAGCTCGACGCGCTGCGCCTGTATCGGGTGCAACTTGCTCAACTCGAGACACTGCCAGGCTATCCAATGTCGTTCGATTGGCCGGTGCCGCCTGCAACGCCATTTGTATACGTTAAGCCGTCTGAGGCACCGCCGTTGTCAATAGGCGTAAGTGAAGACGAACTGCCCAAGCCATAACGCCCCGCACTGACGGGGCGTTGTTTTATCCGCCGTTCAACTTGCTTTTACACAGGGGAAATTTATCGACTCAGGGGGCGGGTTAGTCCTGTAACCCCTATAGGAGGACCAATGCCTATCAACCAGCAACAACTACTGCAAATCCTCCCCAACGCCGGCTCTAAAGCCGGCGTTTTCGTTCCTGCTCTCAACATCGCCATGGCCCGTTACGCCATCGACACTCGCCTGCGTATCGCCGCGTTCATCGCTCAGATAGGGCATGAGTCCGGACAGCTTCGTTATGTGCGTGAGCTGGGCAGTGACAGCTACCTGGCGAAGTACGACACGGGCCAGTTGGCGCTGCGTCTGGGCAACACGCCAGAGGCAGATGGCGATGGCCAGCTGTATCGGGGCCGTGGGCTGATTCAGGTGACGGGGCGGACCAACTACGAGGCGTGCGGGGAGGCGCTCGGGCTGGACTTGCTTGCCCAGCCGCAACTGCTCGAACAACCCGACCACGCGGCTATGTCGGCGGCATGGTTCTGGGACCGGGCCAACCTCAATGCGCTGGCAGACAAGGGTGATTTTTTGATGATCACCCGCCGCATCAACGGCGGTACCAACGGCCTGGCGGATCGGCAGGCGCTTTACCAGCGGGCGTTGGAGGTGCTGCCGTGAAAGTGCTGGATATGCGATGCCTGATCCTCGCATTCGTGCTGGGGTCAGGGCTGGGTACATGGGCCGCCTGGAAATGGCAGGCGGCCCGCTATGGCCTGCAACTGTCCGCGCAACAGCTGACTTGGCAGCGCGAGCGCGAGCAGGCGGCGCTCGCGGTCGTCGACTGGCAGAACGCCGAGCAGGCACAACGACGGGCGCTGGAAGTCCGTTTGCACACCAGCGATACAACCATCCACAAGGAGTTGAGCGATGCACAGACTGCTCAGGCTCGTTTGCGTGATCGCCTGGCTACCGCTGATTTGCGCTTGTCAGTCCTCCTCGCCAACAGCCCCACCAACCGTGATGGCTTGCCAGCCGGCACCGATACCGGCGGCGTGGTTCATGGAAGCTCGCGAGGCGAACTTGACCCAGCGGCTGCTGGACGAATTGTCGCCATCACCGACTACGGCGATCAGGGATTGATCGCTTTGAAGGCCTGCCAAGCCTACGTGCGCGAGATTGCGCACTGATGTTCCTCTCGGCTCCCCACCCTCGGCCATCGTGCCCCTGCCTCAATCCCGCCTCCACAAGGAGGCGCGGCCCTCTTTTCAGCCTTTAACTGCTTTTCAATCGGCGCGGCCCGGTACATTCATATTGCACCGGCCGATTCGGTACGCTAATGTCCTGAAACGTACCGATGAGACCCCTTCCGTGACGACAGTCAGCAAGCTTTTGATGCGCGTTATCAAGGCTCACGCCCGTTGGCGTTGGCGCGCCTGACTATTTCCTTGCCGGCCCTGCCGGACCCGTACCTGTATGCCTTCGATTTTTTGATGCTTTTCTCCGTCCCCCGGCCTTGTGGCTGACGTGGGGATGCATGAGTGAAGCAGAATCCGGAAGGCCTGAATCAAGTCAGTAAATCAAAAGGTTGATAGCAAAATGCTGCTGATGATCGATAACTACGATTCGTTTACCTACAACGTCGTGCAGTACCTCGGTGAGCTAGGGGCAGACGTCAAAGTCATTCGCAATGACGAACTGAGCATCGCCGAGATCGAAGCCCTGAACCCGGAGCACATCGTGGTCTCGCCTGGCCCGTGCACGCCTAATGAAGCCGGCGTCTCGCTGGATGTGATCAAGCACTTCGCAGGCAAACTGCCGATTCTGGGCGTGTGCCTGGGGCATCAGTCCATCGGTCAGGCCTTTGGCGGCGACGTGGTGCGTGCGCGTCAGGTCATGCATGGCAAAACCAGCCCGGTCATTCACCAAGACGGCGGGGTGTTCGATGGCTTGAATCATCCGTTGGTGGTCACCCGCTACCACTCGCTGGTGGTCAAGCAGGATACGCTGCCCGACTGCCTGGAAGTGACGGCCTGGACTGCGCTGGAAGACGGTTCGGTCGATGAGATCATGGGCCTGCGCCACAAGACACTGAACGTCGAAGGGGTGCAGTTTCACCCCGAGTCGATCCTGACCGAGCAGGGCCACGAGCTGTTCGCCAATTTTCTCAAGCAGAGCGGCGGCCAGCGTCAGGGCTAAGGATTTTTTATGAGTACCCCCATGGATATCAAAAGCGCGCTCAATCGCGTGGTCAACCAGCTGGACCTGACCACTGAAGAGATGAGCGATGTGATGCGCGAAATCATGACTGGCCAATGCACTGAAGCGCAGATCGGTGCGTTTCTGATGGGCATGCGCATGAAGAGCGAAACCATCGATGAAATCGTCGGTGCGGTGTCGGTGATGCGCGAGCTGGCCGGCAAGGTCGAACTGAAAACCCTGGATGGCGTGGTCGACATCGTGGGGACGGGCGGCGACGGCGCGAACATCTTCAACGTGTCGACGGCGTCTGCTTTCGTCATTGCCGCCGCAGGTTGCACCGTGGCCAAGCACGGTAATCGTGCTGTCTCGGGGAAAAGCGGCAGTGCCGATCTGCTCGAGGCTGCCGGGGTTTATCTGAACCTCACGCCTGTTCAGGTAGCGCGTTGCATCGACAGCGTGGGTATTGGCTTCATGTTCGCCCAGTCTCATCACACGGCCATGAAGCACACTGCCGGGCCGCGTCGCGAGCTGGGTCTGCGCACACTGTTCAATATGCTTGGCCCGCTGACCAATCCGGCCGGCGTTCGTCATCAGATCGTCGGCGTGTTCAACCAGGCGCTGTGCCGCCCGCTGGCCGAAGTGCTGCTGCGTCTGGGCAGCAAGCATGTGCTGGTGGTTCACTCGCAGGACGGCCTGGACGAATTCAGTCTGGCCGCACCGACCTTCGTCGCCGAGCTGAAAAACGGCGAAGTCACTGAATACTGGGTACAGCCCGAAGACCTGGGCATCAAAAGCCAGAGCCTGTACGGCCTTGCCGTGGAAAGCCCGGCGGCTTCGCTGGAGCTGATCCGCGATGCGCTGGGACGTCGCAAGACCGAGAACGGTCAGAAAGCTGCGGAAATGATCGTGCTCAATGCCGGCGCCGCGCTTTATGCTGCAGATCACGCCACCAGCCTGAAAGAGGGCGTGGCCCTGGCGCACGATGCGCTGCACACTGGGCTGGCGCGGGAAAAACTGGAAGAGCTGGGTGCCTTCACGGCGGTATTCAAGCAGGAGAACGAAGCATGAGTGTGCCAACCGTACTGGAAAAGATCCTTGCCCGAAAGGCCGAGGAAGTCGCGGCTCGTCGTGCGATTGTGAGCCTGACCGAGCTTGAACAACAGGCAGCCCGGGCCGACGCGCCACGTGGCTTTGCCAACGCATTGATCACTCAGGCCAAGGCAAAGCAGCCCGCCGTTATCGCGGAAATCAAGAAAGCCTCGCCAAGCAAGGGCGTCATCCGCGAACACTTCCTGCCGGGCGAGATCGCCAGAAGTTATCAGGCCGGTGGCGCGACCTGTCTGTCGGTGCTGACCGACGTGGACTTCTTTCAGGGCGCCGATGCCTATCTGCAGGAGGCCCGCGCGGCGTGCAACCTGCCGGTGATCCGCAAGGATTTCATGATCGACCCCTATCAGGTGGTCGAAGCACGTGCTCTGGGCGCTGACTGCATTCTGCTGATCGTGTCGGCACTGCATGACGTGCAAATGGCTGAACTGGCTGCCGTTGCCAAGGGCCTGAAGCTGGATGTGCTGGTCGAGGTGCACGACGGCGACGAGCTGGAGCGCGCACTCAAGACGCTCGATACACCGCTGGTGGGCATCAACAATCGTAACCTTCATACCTTTGAAGTGAGCCTGGAAACCACGCTGGACTTGCTGCCGCGTATTCCGCGTGATCGCCTGGTCGTTACCGAAAGCGGCATTCTCAATCGTGCGGATGTCGAGCTGATGGAAATCAGCGATGTCTATTCGTTTCTGGTGGGCGAGGCCTTCATGCGTGCCGAACACCCTGGCGCCGAGCTGCAGCGGTTGTTCTTCCCTGAGCGCAAAATCGCGGTAAGCGCTTCGTCCATCGACTGAGCGCATTAAGCTGAACACCCTCCCGAGGTCCGGCATGCAAGACTCGATCATCGACATTTGTGTCGAACAAGGCCTGCAGGCCGAGCAGGATCTTCTCGCGTCGGTATGCTCCGGGGTGGCAGATCACGGTCTGCTGTTCTGGCGACCCAACGATCGGGCGCTGGTCATGCCACGGCGGATGAGCCGTTTACCGGGTTTTGCCGAGGCCAGCGAGACCCTGTCGGACAATGCATGGCCTGTCCTCTTGCGTGAAACCGGCGGCGAGCCAGTGCCGCAGTCCTCTGCCACGCTGAATATCGCGCTGGTCTACGCGCAACCGCCCACTGACGTTGATCGTGACCGCATAGAAACCGCCTACCTGCGATTGTGTAAGCCGATTCTCGGTCTGTTGACCGAGTTGGGCGGGCAGGCTTCGCTGGGCGAGGTGGCGGGTGCATTCTGCGACGGCCGCTTCAACGTCAATCTCGATGGTCGCAAGATGGTTGGAACGGCTCAGCGCTGGCGTCAGAGTCAGGGCGGAACGCGTCCTGTAGTGCTGGCGCACGGTGCCTTGCTGCTGGAAAACGAGCGCGTTCAGATGGCGGCTGCGGTAAATCGCTTCAATGAGTTGTGCGAGCTTGAGCCGCGTGTTCAGGCCGAAAGCCACATTGCCCTGTACGAGGCGTTTTCTGGCGCTGATGTCCTGGAGCGTCTGGCGCAGGCTTACCGGAAGCTGCTCGCTGCGCTCTGAATACCAGGGGCTCAGCGTGTCCCGTAGACCACCATGGTCTTTCCTTTGACGTTGACCAGGCTCTGTTCTTCAAGGGCCTTGAGCACACGTCCGACCATTTCCCTCGAACAGCCGACGATGCGTCCGATTTCCTGGCGGGTAATCTTGATCTGCATGCCGTCCGGATGAGTCATTGCATCCGGCTGCTTGCACAGCTCGAGCAACGTGCGAGCCACTCGCCCGGTGACATCGAGAAACGCCAGATCACCGACCTTGCGCGTTGTGTTGCGCAGGCGCTCGGCCATCTGGCTGCCAAGCGCATACAGAATTTCCGGCTCTTGCCTGGTCAGTTCGCGGAACGAGTCATATGAAATCTCGGCCACTTCGCATTCGGTCTTGGCCCGCACCCAGGCGCTGCGCACGGACTCCTTGCCCGGTTGCTCGAACAGCCCCAGTTCGCCGAAGAAATCCCCGCTGTTGAGGTAGGCGACGATCATCTCCCGGCGCTCGTCATCCTCGATCACAACCGTGACTGAACCCTTGAGGATCAGAAACAACGACTCGGAGCGCTCACCAGCATTGATGATGTTGGTTTTCGCGGGGCAGCGGCGGCGTTCTGCATGGGGCAGCAGCTTGTCCAGACTGTTTGCTTTGGGCGTAAAGGTTATTGCGACCATGCGAGACTTCCGAAATAAGGTGTATGGCCAAATGGCATACCTATAGGTATCGGCTGCGCCTTTATTCTCGCCAGCTTTTCCAGACGTGTAGGAAGCTATTTGCGAATATTCCTACGCATTTCCTACAAAAGGCATTTCTTCCGGGCAGCTTTTGGCCCTGTGATAAGCTGGCGACCCCTTTTTTACAGTGGAGTCTTGGCGATGAAGGCACGCATCCAATGGGCTGGCGAAGCCATGTTCCTCGGCGAATCCGGTAGTGGTCATGTGGTGGTAATGGATGGTCCGCCGGAAAGCGGTGGTCGCAATCTGGGCGTACGCCCGATGGAAATGGTCTTGATCGGTCTGGGTGGCTGCAGCAACTTCGACGTTGTGAGCATTTTGAAAAAGTCGCGCCAACCCGTGGAAAGCTGCGAGGCGTTTCTGGATGCCGAACGTGCCGATGAAGACCCGAAAGTGTTCACCAAAATCCATCTGCACTTCGTCGTCAAGGGACGAGGTTTGAAAGAGGCACAGGTCAAGCGGGCGATCGAACTGTCCGCAGAGAAGTATTGCTCGGCCTCGATCATGCTCGGCAACGCGGGTGTGAAGATCACTCACGATTATGAAATTGTCGAACTGGGCTGAACGCCAGACATCCAACGATCATAAAAACGGCGCACACTCTGGCAGACGGCTTCGGACGTCTGCATAATGCGCCACTTTTTACGGGCGCAGCATGTATTGGTTTTCTGCTGCCGGTCCGAACAGACAACCAAAATCGCCAACGCGAAGAGGTGTTAACCGTCCTACGCAGATGAGCCGGGCTCACCTGACGGGCATGCTTGATCACGCGGCTGGCGCCGCACCCATATAGAGAGTTTTTAACGGTGAAAAGCAAACTCAAGCTCCACGGGTTCAATAACCTGACAAAGACCTTGAGCTTCAACATTTATGACATCTGCTATGCGGAAACTCCGCAGGACCAGCAGGCGTACGTCGAGTACATCAACAATGAGTACGACGCAGAACGCCTGACGCGGATTCTGACCGATGTTGTCGATATCATTGGGGCCAACATCCTGAATATTGCGCGTCAGGATTACGATCCACAAGGTGCCAGTGTGACCATTCTGATCTCTGAGCAGCCGGTGACGCCTACCGAAAGCCAGATCGAAGAGTCGCCAGGTCCACTGCCGGAAACCATCCTGGCACACCTGGACAAGAGCCATATCACGGTCCACACCTACCCGGAAATTCATCCGGTTGACGGTATTGCCACGTTCCGCGTGGATATCGACGTGTCGACCTGTGGTGTTATTTCACCGCTCAAGGCGTTGAACTACCTGATCCATAAATTCGATTCGGATATCGTGACCGTCGATTATCGCGTGCGCGGCTTTACCCGTGACGTGGAAGGCAAGAAGCACTTCATCGACCACGAGATCAACTCGATCCAGAACTACCTGTCCGAAGACACGCGCAACGGTTACCAGATGACCGACGTGAACGTGTATCAGGAAAACCTGTTCCACACCAAGATGCTGCTCAAGCAGTTCGAACTGGACAACTACCTGTTTGGCGACGCCACCAGCAACTTGTCCCCCGAGCAGCGCGAGCAAGTGACCGCCAAGGTCAAACACGAAATGCTGGAAATCTTCTACGGCCGCAACGTCGCCGTATAAACCCGGATTCCGGACATTAAAAAGGCGCCTGATGCAGGCGCCTTTTTTATGGGCGTTGTATACGCATTGTCAGATGCGATAAGTCGACTTGGTCATGACCTTGGCCAGCACACTCATGCCGAACTTGACCGGTGCCGGGAAGCGAAAACCGCCTGCCTTCAGTGCGGACTCAGCGTGGTGTTCTTCATCACTGAGCATCTGTTGCAGGATAGCCCGGGACTTGCCGTCTTCGGTCGGCAGTTGCTCCAGGTGTTCAGCCAGGTGCTTGCAGACCTGATCTTCGGTCGCCGCGACGAAACCCAGGCTGACCCGGTCGCTGATAACACCGGCTATTGCGCCCATCCCGAACGACAGGCTGTAGAACAGCGGGTTCAGCACGCTGGTATGGCTGCCAAGCTGATGAATGCGCTGTTCGCACCAGACCAGATGATCGATTTCTTCTTCAGCCGCATGCTCCATCGCCTTGCGCACCTTGGGCAGCTTTGCCGTCAGCGCCTGGCCCTGATAAAGCGCCTGGGCGCAGACTTCGCCGGTATGGTTGATGCGCATCAGACCCGCGACGTGGCGCGTGTCGACTTCGCTCATCTTGTGTTCAGGCTGAACAACCGCGGGGGAAGGGCGCTGCGAGTGCGCGCTGGATGGTAGCAAGGTGCGCATCGCGCTGTCGGCTTGCAGTAACAGACGGTCGAGGGGGGAATATTGACGTTCGGTAGCCATGGCACCTCCGGAAGATCATGTGGGCAGTTTACCCCAATCGGCCGGAGCGGGCAGGGCCTGTGTTGTCCGACCAGCGCCGATCACACGCGCTGGTCGGCCGGGAAGCCCGAAAACGCTGGCTCAGCCCGGTGGCCAGTTCATCTGACGCTGACCGAGTACGTGCATGTGAATGTGGTAGACGGTCTGACCGCCCAGCTCATTGCAGTTCATCACCACGCGGAAGCCTTCTTCGCAGCCCAGCTCGAGGGCCAGACGCTGCGCCGTGAACAGGATATGTCCGGCCAGGCCTTTGTCTTCCTCGGTCAGATCGTTCAGGGTGCGGATAGGCTTTTTCGGGATAACCAGAAAATGCACGGGTGCCTGTGGGGCGATGTCGTGAAAGGCCAGTACCTGATCATCTTCATAGATGATCTTCGCCGGGATTTCCCGATTGATGATCTTGGTAAACAAAGTGTCCACAGCCGTTTGCTCCTTGTCGGTTGATGGTCGTCACAGGGTATCGCTGTGCTTCAGCGCGTCCGAGTGTACTGAGCAAGACGCGGCTCGCCCAGCCGTTTGTCGGTCAGCGCGGGCAGTATTTCTTGTTGATGTAGCCGCTGATCTGACGAGCCAGCCAGCGTGAAACCAGGCGCGGGCTGAGCGTCCACAACCGGTTACTGAAACCTGGAGTGATCACCGCACGGTTTTTTGCCAGTGCGCGAACGGTATACAGCGCCACTTCTTCGGGACTCATCAGGTTATCCACATTGACCTGCAATTGCGCGGTGCGGAAAAAAGCCGTCTTTGTCGGGCCGGGGCACAGCACCGAGACCTTCACCCCGGCTTTCTTCACTTCCTCGCGCAGCCCTTCGGAAAAATGCAGCACATACGCCTTGCTGGCGTAGTAGGTGCTCATCCATGGCCCGGGCTGAAACGCCGCCACCGAGGCGATGTTGAGTATCTGGCCGCCGCCCTGAATGGCCATCAGGTTGCCGACCGTGTGGCACAGGCGCGTCAGGGCCAGAATGTTCAGATCGATCAGGTCCTGCTCGGCGCTCCAGTCCTGAGCCAGAAAAGGTCCGCAGGTGCCGATGCCCGCAGCGTTGACCAGCAGATCGATCTGGTGGGCACCGTCTTCCAGCTCCAGCAGAAAGCCCGAGAGCCTCAGTGGCTCGCCCAGATCGCAGGCTCGAAGCAGCACTTCCACGCCAAAACGCTGAGTCAACTCCAGTGCAATTGTTTCCAGCAGGTCGCGCTGGCGGGCGACCAGGATCAGGTTGCGACCGCGACGTGCCAGCGCTTCGGCCATCGCCAGGCCTATGCCGCTGGACGCGCCGGTGATCAGGGCGTAACGGGTCATGCATTTCTCCATTGAGCGTGTGGCGAGCGGCAGTCTGCCGAACCGTGAGCAGTCTATTACTTGTCGCTTTGTTCTTCGGGCTCTATGTTGACATCCGCTGGCGCGGTCAAGGCACTGTCACGGCTCTCTTCGTCGTCATAGGGGAGGGATTGCTCGTATTCATCGGTCTGCAATTCCAGCTCATCGCGCAGCATGCCTCCGCCGCCAGCAGTGAGCCCGATCAGGACAATGGGGATGAGTAACACCCACAGAATGGCCAGGGTCTTCACACCTCTGGAGTTCGGTGGCGACGGCGGGCCGAAAGCGTTGGGGCCTTTTGTTCCGGGCAGCAGGACCATCAGAAACGGGAAGACGCTGCCTACGAACGGCACCATGGTCAGCAGCAGAAGCCAGCCCGACCAACCCAGATCGTGCAGCCGCTGAACGCCGATCTGCGCGCCGATGACCGCGAACACGACGAGCACCACCGCCATCAGCAGGCCGCCGGCGACCAGCGAACCGTTCATGACCAGCAGGCATACACCTACCAGCACCAGCGTTGCGGCGCTCAGGACCATGCTCCACGCCAGATAGCGCAAGCGCCCGATACGCCCGTTGATACTCAGCACCTTCAGCGTCGAATGACCGGGCTGATCGGCGCCAACCTGTGCCTTGGGCGGTGCGTAGGGCGATATTTCCAGATGCGCGGGTTTGGGGGAGGGCTGGCTGACCACTTCATCCAGACTCAGGCTGATTTCAATGTCCGGTTCGATGCGTGCTTCGACGCCCGCATCGTTCAGCGCCTTCAGGTAGCGTTCCGCATCCTGGTAAGTAATCCCGCGCTTGAGCGCGACGGGTTGACCGCTGAACAGCTTTTGCACTGCAGACGGTTCGCTTTTGAACAGCCCCGCCAGGTTGGCCTTTGCGGTGTCGAGCTCGACGCCTTCACGCACCTGCCCTTCAAATACAATCTTGAAGTGTGAATCGGCCATACGGGGCTTCCTTGTCTTTAAGTGAAGAACAGTGCCGGGCGCCTGTCTGAGACAGAGCGCCCTGTCGCGTTACTGATGAGGCCGGGTTACTCCTGGAATCAGAAGGGTTTGACGATAACCAGAATGACGATGGCGATCAGGATCAGTACCGGGATTTCATTGAACCAGCGATAAAACACATGGCTGCGGCCATTTTCACCACGGGCAAAGCGTTTCATCTGTGCGCCGCAGACGTGGTGATAGCCGATCAGCAGGACAACCAGTGCGAGCTTGGCGTGCATCCAGCCCTGACTGAAATAACCGCTGGGGTCGAAGCTGATCAGCCAGCCGCCGAAGACCAGCGTTGCGATCATTGCCGGGGTCATGATGCCACGGTACAGCTTGCGCTCCATGACGATGAAACGCTCGCGGCTGACCGTGTCCTCACTCATCGAGTGATAGACGAACAGTCTTGGCAGATAGAACAGGGCTGCAAACCAGCAGACCATTGAAATGACATGAAGCGCCTTTATCCATAGATAGAGCATTTTTGATTATTCCCAGGTTCACGGTGGCCGAATAGTAGTGTCTTGTGCGCCCATACGTCACGTTGTCGGTTGTCGCAGAGGCGATAGGCTCCTATTATCGACCGCTTTCCAGTTGTTTCGTTGAGGGCAGGTTATGGTCAAGGTCGGTATCGTCGGCGGCACGGGTTACACCGGGGTCGAGTTGCTGCGTCTGTTGGCACAGCATCCGCAGGCAGAAGTAGTGGTCATTACCTCGCGCTCGGAGGCCGGCATGCCAGTCGCCGACATGTATCCGAACCTGCGCGGGCACTACGACGGCCTCGCGTTCAGCGTGCCTGACGTGAAAACCCTGGGCGCCTGTGATGTGGTGTTCTTCGCCACGCCCCACGGTGTCGCTCATGCCCTGGCTGGTGAATTGCTCGCGGCAGGCACCAAAGTGATCGACCTGTCTGCCGACTTCCGTCTGCAGGATCCGGTCGAATGGGCCAAGTGGTACGGCCAGCCTCATGGCGCTCCGCAACTGTTGGAAGACGCGGTGTACGGGCTGCCGGAAGTCAACCGCGAACAGATCAAGAACGCGCGACTCATCGCCGTACCGGGTTGCTATCCGACCGCTACCCAGTTGGGTTTCCTGCCGCTGCTTGAAGCCGGTATTGCCGATAACACTCGTCTGATTGCCGACTGCAAATCTGGCGTGAGCGGTGCGGGCCGTGGTCTGAATATCGGTTCGCTGTACTCGGAAGCCAATGAAAGCTTCAAGGCCTACGCCGTGAAGGGTCACCGTCACCTGCCTGAAATCACCCAGGGGCTGCGTCGCGCTGCCGGTGGCGACATCGGCCTGACGTTCGTGCCACACCTGGTGCCGATGATTCGCGGCATTCACTCCACGCTCTATGCAACGGTCACTGATCGCTCGGTGGATCTGCAGGCACTGTTCGAGAAGCGCTACGCCGACGAGCCATTCGTGGATGTGATGCCAGCGGGCAGCCATCCCGAAACCCGCAGTGTGCGTGGCGCCAACGTGTGTCGCATCGCAGTGCATCGTCCGCAGGGCGGCGATCTGGTCGTCGTGCTTTCGGTGATCGACAATCTGGTCAAAGGTGCGTCGGGTCAGGCGGTGCAGAACATGAACATCCTGTTCGGCCTTGATGAGCGCTCCGGGTTGTCTCATGCGGGCATGATGCCGTAGGCAGTGTCGCCGTCCAGCAAATAGTTGACCGATTTTCTAGGAGAAGCGGATAATGCCGTCATTACGCATTACGACGGCTAACGCCGGGAGATATCAGACATGAGTGTCGAATCCTTCACGCCTACCGCTTTGGAGTTCACTCCAAATGCAGCGCACAAGGTGAAAACCCTGGTCGACGAAGAGGGCAATGATCGTCTCAAACTGCGTGTATTCGTTACAGGTGGCGGTTGCTCAGGTTTTCAGTACGGTTTTACTTTCGATGAAGATGTGGCAGACGATGACACCATCGTCGAGCGCGAGGGCGTAAGCCTGGTTGTCGATCCGATGAGCTTTCAGTATCTGGCCGGCGCAGAAGTCGATTATCAGGAAGGGCTTGAAGGGTCGCGATTCGTGATCAAGAACCCGAATGCCTCCACAACCTGTGGCTGTGGCTCCTCGTTCTCGATCTGATCGAAGCTTGCTGTAAACAAAAACGCCGCTCATTGAGCGGCGTTTTGCATTGCAACAGATGTCAGGCGGGGTAGATCGCGCCCAGAACGCGTCTGCCCTTGGCGCCGGTCACCGTCGGACGATTGGCCGGAACGCCTTCGAGGCAGCAATGAGCCAACCAGGCAAACGCCATCGCCTCAACCCAGTCAGGGTCTACGCCGAACTTCTCGGTACTGCTGACCTCTGTGCCGGGCAACAGCTCTGCAAGGCGTTTCATCAGCGCCTTGTTATGCGCACCGCCACCACAGACCAGAAGCTCCCGGGTAATCGCTTGAGCCGATTGCAGGGATTCGGTGATCGTCAACGCTGTCAGTTCCAGCAGAGTGGCCTGTACATCTTCTGGAGCCAGCGTTGGCAACTGGAACAGATGGTGGTGAACCCAGCCCAGGTTGAATACTTCCCGGCCTGTACTCTTGGGGCCCTTGGTCAGGAAAAACTGATCGCTGAGCAGTTTCTTGAGCAACGCAGAATCAACCTTGCCGCTCGCCGACCACGCGCCATCCTTGTCGTAGCTCTCGTGGCGCTGTGACTGTATCCATGCATCGAGCAGGACGTTGCCGGGTCCGCAGTCGAAGCCTTCGACCGGGCGATCGGACTCGATCAGGCTCAGGTTACTGAACCCGCCGATGTTCAATACGGCGCGATGATCCTTGTTGTCGTCGAACAGGGCTTCGTGGAAAGCCGGCACCAGAGGTGCGCCCTGGCCGCCTGCTGCGATATCGCGGCGGCGGAAGTCGCTGACCACGGTAATTTCAGTCAGCTCTGCCAGCAGGGCAGGGTTGCCGATCTGAATGCTGTAGCCGCGCGCAGGCTCGTGACGAATAGTCTGGCCGTGGCTGCCGATGGCGCGAATCTGAGCGGGCACCATGTTTTGATCTTTCAGCAGAGTCTGCACACCCTGTGCGACCAGCCTGCACCACTTTTGCTCCGCAATTGCAGCACGTGCAAGCTCATCCACACCGCTGGAGCAGAGCCCCAGCAGCTCGGCATACAGGTCTTCCGGCATGGGGATGTAGTGAGTGGCCAGAAGCCTTGATCGGTCATCCTGCTTCAAAAGGGCGATATCAATCCCATCGAGACTGCTGCCAGACATCACACCTATATAGAAGAAGTCCATGGATTACCTTTTATTCGAGGCCAGCGTGGTGGCTTTTTCCTGATCCATGCGCGCCATCAACGGCTGGCTTTGCTGCATGAACCGCTGTTTTTCGGATTTGGCGATCGGGTCCGCCATCGGAAGCTTCTGGCCCAGTGGGTCTACGTGAACGCCATTGACCTGAAATTCGTAGTGCAAGTGCGGGCCTGTGGACAGGCCGGTAGTTCCAATATAGCCGATAACCTGACCTTGCTTGACAGTGCCGCCGGTCTGTATGCCTTTGGCGAAGCCCTGCATGTGGCCATACAGCGTGCGGTAGGTGTCGCCGTGCTGAATGATGACGGTATTGCCGTATCCGCCACGGCGGCCGGCGAGCAGAACCTTGCCATCGCCGGTTGCCTTGATCGGCGTACCGCGTGGCGCTGCGTAGTCGACGCCTTTGTGGGCGCGGATCTTGTTGAGGATCGGGTGCTTGCGGCCCATCGAGAACATCGAGCTGATGCGGGCGAAGTCTACCGGGGTACGGATGAACGCCTTGCGCATGCTATTGCCGTCAGCCGTGTAGTAATTAGTATTGCCCTGCTTGTTGGTATAGCGAACGGCGGTGTAGGTCTTGCCCCGGTTAGTGAAGCGGGCGGACAGGATATTCCCTGTACCTACGCTCTTGCCGTTGACCACTTTCTGTTCGTATACCACATCGAATTCGTCACCCTTGCGGATGTCCTGCGCGAAGTCGATGTCGTAGCCGAAGATATTGGCCATGTCCATCGTCATGCTATGAGTCAGGCCGGCACGCTGCGCGGACTGCGACAGGGAGCTGTTGATCACGCCGTGTACGTAGGCGTTACGCACGTTGGGCTTGCTGATCTCACGATTGAATGCGTAACCGCCAGTTGCTGTCTTCGACAGGCTGATCGACTCGACTTCGCTGAGCTTTGTGTGCAATTGCTTGAGCTGGCCATCCGGCGTCAGCTCGAACTGCAGGGTCTGTCCATTCTGCAGCTTGCTGAACTGCTTGGCTTGCTTGTCGCTGGCCAGTACTTCATGAACGGTAGCTGCTGGCAGCCCGACCTTTTCAAACAGGGTCGACAGCGTGTCGCCCTTGCTGACGGTGACCTCCCTGTGGGCAGGATCTTTCGCAGCGGCTGGTGCGGGTTTTTCTGCCTGAGGCTGTGCACTGGCGGTGTCTTGAGCCTGATCGTCGGCATTGTCGATCTGGGCAAATGGCGATTCGGTGGTTTCAGGTGTGGCTTGAGTGGCTTGTTGAGCGTCTTGATCTTGTACGTCCTGATCCGGTGCCTCCAGATCAAGCGGAATGTTCGTTCGTTTGGCTTCGACATCGCTGGATGGAAAAACCAGGAGAGCCAAGCTCAACAATGCGGCGATGCCGCTTGCAGCGAGCAGGTGACTCTTCGGATAAAGCGGGGGCGCTTTAGGCGGTGTGTCTTTCATAGGTAATTTGACTTTGAAAAAGGTGAAATGGAAAAGATGAATGACATGATGAAGATGAAATAACTGTATAAAATATAACCAAAACCTGCTCGAAGCAACCCTTCCCGCGTATCAGTCACTGATTCGCAGGCAAACGCTGGGCAAAACTTGTAATTGGGCTCTGATCTTGTAAGGTTGGTTCCCTTTGAATTGGGGGCTGAAATGAAGTCGGTTGAAGAGCAGCTGGCGCTGATCAAGCGCGGTGCAGATGAACTCCTGGTCGAGGCCGAGCTGGTCGAGAAGCTGAAGCGTGGCCAGCCACTGCGTATCAAGGCCGGTTTCGACCCGACAGCACCCGATCTGCACCTTGGTCACACCGTGCTTATTAACAAGCTGCGGCAGTTCCAGGATCTGGGGCATCAGATCATCTTCCTGATCGGTGATTTCACCGGCATGATTGGCGACCCGAGCGGCAAAAGCGCCACGCGTCCGCCGCTCACCCGTGAGCAGGTGCTCGACTACGCCGAAACCTACAAGTCCCAGGTCTTCAAGATTCTCGATCCGGCCAAGACCGAAGTCGCGTTCAACTCGACCTGGATGGATCAGCTGAGTCCGGCTGACTTCATTCGCCTGTCTTCGCAGTACACGGTCGCGCGGATGCTCGAGCGTGACGATTTCGACAAGCGCTATAAAAGCAATCAGTCCATTGCCATTCACGAATTCCTTTATCCGCTGGTGCAGGGCTATGACTCCGTGGCCTTGAAGGCCGACGTCGAGCTGGGTGGCACCGATCAGAAATTCAATCTGCTGATGGGGCGCGAGCTTCAGCGCGCTTATGGGCAGGAGCCGCAGTGCATTCTGACCATGCCGTTGCTGGAAGGCCTGGATGGCGTGAAGAAGATGTCCAAGTCGCTGGGCAACTACGTCGGCATTCAAGAAGCACCAGGCATTATGTATAGCAAGCTGGTGTCGATTCCTGATTCCCTGATGTGGCGCTACTTCGAGCTGTTGAGCTTCCGCTCGATGGAAGAGATCAACGGCCTGAAGGCTGACTGCGAAGCGGGTGCCAACCCTCGCGATATCAAGATCAAGCTGGCCGAAGAGCTGGTCGCTCGTTTCCATGGCGAGGAGGCTGCGGCCAATGCGCATCGTTCTGCGGGTAACCGTATGAAGGAAGGCGAGCTGCCGGATGATCTGCCGGAGATATCGGTGGCTGCTTCCGAGGACATGCCGATCTCTGCGGTCCTTAATAAAGCAGGCCTGGTAAAGAACGCTGCAGTCGCTCGTGACCTGCTGGCTTCTGGCGGTGTGCGTATAGATGGTGAGGTCGTGGACCGCGGCTTTGTATTCAAGCTGGGTGCGACCCATGTTTGCCAGGCCGGCAAGAAGGCTTTTGGGCGCGTTACGCTGGTTTCCGAAGAAAGTTCAAATTAACGGTTGACTAGTTACGCCAAGGGCCACGGCAGTGTCGGACGCCCCCTGAAACAGGGTGACAACGCGCAGCGGCGCTGCCCGGGCAATGCCAGGCAGCGCCAGTAACCC
>NZ_AWQP01000006.1:0-87088 GCF_000972175.1 Pseudomonas syringae pv. coryli str. NCPPB 4273 | reverse complement strand
CGCTCTTCCGATCTACCGCGCCATGGATGGCGCGTTGCGGCGACCCCCGGATCAGTGACAGGGCGAAGGAACCCGACGAAGTCGGGCCGGAAACGGAGCTGCGGGCTTTGCTTACTTTGGCCCCATCAAAGTAAGTCGCCGAGGGGCGAAAAGGTGACCGGAGCCGAACACCAATCTACCTAACAAAGAAAAACCGCCGTGTGACGCAGAGCGTCACGAACTGCATTCCCACGCGGAGCGTGAGGAACGAGACTCTTGTAACTATCGTGCCAATGCTCTGCGTTGGCATGCCGTTCCGGACGCTCTGCGTCCTCCCCGTTCAAATCCTGCTCAACACCCCCCGCACGCCCAGCAACAGCAGAAAGTGCAGCGGATAGATCGCATAGGCCCAGCGCCGCATCGGGATCACTGCGAACCCGGGCTTTGCCCGCAGCAGCGCGATGCCCAGTACAGGCGCCAACACGCAAGCCACTATCGAACCAATGGAAATCGGATCGCCCCAGCTCGCACCGGCAAACATCTGCGACCACGCATTACCCGCCAGACAAAAGACCGCTGGGAACACCGCATACCAAAGCCTTTTTTTCAGCACCAGCACAAAGACCAGCGGCAGCAGCACACCGGCAAAGCCAAACATCAGGTATTTCTGGAAGATCGCCGTCAGCAGCAATGCGACAAGGGCCATCACTCGGGTTGTCGAATTGCGCTGCTGCCAGCCCTGAGCAATCACCAGCCCAAGCAGCAGGGTCGGCATCACATTCAGCACGCCCGCGTCAGCCATGAACAGCCGATATGGGATCTCCGCCAGCCCGGCAAACACCAGCAGCCAGCCCAGATAACGCCATTGCACGCGCGGGGCCACAATCGCTGCGCTGCGCCGGGAAAGATTCACGGCGATTGCCAGGCAGAACCAGGGAAAGGCAAAACGCCCCGGCACGTAAAGAAAATCGACTGACCAGCCCACATAGCGAAGGTGGTCAAGCACCATACTCAACATCGCCAGCCACTTGAGCAGGTCCAGCGCCTTGTTGCGTCCGGGCAGAAAAGGCGGGTTGGAAAGATCCATAGTGCTCCTGAACGGGGAATTGCGTCATGCAGCCAACACATGACCGAACCTTATATTGTCGCTACAGTGCGCACCATAATCGCCCATAAGGAATCGGCCATGACAGACCAAAGCCAACAGTTCGCCAGCGACAACTATTCCGGTATCTGCCCTGAAGCCTGGGCAGCCATGGAACAGGCGAACAAGGGCCATCAACGCGCTTATGGTGACGATCAATGGACTGCACGCGCCTCGGATGATTTCCGCCGACTGTTCGAAACCGACTGCGAAGTATTCTTCGCCTTCAACGGCACGGCGGCCAACTCGCTGGCGCTGTCATCGCTGTGCCAGAGTTACCACAGTGTTATCTGTTCGGAAACGGCTCACGTCGAAACCGATGAATGCGGTGCGCCGGAGTTTTTCTCCAACGGCTCCAAACTGCTGACAGCCCGCAGCGCAGGCGGCAAGCTGACCCCGGAATCGATTCGTGAAGTGGCGCTCAAGCGTCAGGACATTC
The DNA here is from genome assembly GCF_000972175.1 of Pseudomonas syringae pv. coryli str. NCPPB 4273. NCBI lineage: Bacteria > Pseudomonadati > Pseudomonadota > Gammaproteobacteria > Pseudomonadales > Pseudomonadaceae > Pseudomonas > Pseudomonas syringae pv. coryli. Next base: position 85,526 of record NZ_AWQP01000006.1, on the reverse strand, counting down.
ACTACCCCAAGCCGCGCGTCGTGACCCTCACCCAGGCCACCGAGGTGGGCGGCGTTTATCAGCCGGAAGAACTCAAGGCAATCAGCGCGACCTGCAAGGAACTCGGCCTGCATCTGCACATGGACGGCGCGCGTTTCTCCAATGCCTGCGCCTTTCTGGAGGCGTCCCCGGCTGAACTGACCTGGAAGTCCGGCGTTGACGTGTTGTGCTTCGGCGGCACCAAAAACGGTATGGCAGTGGGCGAAGCCATTCTGTTTTTCGACCATGATCTGGCTGAAGACTTCGATTATCGCTGCAAGCAGGCCGGGCAACTGGCGTCGAAAATGCGCTTCCTGTCTGCACCGTGGGTCGGCCTGCTGGAAAACGACGCCTGGCTCAAACACGCCCGTCACGCCAACCGCTGCGCGCAACTGCTCGCCGAACTGGTCAAGGACATTCCTGGCGTGGAGCTGATGTTCCCGGTACAGGCCAATGGCGTGTTCCTGCAACTGTCGGAGCCGGCCATTGCTGCATTGACCGCGCGAGGCTGGCGTTTCTACACCTTCATCGGCAACGGCGGCGCACGTTTCATGTGCTCGTGGGACACCGAAGAAGAGCGCGTGCGTGAACTGGCCGCCGATATCAGGCTGGTGATGCAAGGCTGAAGCGTCTAAATCAAGCTTGCAGGTGCAGCCCGACGAGCGACGGGTTAATCTCCTTCTCAACGGCAAACGGCCCACAAGGCCGTCCGGACCTTACCGACCGCCCTCAAGAAGGAGCTTGTCTGCATGTTCGATTTCTCCGCCCGGCTCAAGCAGCATTTCGCTGCCCTGCAGAGTGAAGCGCAATTCTTTTCCGTACGTTACGTGCACCGCACCGGCCAACGCCTGTGCGTGCGCAAGAATGTGGCCGAGCCGCCGTCACTGATCAGCGACGAGGGCGCCATGCTGACCGTGCGCCTGAATGGCGTTGAAGCCTACGCCGCTACCAACGACATCTCCCTGAAGGGTTTGCAGGCTGCCTTGCAGCAGGCCGAAACGCTGGCCCGCCGTCTGGCACCGCATGCGCTGCTGGACCTGAGTGATCAAGCTGTCTCGAGCGCCAAGGCTGACTACCTGTCGCCAAACATGGATCGAGCCTTCCCGCCACTTAGCGATTGCATCGGCCTGCTGATGGCCGAGTCCAGCGCGGTCCCGGCAGACGAACGCCTGGTCAACTGGCAGGCCATACTGGACCTGGAAACCGTCGAGCAGATCTACCTCAACAGCGCGGGCGCGCAATTGCGTCAGGCGCAGCGCTTTGTGTTTCCCGGCATGAGCGTGACGGCCTACGACGGTCGCGACAGCCAGACGCGCACCCTCGGCGGGCATAACTTCGGCCAGCAGGGTGGCATCGAAGTGCTGAGCAGTTGTGGCCTGATCGGGTCTGCCGCCAACGTCGCCGACGAAGCCTTGCAGCTGATCCTCGCCCCCAATACGCCATCAGGCCCACGCGACCTGCTGCTGATGCCCGATCAGATGGTCCTGCAGATTCACGAGTCCATCGGCCATCCCCTGGAGCTGGACCGGATTCTCGGTGACGAGCGCAATTACGCAGGCACCAGTTTCGTCAAAACGACTGACTTCGGCACCCTGCAATACGGTTCCAGCCTGCTGAACGTGACCTTCGACCCGGAGATTCCCGAGCAACTGGCCAGCTACGCGCATGATGACGATGGCACGTCAGCCAGCAAGCAGTTCCTGATTCGTGACGGCCTGCTGAAGCGCCCGCTCGGCGGTGCCCTGTCGCAATACCGCAGCGGCCTGGCGGGCGTCGCCAACAGCCGCGCCTCCAGCTGGAACCGTGCCCCCATCGACCGCATGGCCAACCTGAACATCGAACCGGGTGACCAGTCGCTGGACAGTCTGATCGGCAACATCGAGCACGGCATCCTGATGTCGAGCAATCGCTCCTGGTCCATCGATGACGCACGCAACAAATTCCAGTTCGGCTGCGAATGGGGCCAGTTGATCGAAAACGGCGAGCTCAAGGGCGTGGTGAAGAACCCCAATTACCGGGCGATCTCCGCGCAATTCTGGAAAAACCTCAGCGCAGTGGGTGATGCCAGCACGTTCAAAGTGCTGGGCACGCCGAACTGCGGCAAGGGCGAACCCAATCAGGTGATCCGCGTAGGTCATGCCTCTCCGGCGTGTGTGTTTGCCAATGTCGATGTGTTTGGAGGAGATGCCTGATGTCGCACCAACAGCAGTTCGAGGCGCTGGTCGCCGTGCTCAAGGCTGCCATCAGCCCGAAGGAACACTTCACTCTGGCCTACGACGCCGAGGCGTCTGACTTCATCCGCTTCAACCACGGCCAGGTTAGACAGGCCGGGAGCGTCCAGCAGGTCATCGTGACGTTCAAACTGATCGATGACGGCCGGCATGCCAATCTGGAGCTGACCTTGTCCGGCGATGCCGAGACCGACCAGCAGCGCCTTGTCGACGCCCTGCAACAACTGCGCGAAACACTGCCGTCGCTGGCCAAGGATCCCTATCTGTTACCGAACACGAACGCCTGGCAAAGCAGTAACGTTCAAGACTTGCCGCTGCCGGACAGCGCAAGGGTCGTCGAGCAGATCAGCGAACTGGCAGGTGATCTGGACCTAGTAGGTTTCTATGCGGCAGGCCCGCTTTACCGGGGCTTCGCCAGTTCCTGGGGCGCGCTGGGCTGGCACCAGGCCAACAGCTTCAATTTCGACTGGAGCCTGTTTCACGAAAACGGCCAGGCAGTGAAAGCCAACTACGCGGGTCACGACTGGAGCGACGAAGCCTTCGCGCAGCGTTTTCAGCAGGCCCGCGAACAGCTGGAATTTCTCGGCCGCCCGCTGCATGCGCTCAAGCCCGGACAATACCGCGCGTACCTGGCGCCCGCGGCTCTGGACGAAGTCATCGGCATGCTTACCTGGGGCGGATTTTCCGCGCAGTCACTGGCCAGTAAACGCAGCCCGTTGCAAAGGCTGTATGACGGCGAGACGCCTTTCAGCCCGTTGGTCAACTTCGACGAAAAAGTCAGCGGTTCGCTTTCACCCGCGTTTTCACGCGAAGGCTACCCGCGCAAGGACCTGAAACTGATCGTCGACGGGCAAGCCCGCGATCGACTGGTGGATTCGAGCAGCGCTGCCGAATACGACCTGCCTGCCAACGGCGCGGATTATGGCGAAGGCCCAAGCGCGTTGAGCATTGCCGGCGGTTCGCTGGAGCTGGATCAGATCCTCGCAAGGCTCGGCACCGGGCTTTACATCAGTAACCTCTGGTACCTGAACTTCTCCGACCGCGCCGCTGCGCGCCTCACCGGAATGACACGCTTCGCAACGTTCTGGGTCGAAGAGGGCAAGATCGTCGCGCCGGTGAGCACCATGCGCTTCGATGACAGCGCCTACAGCCTGCTGGGCAGCGCACTGGAGGACTTGACCAAAGAAAGGGAACTGATTCTCCAATCGAGCACCTACAGTCAGCGCCAGACCGGTTCAATCCAGTTGCCTGGCGCATTGATCAGCCGACTCACCCTCACGCTATAGCAGGAGCCTATGCAGAACTCAGCAGCGCCGATCATGGACGAAAAGACCCTGCGCTGGATGCCCTGGGTCATCGCCATCGCATTTTTCATGCAAAGCCTGGACGGCACGATTCTCAACACCGCCTTGCCGTCCATGGCCCGCTCACTGGCAGAAGACCCATTGCGCATGCAGTCGGTGGTCATCGCCTACATGCTGACCATTGCGCTGCTGATCCCGGCTTCGGGCTGGATCGCCGACCGGTTCGGGATCAAGCGCATCTTCTTCAGCGCCATCCTGCTGTTCAGCTTCGGATCATTGCTGTGCGCGCTGTCCTGGTCACTGAACGTGCTGGTGGCCGCCCGGGTGATTCAGGGGCTGGGGGGCGCGCTGATGCTGCCCATCGGGCGCCTGATCGTCTTGCGCGCCTATCCGCGATCGGAGCTGGTGCGGATCATGGGTTTTATCACCGTGCCGGGCCTTTTGGGCCCATTGCTGGGCCCGACGCTTGGCGGCTGGATGGTCGAGTATCTGAGCTGGCACTGGATTTTCCTGATCAACATTCCGGTCGGCATCCTCGGTTGCTATGCCGTCAAACACTTCATCCCTGATCTTCCGGGAGGCGGTCGAACGCGGTTTGACGGCGTCGGTTTCATCCTGTTTGGCGCGGCGATGATACTGATCACCATTGCCCTGGAGGGCCTGGGCGAGCTGCACCTGCCGCACATGCGCGTGGTGCTGCTGCTGTTTGCCGGGATGGGCTGTCTGGCAGCGTATTGGCTGCGTGCCGGGCACATCGAATCGCCGTTGTTTGCCCCTTCACTGTTCCGTACCCGAACGTTTGCGGTCGGCATCATGGGCAACCTGTTCGCCCGCCTGGGCAGCGGTGCCCTGCCGTTTCTGGTGCCATTGCTGCTGCAAGTGGCGCTAGGGTATTCGCCGTCTCAGGCGGGTATGAGCATGTTGCCGCTGGCGGCCGCGGGTATGTTCGCCAAGACCGTCGCCCGCTGGCTGATCGAGCGACTGGGCTATCGCATGATTCTGACCGGCAACACACTGCTGCTGGGCATCCTCCTGGCCAGCCTGGCGCTGGTGGATGTGCAAACCCCATACTGGGTGCTGCTGGTGCATCTGGGGCTGCTCGGCGCCGTCAACTCCTTGCAGTTCACGGCCATGAATACGGTCACGCTGATCGATCTGGACGATGCCAGTGCAGCGAGTGGCAACAGCCTGCTTTCGGTGGTGGCGCAGCTGTCGCTGAGTCTTGGCGTGGCAAGCGCAGCAGCCTTGCTGGGTGGTTTCAGCGAAGAAGTTGCCACCGGCGAGGTCAGCAGCATGTTGGGGGCATTCCAGCTGACCTTCCTGAGTGTCGGGGTGCTGGCGATGTTTGCAGCAGGTATTTTCCTGCAATTGCCAGCGAAGGAACCCAGGATAGCCAAAGCCTGATTGACAACGGCACGTGACTGGAGCAAATCTGCAAAGCGAATTCCCCTGGAAAACAGGGGTTTTGCCCGAAAATTCAACGAATATGAGTATCCGACCAGATACATTGAAGAACCTGAACAAGCGGCCGACACTTTTATAGCACTAAGCCACTGTGGTCTCTTGTAAGCACGGGCCGCATGATGCAACCTTGCCATACGCGAAAGTGGGTTTTATCCCCGTCGCGACTAGTATTTCGGAAGCGAGTTTGTTCATGAAAAGCCAAACCGATGCTGCCGGTAGATCCGCAGCCGAGGTAGTGACGCAATTGCCAGTGCCTTCGCGCCTGGGCATGCTGCGTTTCGAGCGGCTGAATGAAGCCAATTGGGCGCTATTGTTTCTCGATCCGAATTGCGAAAGGCAGCTCGGACTGGCAGCTGTTGACCTTTGCGCCTTGATTGGATCCCCTTATGCCAGCCTCATGGAGCCGGAAGCACGTTATCAACTGCACGATGACATCCAGCTGCAACTGGCCTCTTCCACGAATTACCTGATCCGCTACACGCTTCACAGCCCCAAGGGCCCCCTTGGCCTGTTGGAAATCGGCGAAGCCTACAAACAGCACAACCGCCATCTGTTACGTGGTTATTTCCTGATCGTCGAAGGCCTTGTCACGACTGGCGAACCGGTCACGGACTCCGATCTGGAAACCCGCAACCTGCGCCTGCAGATAGCCCTGGAACTCAATCAGCGCGCCCAGCGCGACCAGTTTGCCCATCTGGAGCGTGTGCGCGCCCAGCAGGATCTGATCCTGCGCCTGACCCGACATCGCTACACCACAGCCAATACCTTGCTCGAAGCGGCAGAGCTGATCACCAAAAGCGCCTGTGATATCTACGATGTCGACCATGTCAGTATCTGGAACCTCAACGACAAGCGCCTGGAGCCGATCACCGACTACAGCCGTGAAACCGGCGACTACCAGTCTCGCACGCCGGTGGATATCAGCCCCTACCCCACCTATCTGCAAGCGCTGAATACCAGCCGGGCGATCGACGCCAGCAATATCCAGACTGACCCGCGCACCTGCGAAATGGCCAAAAGCCTGAACCCGGGAGAAACCAGGGCGGTGCTCGATGCCAGTATTCGTATCGATGGGCAGGTGATCGGCGTGCTGTGTCTGGAAGAGTCCGGCTCGACGCGCGAATGGCAGTCCGACGAGATCGCCTTCGCTGGCGAGCTGGCCGACCAGTTTGCCCAGGTCATCAACAACCATAACCGACGCGCTGCGACCAACGCACTGCACCTGTTCCAGCGCGCGGTCGAACAAAGCGCCAACGCCTTTCTGCTGGTCAACTGCAACGGCGTGGTCGAATACGTAAACCCGAGTTTCACGGCGATCACCCAGTACAGCTCGGAGGAAGTCTCCGGGCACAAGCTGTCGGAATTGCCCGCGCTGGAAAACCTCAACCAGTTGCTGCTGGAAGCCAACTCCAGCCTGACCAACAGCAACAGCTGGCAGGGCGAGTTCAAAAGCCGGCGCAAGAACCTCGAACCCTACTGGGGCCAGCTGTCGATTTCCAAGGTGTATGGCGATAATCGTGAGCTGACGCACTATATCGGCATCTATGAAGACATCACCCAGAGCAAGCTGGCCCAGCAGCGCATCGAGCGCCTGGCGTACACCGACAACCTGACCAACCTGGGCAACCGTCCGGCCTTTATCCGCAATCTGGACGAACGCTTCGCCCGCGACACCGATACGCCGATGAGCCTGTTGCTGGTCGACATCGATAATTTCAAGCGCATCAACGACAGCCTCGGCCACCAGACCGGTGACAAACTGCTGATCAGTCTGGCGCGGCGCCTGCGCAATACGTTGAGCCCGTCCGACGTACTGGCGCGCTTTGCCAGTAACGAATTTGCCGTGCTGATCGACAACACCGATCAGGAAGCCGGACAGGCCACCGCCACTCAGGTGCTGGCCACGCTGGACAAGCCGATGTTCGTCGACAATCAGTTGATCAGCGTCACCGGTTCGGTGGGTCTCGCCTGCGCGCCGCTGCATGGTCGTGATCCGCAGACCCTGATGAAAAACGCCGGTCTGGCCCTGCACAAGGCCAAAGCCAACGGCAAACATCAGGTTCAGGTGTTCACCGAAGCCTTGAATGCCGAGGCCAGCTACAAGCTGTTCGTGGAAAATAACCTGCGCCGCGCCCTGACCCAGAACGAGCTGGAGGTGTTCTATCAGCCCAAGCTGTGCCTGTTGACGGGTCGTCTGCTGGGCATGGAGGCGCTGTTGCGCTGGAATCATCCTGAAAAAGGCATGATCCGACCGGACCAGTTCATCAGCGTGGCCGAAGAGACCGGCCTGATTATCCCCATCGGTAAATGGGTCGCGCGTCAGTCCTGTCGCATGAGCAAGGACCTGACCGCCGCTGGGTTCGGCAACCTGCAAGTAGCCATCAATGTATCGCCCAAGCAGTTCTCCGACCCGGAACTGGTGTCGTCGATTGCCGCCATCCTCAAAGAAGAAGAGCTTGACCCTTCGCTGCTGGAACTGGAGCTGACCGAAGGCCTGCTGCTGGAAGCGACAGAAGACACCCGCCAGCAACTCGACTCGTTGAAGAAGCTCGGCCTGTCACTGGCCATGGACGACTTCGGCACCGGTTACTCGTCATTCAGTTACCTGAAGAAATTCCCCATCGATGTGATCAAGATCGATCGCAGTTTCATCCGCGATATTCCGGATGATGAAGACGACATGGAAATCACCTCTGCGGTCATCGCCATGGCCCACAACCTCAAGCTCAAAGTGGTCGCAGAAGGCATTGAAACCGCGGCACAGCTGGCCTTCCTGCGGCGCCATCGCTGCGATGTCGGCCAGGGCTATCTGTTCGACAGACCTATCCCCGGCGAAGAGTTGATCGAGAAACTGAAGCGTTACCCTCGTCGCTCGTCCGCCTGACAACCTTCCCTGCACCCCGCTCTCTCGGGCACACTGTAAGTCTGTTATTACACGGCAGCACTTGTTCTGCGTGTAACGGGACCTATGTATGTGTATTGATCATCCGTCCTGCCACCCGCTGCCTGTCTGCACACGAGAGGATATGGTTCATGACTTTGCGCTCGGAAATTCTAGTGAATAAAAACGTACTGCCTACTGCCGAACAAGCACTGCCGGGTCGTGAAATACCTATGGCGCTTCCGGAAACTCACTTCGTCAACGGCAATCCGCTGTTGGGACCGTTTTCGAGCAATGTCGAATTCGCCATCTTCGGCATGGGTTGCTTCTGGGGCGCAGAACGTCGTCTGTGGCAACAGGACGGTGTGGTGAGCACTGTCGCCGGCTACGCAGGCGGATTTACCCCGAACCCGACCTACGAAGAAGTCTGCTCCGGGCTGACCGGCCACACCGAAGTGGTGCTGGTGGTCTACGAGCCAGCAAAAATCAGCTACGAGAATCTGCTGAAGGTGTTCTGGGAAGTGCACAACCCGACTCAAGGCATGCGTCAGGGCAATGACATCGGCACGCAGTATCGCTCGGTGATCTACTGCACCACTCCCGAGCAGCTCGACGCCGCCAAAGCCAGTGCCGAAACGTTCCAGGCGGAACTGAACAAGGCCGGTAAGGGCACCATCACCACCGAAATCGAGCAGGCCCCGACGGTTTACTTTGCCGAAGCCTACCACCAGCAATACCTGGCCAAGAACCCACAGGGCTACTGCGGGCTGGGCGGCACGGGTGTGTGCATGCCGGCTTGATTCGCGCCTGGCGGCCCGAAAACAGCGTTTTTCAGGCTTCTGCCCGCAGGGCGTAGGAGCGAACTTGTTCGCGAAGATAGTAGTTCAGGTGACGCATTTTCGCCGAATATACTGGCCCTTTCGCGAACAAGTTCGCTCCTGCGACCTACGGTCAGAATCAAAAGCGGGCTTATGTATAACGCTGAGCTCCGCGTGGGAATGCAGCTCTGGACGCTCTGCGTCCGCTAGGCAGCGCAACTCGGCCTGGCTATGAACACGCCTACTCGGCAATCAACCAGTCCATCTTCCAGCCGCCCTGGGTCTGGCCCAGTTTCTGGGCGAGGTATGGCATCAGTTCGCGCAGTTCTTCTTCCAGACCCCATGGCGGATTGGCGATAGCCAGGCCTGAACCGTTGAGGCTGGCCGGTGTGTCCAGCGGGTGGACGAACAATTCAACGCGCAACAGCTTGGGCGCGCCAGTTTCCGCCAGGTCCTGATAGAAGCGGCGCAGCAGGCGGGTATCCTTGATCGGGTACCAGATCGCCGCCACTGTCTGACGCATGCGCCCGATGGTTTCCTTGAGCGCAACCGCGCAACGCTTCATTTCATCGAGTTGCTCGAATGGCGGGTCGATGAGCATGACAGCACGCTTTTCCGCCACAGGCAGCAAGGCGCGCGGGACATGCCAGCCTTCCCCAAGATGCACCGCCACGCGGCGGTCGCCCTTCATGTTCTCCTTGAGCAGACGCCCGTCTTCGGGGTGCTTCTCGTTGAGCAGCACCCGCTCGCGCTCACGGGTCAGGCGGCGAGCCAGTTCCGGCGAACCGGGGTAGTAGCGCAGCTCGCCATCCGGGTTCATGTCGTGCAGCACTTGCAGATAGTCGGACGCCAGCGCTGGCAGATCCGTGGCGTTCCACAGACGGCCGATACCTTCCAGCCATTCTCCGGTGCGTGTGGCCTGATCGCCTTTGAGGTCGTACAGGCCGAGCCCGGCGTGGGTGTCAAGGTAGGCGAACGGCTGCTCCTTGCGCGCCATGAGGGCGATCAGGCGAGTCAGGGTCAGGTGTTTGAAGACGTCGGCGTGGTTGCCGGCATGGTAGGCGTGACGGTAATTCATGGCAGCTCCTGGCAAGCTGCGCAGTTTAGCAAACCTGAGCAATGAACAAGAATTTGTAACGAATTTGCGGGACTCGTCTCTTTCACTTGAAGGAAATTTCCGAGAAACTCCCGGCCCCTTGTGCCTGCCTGTTTCGATCTCTACTCTGCGCCCGTCGCTGCATATTCAGCGGTGAGGATTAGTAGCCCTCGTTATCCAGGCGCATTGCGCCACCTTGTGCAGGTGCCCTTTCACGGCCTGCGCTTTTATGGTGGTCGTGCGTGGGGCATCTTTGGATGCACCGGGGTTCCTGGACCGGGCTACTACCTGCGCATGATCACCACCCTCGATTAGTAGCCGACGGTGATGGTCTTCTAAAACTCCAGGAGATACATCACATGCTGAAAATCGTCCCCGATCCGCCCCTCTTCACCGCCAACCCCAACGTCAGCCATGAAGACGCCCTCATGCATGCCAGCGACCTGCTGCGCTGCGCTGCCACCAGCGCCTGTGAATTCAGCGACAGCATGACCGGCACCCAGCGCGACATGACGCTGTCGATCATGCACCTGGTGGAAATGGCCAAGGTCATGGTCGACAGAACCATAGACAACCTGCAAACCGAATGACTGCATGAACTGAAAACGACCCACTTGTAGCCAATCCTGCCACTCTCGACAGGCAGGGGTTGCCCGCGGACGGTTGTCCTTCCAGAATCGGAACAAGCCCGATCAAAGGAACAGACGTCATGATGCACGCGGATTTGATTGACCAGGAAGACCTGCTCGGCCAGCTCAGAGCCCTGGGCTTCGAAGCACCCGGCGGCGCCACCGCTGAACAAGCCTGCGCAAACGCCGTCTGCGGCCTCAACGCCGAACGCGCGACCGCCTTGCGACGCCTGGTAGAACAACTCCTGACCGGCAGCGCCACCCTCCTCCCCGCCGTGCGCCAGGCCATCGACCAGCAACTGCTGCCCGCGCTGGCGGCTTATAAGCAGATTCACAGTGGACCAGGTCAATAAACGCAGCGCTTATGCTTCAAAGAAGGATGCCGCTCTGAGCGCGTTGCACCAAATGCACGGCAACATTTTGAGCGAGGGGTTTTAGTCCAGAGCATGATTGTCTGGTTGCCGAAAGATCAATGTGCACTTCCACCACCGCAAATGAACGGGGATTCAGCGCACTTGATACAACTTACAGGTGAGTAATGACCTGCATTGCAACCAATGAGATAAGCGCTGCAATAGCTCCGGTTGCGAACGGCAAAAGACCAATGCGTGTAGCAAATGACTCCTTGGCGCTCATGCGTGCATCCAGATCAGCTATTTCATGACTGACGGATGAATCTGCTTTTGGATTCAAGGTATCCATAATGCGTCCTGTAAAAATAGGGTTCAGGCCTATCACACGTCCTGTGGGGGTTATAGGCATTCAGCTCGCAGCGCCAAGAGATGATTACTGCCGGGAGACCTCCGTGTAAATCGTCTTTATGATACAGAAATGCATCAGAGCCATTCAGCATGCGCGATACACCGCAATCCGCAGTTCCGTGACGCAGAGCGTCACGCAATGCATTCCCATGCTGGAGCGTGAGGAACGATAAGGCTCTGACTATCGTATCCATGCTCCGCGTGGGTATGCCGTTCGTGACGCTCTGCGTCACAGGGTTTCAGGCGTGCTCAATATTCAATCCGCACATCGCCCTTCGGCACGCTGCAGCAGGACAGGATGTACCCCTCTGCAACATCCTCGTCGGTAATGCCGCCGTTGTGCTCCATCTCGACTTCACCGCTCAGCTTCATGACCTTGCAGGTCCCGCAGATGCCCATGCCGCAGGCTTTGGGGATCATCAGGCCGAGTTTCGCGGCGGCGGCATGCACGGTTTCGCCCGGTCCCACGCGAATGCTCTTGCCGGTATCGGTGAACTCCACCTGATGCAGGTCAGCAGCGTCGACATCCGGCGCGTCGGCAGCGATTTCGGCCTGCTCGACGGCGTCGGCGCGGGCCTCGGGCGGTGTCGCACCAAACGATTCTTCATGGTACTGCGCCATGTTGAAGCCGTTTTCCTGCAGCAGTCGCTTGACCGCAGTCATGTACGGCGTCGGCCCGCAGCAGAACACCTCGCGGTCCATGAAGTCCGGCGCCATCAGCTCGAGCATTTTCTGGTTCAGGTAGCCGCGATAACCGGCCCATGGCTCGCCCAGCCCGTGTTTTTCACAGACCAGGTGCAAACTGAAATTGTCGATCCGCGAGGCCATGTGCTCCAGCTCGCGGTGGTAGATGATGTCTTTCGGTGAACGCGCGCTGTGTACGAAAACCATGTCGACATTGGCGTTGGTGTCGTAGAACCAGCGCGCCATGGACATCACCGGCGTGATACCGACACCGCCGCTGAGGTAGAGAATCTTCGGGTTCGGGAAATCGATGGCGTTGAACAGCCCGACCGGCCCGTGTACCGCCAGTTCCTGCCCTTCAATCAGCGTGTCATGCAGGTAATTGGAAACCCTGCCGCCCGGCACGCGTTTGACGGTGATCGAAAAACTGTACGGCACCGATGGCGAACTGGAGATGGTGTAGGAGCGCATGATCGGCAGGCCGTCGATCTCCAGCTCCAGGGTCACGAACTGGCCCGGCTTGAAGAAGAACATGATCGGCTGGTCGGCCATGAAGCAGAACGTGCGCACGTCCCAGGTTTCCTGGATGACTTTGACGACACGTACCAGGTGACGCCCGTTGGCCCATGTCTGGGTCGTGACCGGGCTCAGGAAACTTTGGGACATACTCGATCTCCACGGCCGACTGTCGGCCTCTCATGCTGCGGATTCTGCGTAACGCCCGAGGCGGCCATTTATCTATCAACGACATTCACGTACTTACCGCGACCAGCCCCGTCCAACAAGGCCTGTCGCGTCGGGAACGGATGCGGCCATGTCGCCCATGGATAAGGTTCACTGCGCGCCCGGCTCCACACTCGCCACCAAGGGTCATAAGCATGATCGACTGATCTATCCTCATGCTTGAAACGCGATCACACCCGTATCAGCCACATTCGCAGGCCGCCCATGCCGCGGTCATGAGGGATTCAATCGATGGACGTCACCGCAACCTTGAGCCTGGGCGATCCGCTGGAACCTGCACGCAAGGCCACTGCCGAGATGCTGCAGAATCGCGAGCGCACGTACTCGCTGCCGCAGCCCTTCTACAGTGATGAGCGACTGTTTGAAATCGACATGCAGGAAATCTTTCACAAAGAGTGGCTGATTGCCGGGATGACGTGCGAAATCCCGACCAAGGGCAATTACCTGACGCTGCAGATCGGCAAGAACCCGATCCTGGTCGTGCGCGGCCCGGACGGCGCCGTCAACGCGTTCCACAACGTATGCCGCCATCGCGGCTCGCGCCTGTGCACGGCCGAAAAAGGCAAAGTCGCCAAGCTGGTTTGCCACTATCACCAGTGGACGTATGAGCTGGACGGTCGCCTGCTGTATGCGGGCACTGAAATGGGCGACGACTTCGACATGAAGCAGTTTGGCCTCAAGCCGGTCCACGTCAAGACCGCGGGCGGCTACATTTTCATCAGCCTGGCAGAGAACCCGCCTGCCATCGACGAGTTCCTGTCGACGCTGCGCCATTACATGGAACCCTATGACATGGAAAACACCAAGGTGGCGGTGCAAACCACCTTGATGGAAAAGGCCAACTGGAAGCTGGTGCTGGAAAACAACCGCGAGTGCTACCACTGCAGTGGCTCGCACCCGGAATTGCTCAAGACGCTGCTGGAATGGGACGACGTCACCGATCCCCGCGCCGATCAGACCTTCAAGGATCATGTGGCCGCGTCCGCCGCTGCCTGGGACGCAGAGAAAATTCCCTACGCCCACGCCAGCTTCGGCCTGCGCAACCGTATCGTGCGCATGCCACTGCTCAAAGGCACAGTGTCGATGACCATGGACGGCAAGGTCGGCTGCAAGAAACTGATGGGCCGCATCCAGAACCCTGACCTGGGCTCCATGCGCATTCTGCATTTGCCGCATTCCTGGAACCACTGCATGGGCGATCACATCATCGTCTTCACGGTGTGGCCGATCAGCGCACAGGAAACCATGGTCTCCACCAAATGGATTGTCCACAAGGATGCGGTCGAAGGCGTGGATTACGACGTCGAGCGTATGCGCCAGGTCTGGGACGCTACCAATGATCAGGACCGTCGTCTGGCCGAGGAAAACCAGCGCGGCATCAACTCCAGCGCCTATCAACCCGGCCCTTACTCGAAAACCTATGAGTTCGGTGTGGTCAACTTCGTCGACTGGTACAGCTCGCGCATGCTCGAAAACCTCGGCGCAGAGCCTGCACCGTATTTGAAAGGCGTAGCGGTCAATCACGAGTAGCGTTTACCCCGCCAACGCGATACTTCAGGGCTGACTCACTTCACGCACGAAGCGAGTCAGCCCGAGCCACGCCGACACAAAAGCCCTCCCGCCGATACCGTCATTTCTGACAGTTACGTGAAAAAAACTTTCGTGATCAACTCTCGTTGAAGTCAATCCAACGGACGGAGACACGAATCATGCTCAACCCAAAAATCATCAATCAATATAAAAACAAGAAGGTCGACGCCGCATCGACCATGACGGATATATCAGGGAAAAATATCCTCATGGGTTTCTGGCATAACTGGCCCTCCGAATCAGGTCAGGGTTACCAGCAAGGTATGTTCGAGGAAATGGCGCTGACCGAGATCGACAAAGCCTATAACGTCATCGCAGTGGCCTTCATGAAAGGCGCCGGCATACCGACCTTCAAGCCTTATAACATGAGTGATGAACAGTTCCGTGCGCAAGTGGCAGAACTCAATGCCCAAGGCCGTGCGGTGCTGATCTCGCTGGGCGGGGCCGATGCACATATTGAGCTGCATGCCGGTCAGGAAGAAGCGCTGGCGTACGAGATTATTCGGCTGGTCGAAGTCTATGGCTTTGACGGGCTGGACATTGATCTCGAACAGGCTGCCATCACTTTTGCCGATAACCGCACCGTATTACCCGCCGCACTGAGAATGGTCCGCGAACATTACGAGACCGAAGGCCAGCACTTCATTATCAGCATGGCCCCGGAATTTCCCTACCTGCGATCGGCTACCCGCGATACACCGCTGTTGAAGGAAATCACCACCCAGTTTCCGTTTCTGAAAGAATTCGTCGCCTTTCTGACGTCCTTCAAAAGTGGCGGCGCGTACCTCGCGTATATCGAAGCGCTTGAGGACCTCTATGACTTTATCGCGCCTCAATACTATAACCAGGGGGCCGACGGTATATGGGTCGATGAGGCCAGTCTGTGGGTGGCGCAAAACGATGATGCCCACAAGAAGGAATTTCTCTATTACCTGACCGACAGCTTGATCCACGGCACGCGTGGCTTTACCAAAATCCCGGCAAACAGGCTTGCGATCGGCTTGCCCACCAATAATGACGCCGCCGCAACAGGGTATGTGATCAATCCGGCCGACGTGACATACGCCTTGGACAGACTGCGGGACGAAGGCAACCCGATTCGCGGCCTGATGACCTGGTCGGTCAACTGGGACAATGGCAAGCCCAAGGTTGGCGACGCCTATGACTGGGAGTTTGCCAAACGCTACGGTTATCTCACCGGCGGCGAAACGCCCGTACCTGAGACGCCTTCAGTGCCCACTGACCTCAGGTCAACCGGACAAACCCCGGATTCGGTGAAGCTCGTCTGGTCGCTGTCGGTAGGCCAGAACCCGGTACTGCGCTATGAGCTGCGCCGCGACAACAGCGTATCGCTATTTGCGGACAGTCCTTCGTATGAAGAGACTGGCCTTCAGCCCGGTACCACTTACAGTTATCAGGTACGTGCCATCGATGTCATGAACAACACCTCGGCATTCTCTCCAGCGATCAGCGTGAGTACCCAGGCAGGAAACGGCGGCGGGGCGAAACCGACACCACCGTTCTTGAGCCGGACAGGCGTCACCGATACAAGTGTATCGCTGGAATGGACACAGTCCAGCAGCGAAGCTGGACTCCTCGAGTATCAAATTGCCCGGGATCGCTGGCCTTTTATGAAAGTCCCTGCTGACCAACCGCGCGTCTATACCGATGAGAACCTCATAGCGGACAGAACGTATACCTACTTCGTTGTTGCAAAAGATATACAGGGTCAGTGGTCGGAGATCAGCAACGAGGTGGAAGTCAAAACCCATTCGGAACCCTATAGACCTTCATTGCCTGTCGACTTCAGGTCAACCGGGCGGACCACCACGTCGATAACGCTGGACTGGAGTGTTTCGACGGATGCCAGCGGTCCATTCAAGTATGAGCTCTTCCGGGATAAGCTCTCGTTGGGTAGCGACGCAACCCCTCCCTTCACCGACGGGGGTCTTTCGCACAGCAACCTTTATGGTTATCAGATCATAGCCACTGACAGCCAAGGGATCAGCTCCGAACTGTCTGAAGAAATCCTCGAAACCACAAAAACCGAGGCATCACCTGATCGACCTACGCCACCCGGCAACTTGCGTCAGACAGGGGCAACGACTACCAGTGTTTCGTTGGCCTGGGACAAGTCTGCCAGTGTTCCAGGCATCAAATTTTACTCTGTATATAGAATTGGCGCGGCCAGGGTGCCTGTCGGACCAGAAATACTCGCGTGCACCCTTGAAGGTTTGACCCCTGGCACGGTGTATCAGTTTATCGTCGGCGCGTACGACACTGAGGATGCACTATCCGGCCCAAGCAACGTTGTGCAGGCCTCGACCAGCGCCGCATTGCCTGAATGGAAAACAGCTACCGACTACGTGAAGGGGGATAAGGTGATGCATGCTGGTGCCTCTTACATCTGCCTCAATACTCACACTTCACAAATAGACTGGTACCCAGGCGGTGCGCCGACACTATGGGCGCCCTGGACGGAGCAAGCAGCTGGCAGAGGTTTCCGCGACTGGCCGAAAGAATGGCAGTGAACCGCACGCGTACCTGCCCTGGCTCATAAACAGACGGTGACGATGTAATCACTGAACGACTTATCCACAGCGCCCAAAAAGCGTTTATGGGTAGGTCGTTTTTTTATCGGTCCGGAAATAGCCCTTACAACAACGGCTTACCGAGGAACACCTCAGCCACACAGTCTGTATGTTTTTTAACCAAACCTCTGTAGCGCCTGGTTTCATTGGGCTGCAGGCGAGCACGAACACCTTATCCACAGAAGCGCCAACAGACTTTGGGTACAACTTTGCCCAGATCTGCCATGCCCTGTGGACAATGTCTGAAATGGCTGAAAAAACCTCCCTTTCCAGAAGATTTCACGAGCAACACACCGCCCTGATCATTTTTTGAACAGAAGCTCAAGACCCTCTGAATATAAGGCCTGCAGACAACCACGAACAAGTTGTCCACAGTCACACCAACAGAGATTGTGGGCAAAATGAGTGACTGACAGATAGCGCCTGAATGCTTATCCACAAAAAGCTCAATGGAAATAACCACTTAGATTGATCAATTTTTGATCGCGACGTCACAAGCCACGTCCAACAAGAGCTTCAGCGGTTAACGAACACTTTATCCACAGGCACACGCACAGGGATTGTGTGTAAGTCCGTCCCGGCGAGCTGCCACGTCAACCTATCAGGTTTGCGAGTACCTCGACGCGCGCCATGCGCATAGGCTTTTTTCAGCGCTCTTCGATTAATCAAAGACGCGATTCCGAGCCACTGTGAATGGACGCACCGGTGTCATGAAAAAATATCAAAGGACTGTATTGTCAGTGGCGTTCATCACAGGCCTGCTATTGGCCTGGCTCGCCAGTGCTGCGCCAGACGCCCCCTCTTCCATAGCATCACCCGCGGTGTCAGCTGCGCAGGTGCCGGGCGTCCGCGAGGAAGTGAATGCGGGCACGTTCGAACAACCACGACTGGCCGGAGAACCCGCTTTCGAGGGAGCCGTGTTCTCCGCCCACACGGGCCAGTCCGTCGCGTTCTACATCGCAGCCTTCGACAGCCAGCCTGATCAGCTCGATCCAGCCCTGCCCGACACACCACATTCGACGCAATTCTGGACCTATGCAGGCCAGCATTCAGGTCTGGGCCCCGACCTTAAGCCGTTCGACGAGCCGACCCGCGAGGGCGCGCTGCACCTGGCGATGATTGAAGGCAAAAGCGCCTTGCTGAGCTCGAAAATCAGCGGAGTGCCCGGTCCGCAAACGCCCTATCCGACAACAGCGCAGAGCAACGATTTTTGGGACTTCATCGGATTCTTCGATAAACCCGGCACGCCTCAAGCGATGAAGACCGATCAGGATCTGGTCTGGCCAGGCGTCTTCGTCTATTTCGAACAGAGCAAAACCGTTTATCTTGCGCAGCACACCGGACGCCCAGGCGTCGATGGATGGCCTGCACCCGGCACAGAGCAAGGCGCAGGGTACTGGAAGCTGGCGGGGACCGTGTCAAACATTCCGGCCGCCCTCCCCAAGCCCTGGACCGACATGAGCGTGTCGAAGGGCTCTTATTATCGCAGCCCGCTGAGCCCGCTACGCAGTCACTACTACGCCTCCACATTTATCGGGTTTGCGCCCCTTCTGAATGCAGAACTCCCAGGCGGCCCGCAGAGCAATCAGTACTGGGATTATCGTGGTGTACATGAAGGCTCGTACACAGACCAGAAGGCCTTCGGAGAAAACACGGCACTCGAAAAACTGCATCGAGCCAAAATGCAGGGCAAATGGGTGTCGTTCGCGACCCACTTCTCAGGGGCGGTTGAACAGCCTTACCCGACGTCGCCCACCAATACCACTTATTGGGGCGTGCGCAGCATCACCCAGAATGCCGGAACCTGGTGGGACCCCAGGACTGATCTGGACACCGAAACGTGGGTTGGCGCTATCCATTCAGCCCCGCAGGGCCAGGGAAAAGCGCTGTACCGTGCGCTGAAACCCTGGGCCGCGCCGCCAACCGGCTGGGATTACAGCCAGACCGACGAGTTTCAGTTATTGGGGGTCTCGCTCCATGCAGGAACAGTAGCCGACCCCAAGACCCAACAAGAATTTACCTGGCCCGGCGCAGTGCATGAAACGCTGATCGACCACAACCCGGTCTATTTCGTCTCGCTGGCAGAAGGCTTGCCCTCCGAGCATGACTGGCCGCTGCCAGCCACACCAGAAAGCAACGAGCACTGGTCATATATTCCGGTGATACAACCGCTGGGCACTTTCGAAGCCCCGAGGCACTTCGATGACTACAGCCAGGCAGGTTCGGTCTACGTCGATGGCACTGTTCCGGGCAAGCGCACGTTTTTTGTTTCCAATTACGAGGGCTATCCCGCCAACGATCTCGACAGCTTCTCGACGGTAGGTATCGTCGATCCTTATTGGGTCTACGCAGGCCGGCATGCAGGCACATGGCGTGACTTCAAGCCTTTCGATGACATCACCCGGATCGGCGCACTGCATGAAGCCTCGATCAAGGGTCAGCGTGCAGTGCTGCGCTCACTGTTCGACGGCACGCCCTCTGCAGCGACGCCTTACCCAAATGATCTTGCCAGTAACACCCACTGGGAGTTCGTCACGGTGTTCAAACATGCCGGTACGGCAGACGACTTAAAAAGCCGTGATGAGGCCACATGGCCGGGCGCACTGCACCTGGATGAGAATCAACACTTGATTTTTGCAGCCCGGCAGCAGGCTCAACCGGTCGCAGGCGGGTGGATTTATCCGGTGGGCGAAACAAGTGATGATCAATGGAGCTACGTGTCCTCACTCAACGGCGGCAGCGCCGACACGCCACGCGAACGTAACGACATCAACACCCCCGGCGCAATCTTTGCCGACCAGCTTGGCCTGACCCGTCAAAAACTCTTTCGCACCAGATTTTCCGGATTTGCCCAGGATGTAGGGGCGGTATATCCCTCAGGCGAAGAATCCAACGACTTCTATGAGTACGCCGGAGAACACGCAGGCACTTTCTCGGACCCCAAACCCTTCACCGATCCTACCTGGCCGGATGCGGTACACGTGGCCAGCATCAATGGCCAACGAGCGTTTCTCAAATCGAAGATGACCGGAAAGCCCTCTTCGCAAACACCTTATCCCGAAGAGCTGGCAAGCACAGACTTCTGGGAGTTCATGTTTACCTCTGATCAGGCTGGTACTTACGCCGACCCCAAAACATTGAGCGGCCAGACCTGGGTTGGCGCTATTCACGAGTACAGCTCATCAGGCAGGAGCCAGCTTTACATCGCTCAGCAGTCGGGAAGCCCGATCGCCGACAATTGGCCTCTGCCGACTGCGGGCGACACACAGTATTGGAAAGTGATGGGCCTGGTGCGACACAAAGGCACTTTTGCCGATCCGAAAGACTTCGATGAAATGACCAGCCAGGGGCTGATTCACGCCACGACCATTGAAGGCCAACACGTCTATTACCGCGCCCTCGCACGCGGCGTACCCCAGGCCAATGACTGGAATTACCCCGCGCCCGGGACTGACAACGAGTACTGGGAGTCTCTGGGCGCGAACGTTCCAGAAGGCACCTGGGCCGATCCGAAAGGCTCCTCCGGCTTTACCTCGCCCGGAAGAATTCATGCGGTGCAAGCCAGAGACCGTACGCTGTACCTGCTTTCCAAAGTCGATGGACTGCTTGCCGAAAACAACTGGCCGATTCCGCAAGACGGAGACAATGATTACTGGACGGTGGTCGGGGAATCCAGGCATTCGGGCGAGATTATCGATCCGAAGGATCAGCAGGAAGTGACCTGGACCGGCGCCATCCACATGAGGCAAGACGGAAACACCAGACGCTATTACAGCTCGAAAATTGTGGGCAACCTGGCAGTCATCGGCGCCGAACACCCCCTGCCTGTGACGGAAACCGACAATGCCTGGTGGACCTTCATAGGCCGGACTGCCCATGAAGGCACACAGAGCGACCCGGTACAGTCGGGTGAGGTGATCAGACCTGGAGACACCGTCAAGGTTATCCGCACAGCAGACGAATATTATCAAGCTCGTTTTGCCGGGATTTTCAACGCTGAACGCGCACTGCCTGACTCGCAGCAAGACAATGAAGACTGGTCGTATATCGGCAAAAGTGAGTTTGCAGGCACCTTGCAATCGCCCAAGGATGCTTACGAAATCACCTGGCCTGGCGCGATTCACCGCTTTGAAGTCGATGGAAAGGCTTACTTCGCAAGATCTCTCATTGACGGCGCGCCCGGCCAGGAAGGGTGGCACTACCCGACACCGCCTGACAGTAACGGGCAATGGTCTTATCTGGACATGGGCATTCACGCCGGCAGCTGGCTCGATCCGAAACCTGAATCCGATGCAACCTGGCCAGGCGCACTGCATGTGGTGAAGCGCCCCACCGGCATTGGCGAAAGCTTTACGCGATCGTTCTACAGATCGAAAATCTGGGGGCATGTCATGGATGATGAAGAGGGCTACGGGAACGAAAACAACTTCGAACACGTTGGCTACTCGATTTATCAAGGCACGCTGAACAGTCCCAAGTATTTCGACCAGCCCACCTGGGCGGGCGCCATCCATCAGGACCGGGAAACGAAGTTTCTGTTCGAGGCCAAAAAATCCGGCGAAATGGGTGTAGAGGTAGGCGAGCGGCCAATGACGCCGACGGATAACGAGTCCTGGCACTTCGTGGGCATCAGCAAGCACTTAGGCCTCCTGAGCGATCCCAAAGAGTGGGACGAATATACCTGGCCCGGCCGGCTGCACCGCTATGAGCATGGTGGCAAAACACTCTATTTCCGTGCACAGATGACAGGGACACCCTCAGACCATGGCTGGTACTACCCGACAGATGAAAGCAGCACCGAGCAGTGGGCCTATTACGGCACGACGTCGCATGCAGGCACTTTTGCCGAACCTCATGGACCTGATGAAGTCACCTGGAGGGGAGCGATTCATCGCGTAGAAAAAGACGGTATACGCTTCTATTTCAAAGCGAGGTTCGCCGGAATACCCAACCAGCAGAACTGGACCTACCCCACAGACGCCACGAGCAATGCCTATTACCTTTACGCAGCAACCGAAAGACACGCCGGTACTATCAGCGATCCCAAGGATGAGAAGGAGCCCGTCATACCGGGCGACTATGTAAAAACAACCCGAGTGGACGGTGATCATTATTTCATCGCGAAAAACAGCGGTGTTCCCTCTTTAAACCAATGGCCATTCCCCGCCAACCGAGGAGACACCGAAAACTGGATTTTCTATGGCATTTCGAGAAACGCGGGCACACTCAATGACCCCAAGGAATGGGACGAAGTCAGCTGGCGCGGTGCCGTTCATGTGCGTGAAGTCAGCGGGATGCGTTTATTGTTTAGCGTGAACTCCGACAAGGAAGGCATTCCAGAACAGGATAAATGGACTTCGCCACCCAGTGAGCCCCTCGATGCAGACGAAGAAAAGAAGCCTCCGGCTCCCGTCGAAAAGTCACCCGCCTGGAAATTTCTTCAGGTGACGCATCTCAACGGAACCAGCAGCGAGCCCAAAGGGATATCTGACTGGACGCAGGCCGGACTCTTACATGAGAAAGACATCGATTATCAGCCGATGCTGTTCAGGTCGAAATTTACAGGAAAAAAAGACTACCCCAAGAATCAGCCCGTAAAAGGCGACCCTGTTGCAGACGAGAGTTCTACATGGTGGGAGTTCTTCCGCAAGGGACGGGGAACGTTCGACGTACCCAATACCTGGAACGATTACGCCTACGCGGATGATATCTACAGTTACGACTACAACGGCGAACGGTTGTTATTCCGCGCTGAAAAAGAAGGTCGCCCAGCCGACTATGGCCGGTACTTTCCAACCTCGGAATACAGCACGGCAGACTGGACATACCTCTACAAAAATGAGGGTAGCCCTGCCCATCCCAAAACGTGGAATGAGTTTACCCGCGTGGGGGAGGTTCATCGCTACGATCAAAATGGCCAAACGTGGTTCTTCAAGGCCTTGCAGGAAGGCAGTCCTGCACGGCACAACTGGTACTACCCTGTTGGTGAGACGAATAACGGTTTCTGGACCTATGCCGGGCATCATGCAGGGACATGGCAGGATCCGAAGGAATGGGACGAGCCTACTTACCCAGGCGCTATTCACGCTCTGAATAACATTACCTTTTACCGTTCGAAATTTTCCGGCAACGCGGCCGCGCATTTCTGGTATTACCCAACCTCCGGAACAGAAAACGCCTACTGGGTCATTGTCAACAAGGATGCCTATGCAGCACCGGGCATCAATGACTTTACCAAGACATTCGATAAATACACATGGGCTACGGGGCACAATGCTTATCTGAACGACCTTACCCCGCAACTGGAGCGCGGTATGAGAGGGTTCATGCTGGATATCCACAGGGATTATGCTGGCAGAATTCGAGTATGCCACGCTGTATTCTCCGATAGGTGTTCGTCAAGTAACCCGTTGCTAAGCGACTTACTCAAAGAGTTTTTAGCCTATTTGAAGAAAGACCGAAACGCCGTCATTTCCCTGCTGTTCGAATCGACATTGACCTCAGACGAGCTGCGCCCGGTGCTGGAACGAGTCCCTGAAATAGCCGACTACAGTCATGTGTCCGATCACGTCAGTTGGCCAACGCTCCAGGAAATGATCAGCACGAATAAGCGCCTCGTCATGTTTTCGCAGGGAGAAGTGGCCAAGGTATATCTACTGAACGGCAAGAAGGCCGAGGTTCTTTGGGCCCCGAACACGCATGTCGAGAACACCTTTGACCTGGGCAACACAGCAGCGAGCCATAACTGGCAGTGCGTGAGCCGCTTCGGTTCGATGGCCCTTTCGCTACGTACGGTTGACGGGAAATTACCGCGGACCTATGTCCTCAATCAATTCCATTCCTTTGGCAGTAGCGCGGCTCATGCAGGGGACATGGATAACAACCTGACGCTGTTGCAGCGCCGGGTGGAGCACTATTGCGGCGAACCGACCGGTTGGCGCAACCCCAACTATCTCGCCGTTGATTTCAACCAGGTGGGCGACACGCGCCCCTATGCTGCAGCGCTGTCTCAAGGCGGTCTTTATTTCTACGAACGCAACTATGCCGATCGTGGAGGGGACACCTCCTGCGTATTGCCGGCTAATCAGAGCGGCGGCAACAGCGGCGTTCAATATGACATAAGGCTGCCATCGAACGGGTGTGAAAAGGATGAGGTCAGGTCCATGGAACTGGAGGGCGTCCGCGCAGGCACGCGTATCGAACTGTACGACAACCCCAACGGTGACCGGCAGGATGACTTCACGATCATAGACGTCAAACAATCGGTCCCCATGGGCAAAAGGGTGCGAATCGATTCATTCGAGGGCACGACCGATACGTTCTATTACCGTAAGCTCGCCTCTCGCAATAACGGGCTCGACGGTAAGGTGTCACGCATAAAAGTGCTTAACAAGCCAGACGATAACGACATCAGTGACGCAAGCATTGTGTTCTACGAAGCCAATGGGGCAACACAGAATATTGTCTGCACGGTCCCCTTCAACATCGACAGGCAATTCAAGATGGGCAGTGGCAATAACAGCTATGGCTGCGACAACGATGAAATACGCTCGGCGAAAATACTCAAGGCCGGCAAGGGATCGGTATTCTCGGTGACTGGCAGTCCAGAAGGTGGTTTTAGCGAAGGCCGTACAGGCGTAACGTTCAAACGAGCCATTTTGTTACCCATCACGATTTCGAGTTTCAACCGCAGCTACGAAAACGCGGATGTCAAAGTTGAAGTCAGCAACGGCGGTGGGCTGGACGGGAAAATTTCCTATGCCTACTTCCGGCCCGCCTCCCAACAGAAAGGCGAACCGCCCGTCGAAGAGGCCAGCACAGGACCCTAGCCTTACTTGACGACGCCCTCATCGATCAACAGCTTCAGAATCGCGGCTGCGCCCTCTTCAGGGCGCAGCCCCTTAAGCACCTGGCCCCCGCCGCCACTGGCCTTGGCAGTGGCGGCTTTCATGCGATCAGCGCCGCTCTTGGCCTTGATCACTTTCAGGCGTTTGGGCCGCGGCCTGGCTGGCTGCAGCGCTTGGGCGGTCAATAACTCATCCGCAACGACCTGAACCATTTCGGTGTCCAGCGTGCCACGCTGTGCAGGCCCGAACGCGCTCTGCCGGGGTTTGGGAGCTGCGTTATCCACAGTGGCCAGAAACGGCAGACGAACCTTCAGCCGACGACGCTGACCGCGAGGCAGAGCCTGCAACACCAGCGCGGTGCCGTTGTTCAGCGATTCGACTTCAGCCAGACCGGTCACCAGTGGCCAGCCCAGCCTCTCGGCCAGCAGAAAGGGCAGCATGCCCGACCCTTCACCGGTTTCAGCCTGACTG
Organism: Pseudomonas syringae pv. coryli str. NCPPB 4273; assembly: GCF_000972175.1. Classification (NCBI taxonomy): domain Bacteria; kingdom Pseudomonadati; phylum Pseudomonadota; class Gammaproteobacteria; order Pseudomonadales; family Pseudomonadaceae; genus Pseudomonas; species Pseudomonas syringae pv. coryli. The sequence goes on along the minus strand of NZ_AWQP01000006.1, from coordinate 60,397 downwards.
CCGGCCAACACCACCTGTGCGGCAGAATCGCGGAGGTAGTCAGTCAACGCAATCAGCGCATCGGCGCCCTCGGGTTGCTCCAGCACATGCAGCTCGTTGAGCCCCATCCCAAGGTAAGCGCGCAGCGCCGGTTCTTCGGCATTGCCGGCGTGCAGCACCTGCAAGTTATCCCCAGCCAGTTGCAGGCCAAGCTCGACGGCCCGCGCATCCTGTTCGGCACGGCGCGCACGACCTGATGTCGGGTGCGCGCCGATGGACACCAGACTGATGATCTGTACCGCATGCTTATCCACAGACACTTCAGGCTGCATCGCGTTTACCTCCGCTGCGCCAGGCTTCGACTGCGGCGATCAGCGCCGTGAGCACTTCGGCGCTCTCGCCGATAACCGATAGATCAGCGCGCTTGACCATGTCGCACCCCGCATCCAGATTGATCGCAATGACCTTGTCACAGGCGCCGATGCCCTGCAGATGCTGGATGGCCCCGGAAATACCGACAGCAACATACACCCTTGCGGTCACCCAGGTGCCACTCGCGCCGACCTGCCGCTCGCGGCCCATGAAACCATCGTCCACCGCCACCCGCGACGCCCCTTCGGTGGCCCCGAGTGCCGAAGCGGCCTGATGAAACAGGTCCCAGTCCCTGACGCCATTGCCGCCAGACAGAATGAATTCGGCTTCAGCCATGGGGATAACCCGGGGATCGACGGCTACCGCCCCCAGGTCTTCGATACGCGGCAGGCTGCGCGCCACGCCTGTGGACAACTCGACCGGCAATACCTCGTGACGAGTTTCGCTGACCGGTTCGGCGCACTCCACAGCAGCGAGAATCAGGCGCGCCAGAGGCCGGACCAGGTCTTCGCGGCCAGCGCCTGCCCGACTTATGCACAGCTGGTCCTTGACCTGCCAGACCCGCGTTGCAGGTCGCTCGCCGATGCTGGCGGCAAAACGTCTACCCAGTTCGCCACCGCCGCTGCGGCTGTCCGGCAACAGCCAGTGGCGCGGGTTGAACTGGTTATCCACAGCCCGCAAACCCTGCACGCGCTGTTCCGGTGAGTAACCGTCGAACTCGGCACCGTCGATAAGCAACAGCCGATCCACGCCCGCGGTGTCGAATGCAGCTTCCTTGTGTTCGCCGAACACCACCGCCAGCACGGCACCGTCGGCCCCCGCCAACTGACGCGCCAGCCCCAGCAAGTCACGGTCGTGGCTGCTCAGGCGGCCGCCGACCATATCGGGCACCACCGTGATATAGAACGCTGGCTCGGCTACGGTATGAAGCGGCAGCTGCACGTCGGCAGCAACCGAACGCTTGACCGCGCCGCCCTGCTGAGCGCCGCTGCGGTCAATACGCTTGATACCGTTGGGGCCGATAAACCCCTGACCATGCACGTTTTTGCGCATCAGGCCATTCGGCCCCATCCAGCTGCTCTGCGCAGGCTGCATGGCCGCGTGCAACGGATGCAGTCGATTGCGGGCGATCCACTCGGCGCGTGGATCACGGCGGATAATGTCGCTCATCAGAGCACCTCCGCAGGTTCGCGTTTGGCAGACGCTGGCGTGTTGGGGATAACGTCCTCAATCAGCGCATCGGCCACCAGTTCGGCAATGTCCTTGATCATGGGTCGCGGTTCGACAACGCCTTCGAGCATGGCCGTGCACTGTGGACAACCTACCGCGACCACTTCGGCAGCCGTTTCACGGATGTCGTCCATACGCATGTCAGGAATCCGCTGCCTGCCGGGAATGTCAGTGATCGGCGCGCCACCTCCGCCGCCGCAGCAGCGGGACCGGAAGCCCGAGCGCTGCATTTCCCTGATCTCGATCCCCAGCGCACGCAGCACTTCACGCGGCGCCTCGTATTCGCCGTTGTAACGGCCCAGGTAACACGGATCGTGATAGGTCACGCTGGCGCCTTTGTGCTGGCCCAGCGTCAGGGCGCCGTTGCGTACCAGCTCGGCCATGAAGGTGCTGTGATGCTGCACCGGGTAGTCACCGCCAAAAGCGCCATATTCGTTTTTCAGCACATGAAAGCTGTGCGGGTCGCAGGTCACGATGCGTTGGAAACTGTACTGGGACAGGGTCTGAATGTTGCGTCGGGCGAGCGTCTGGAAGGTTGCTTCATCACCCAAACGTCGCGCCACGTCGCCGCTGTCGCGTTCTTCGAGGCCCAGCACGGCGAAATCCACACCGGCCGCCTTGAGGACTTTGACGAACGCGCGCAGGGTACGCTGGTTACGCATATCGAACGCGCCATCACCCACCCAGAACAGCACATCCACGGTTTTTTTCTCGCTGAGCAGCGTCAGGTTCAGATCCGCCGCCCAGTTCATTCGTCCGCCCGGCGCAAACCCGCCGGGGTTGTCGGTGGCGATCAGGTTGTCCAGCACTTCGGCGCCCTTGTTCGGCGTAGCGCCCTTTTCGAGGGTCAGGTGGCGGCGCATATCGACGATGGCATCGACGTGCTCGATCATCATCGGGCACTCTTCGACGCAGGCCCGGCATGTGGTGCAGGACCACAGCGTGTCGGCATCCACCAGCCCGTTGACGATGGGCTGATGCGGATTACCGCCATGCTCGCCCAGCGGCTTGCCTTTGCCGTCCAGCGACGGATACGGACTGCCCGCAAATTTTGCGTCAGTGCCACCGGCAAGGCCGACCACCATGTCCTGAATCAGCTTTTTGGGGTTGAGTGGCTGGCCTGCCGCAAACGCCGGGCAGGCCGCTTCGCACTTGCCGCACTGCACGCAGGCGTCGAAGCCCAGCAGTTGATTCCAGGTGAAGTCCTGAGGTTTCTCCACGCCCAGCGGCGCGGTTCGATCGTTCAGGTCCAGCGGTTTCAGGCCCGTGGAACGTCCGCCACCAAAACGCTCGGCCCGGCGATGCCAGGCCAGGTGCAGCGCCCCGGCGAAGGCATGCTTCATCGGCCCGCCCCAGGTCATGCCGAAAAACAGTTCGCTCACACCCCACAGCACGCCCAGCCCGAGAACGACCACCAGCACCCAGCCGCCGAAGTGCTCGGGAAGAATGCCCGCCACCGGCAGGGTGACCAGAAAAAAGCTCGCGGAAAACGCCATGAGGCTTTTCGGCAGGCGCATCCACGGCCCTTTCGACAGACGCGCAGGCGGGTTGAGACGACGAAGATAGACAAACACCGCACCGACAAACATCACCGCCGTCATCAACAGCAGCGCATAGCCAAGCAGGCGATTATGCAGACCGAAACCGTGCACCAGAATCGCCAGCACAATCGAGGCCACCGCGCCGCCCGCGGTGGCCACGTGGGTGTTGGCGATGTATTTGTCACGCGCGACCACATGATGCAGATCGACCATGTAACGCTTGGGCATGGCCAGCAGCCCACCCAGCCAATCGACTTTCGAGGACCGGCCGTTGCGCCACAGGGTTACCCGCCGCCAGGCGCCCAGCGCCGCAAGGGCCAGGGCGCTGAACAGCAGGATCGGAAGAAGGGTGTCTAGCATCTGAAGCTCCAGGTACCAAGCGGTCTTGCAGTCCGGGTGACGCTTCGCTGATTCGCAAAATTGTGGATCAGACAACCCGTATGTCGACTGATCCATCGCATTCGCGAACGAGTTCGCTCCCACGGCCTGCGGCCAGAATCAAAGACCGGCGAGCCTTAAAAGTCCTTGCACAGCCGCAAGCCGTCATAGATCGCCGCGTGGGTATTACGCTGCGCCACGCAATCGCCGATACGAAACAGCAGGTAACCGTCACCCGGCTGGCTCAACGATGGCTGTGGCTGAATGGCGAACAGCGCGTCGATGTCGATCTGGCCCTTGTTGCGCGAACCCTCCTTGAGCGCGTAATAGATCGCTTCGTCCGGACGCACACCGTTTTCCACCACCACCTGATCGACAACCCGCTCTTCCTTGGCCCCGGTGTATTCGTTCTCCAGCACCGCCACCAGCTTGTCGCCCTCGCGATAGACCTTTTCCAGCATCATGTCGCCAGTCATGATCACTTCCTTGGGGTACATGCTGCGGTAGTAGGTCGGGAACGAGGTTCCGCCAATCGCCACGCCCGGCTTGATGTCATCGGTGACGATTTCGACCTGACAGCCCTTGTCGGCCAGGAAGTCGGCCACCGACATGCCGGTGAACTCGCAAATGGTGTCGTAGACCAGCACGTTCTTGCCCGGCGTCACCTTGCCGTCCAGCACATCCCAACTGCTGACCACCAGACCTTCAGCGGCCCCCCAGTGTTCGTTCTGCTCCAGAAACGGATGACCGCCGACCGCCAGCACCACGATGTCCGGGCGCAGGTCGAGAATGGTTGCCGCATCCGCGGCGGTCCCCAGACGCAGGTCGACTTTCAGGCGCGCCAGTTCCAGCTGGAACCAGCGCGTGATGCCGGCGATCTGGTCGCGTTGCGGTGCCTTCGATGCGGTGGTGATCTGCCCGCCGATGAAGTCCTTCTTCTCGAACAGGGTCACGTCATGGCCGCGTTCGGCAGAGACGCGTGCAGCTTCCATCCCGGCAGGACCGGCCCCGACCACCACGACCTTGCGCCTGGGTCCGGTGGATTTCTCGATGATGTGCGGCACGCCCATGTATTCGCGGGACGTCGCGGCGTTCTGGATGCACAGCACATCCAGCCCTTGATACTGGCGATCGATGCAGTAGTTGGCGCCGACGCACTGTTTGATCTGATCGATCTGGCCCATCTTGATCTTGGCGATCAGGTGCGGGTCGGCAATGTGCGCGCGGGTCATGCCGACCATGTCGACGTAGCCGCCTTCCAGAATTCGCGTTGCCTGGTTCGGGTCCTTGATGTTCTGCGCGTGCAGCACCGGGGCCTTGACCACTTCCTTGATCCCGGCCGCCAGGTGCAGGAACGGCTCCGGTGGATAACTCATGTTCGGAATGACGTTGGCCAGGGTGTTGTGGGTGTCACAGCCCGAGCCCACCACGCCGATGAAGTCGATCATGCCGGTGTCGTCGTAATACTTGGCGATCTGCTTCATGTCCTCGTGGCTGAGGCCATCGGGATGAAACTCGTCGCCGCAGAGACGCAGCCCCACACAGAAGTCGGGGCCGACTTCCTGGCGCACCGCCTTGATCACTTCCAGACCGAAGCGCATGCGGTTCTCGAAACTGCCGCCCCACTCGTCGGTACGCTTGTTGACCCGCGGGCTCCAGAACTGGTCGATCATGTGCTGATGCACCGCCGACAACTCGACGCCGTCCAGGCCACCGGCCTTGGCACGCGCCGCAGCGCTGGCGTAATTGCCGATCACCCGCCAGATTTCTTCGGGCTCGATGGTTTTGCAGGTTGCCCGGTGTACCGGCTCACGGATGCCCGACGGCGACAGCAGGGTCGGCCAGTGATCGCCATCCCAGCGCGAGCGACGGCCCATGTGGGTAATCTGGATCATGATCTTGGCGCCATGCTTGTGCATGGCGTCGGCGAGGTTCTGGAAGTGCGGGATGATCCTGTCGGTTGCCAGGTTGACCGACTTCCACCAGCTTTGCGGGCTGTCGATGGCCACGCTTGAAGAGCCGCCACAAATGGCCAGACCGATGCCGCCCTTGGCTTTCTCCTCGTAGTACTTCACGTAACGATCCGTGGTCATGCCGCCATCGGTGGCGTAGACCTCGGCGTGCGCAGTGCTCAGCACGCGATTGCGGATGGTGAGTTTGCCGATCTGGATCGGCTGGAACATCGCTTCGAAAGCCATAACCCGATCCTCGATTTACAGCGGCTTGACGACGAACAGACCGTCGTCATGACCTTCTTCGGAACCACCGTAAACCTGCTCGGCAACCGTGCGCACAGCGCTGCCGCTGGCTGCGAGGATCTGGTCCATGGCCCCGGCGAACCAGCCGGTGAACATGTAATCGACCTTGCGCCCGACCTTGCCGTAGACGTACACGAAACAGGAGTGCTCCAGCTTCACACTGGCAGTGCCTTTCTCGACGTCGATGTCCTGGATCTTGAACAGGCCCCAGCCACGCTGCGACAGGCGCTTCATGTAGTGCTCGAACACCGCAACGCCTTCCAGGCCATGGCATTCGGCTTCCTTTTCGCACCAGTGCCAGGCGGATTTGTAACCCGCCTTGTAGAGGATGTCGGCGTACGCATCGGCGCCCAGCACTTCTTCGATGCCCATGTGGTTATTGACGAAAAAGTGCCGGGGCACGTAGAGCATCGGCAACGCATCGGAGGTCCAGACGCCGGTTTCGCTGTCGACTTCGATGGGCAGTTGCGGGGCGATTTTAGCCATGGCGGTCAAACTCCAGATGATTCGGGCTACACCCACCGCTCGAAGGGCCGTGGGGGTTCAATTCGATAAGGTATGGCGGGCGGGTTACTCGCCCCAGACGTCGGCCAGAACGTTGACCCAGTTCTCGCCCATGATCTTGCGCACCACGCGTTCGGAGTGACCGCGCTTGAGCAACGTTTCAGTCAGATTGGGAAACTCCCCCACGGTGCGGATGCCCAGCGGGTTGATGATCTTGCCGAAGTTGGTCAGGCGGCGGGCGTAACCCTTGTCGTGGGTCAGGTACTCGAAAAATTCCTGGCCGTGACCCTGGGTGAAGTCAGTACCAATGCCGATGGCGTCTTCGCCGACGATGTTCATCACGTATTCGATGGCTTCGGCGTAATCGTCGATGGTCGACTCGATGCCCTTGGCCAGGAACGGCGCGAACATGGTCACGCCGACAAAACCGCCATGATCGGCGATGAACTTCAGTTCGGCGTCGGACTTGTTGCGCGGGTGTTCCTTGAGGCCGGACGGCAGGCAGTGGGAATAGCAAACCGGCTTTTTCGATTCGAGAATGACTTCTTCCGAGGTTTTAGAGCCGACGTGGGACAGGTCGCACATCACCCCGACGCGGTTCATTTCAGCGACGATCTCACGACCGAAACCCGATAGCCCGCCATCGCGCTCGTAGCAGCCCGTGCCCACCAGATTCTGGGTGTTGTAGCACATCTGCACGATGCCGACGCCGAGCTTCTTGAAGATCTCGACGTAGCCGATCTGGTCTTCATAGGCGTGCGCGTTCTGGAAGCCGAACAGGATGCCGGTCTTGCCCAGCTCCTTGGCCTTGCGGATGTCGGCGGTGGTATGCACGGGCATGACCAGGTCGCTGTTTTCGCGCATCAGTTTCTGGCTGGTGCAGATGCTGTTGATGGTCGCCTGAAAGCCCTCCCACACCGACACGGTGCAGTTGGCCATGGTCAGGCCGCCCTTGCGCATGTCTTCAAACAGCTCGCGGTTCCATTTGGCGATGATCAGCCCGTCAATAACGATGCTGTCGGCGTGCAATTCGGCTGGGCTCATCAGGCTGTCCCCTTTTTTGATTCCGGTGCGCCGAATCGGCTGTCGGCGCTAATGGGGTCAGCATATGCCGGAGGGTCAGGGGAACCGGGTGCAAAAACGACAGGGGGTTTGCCGAAAGCGTCAAGATGCGACAAAGGGGGACGGCGAGTCGTCGTGCGATGTCGTAAACCTGTTCAATGTCTCGCGCTTGAGACAGAATCGAGCCTATCAATGGATCGGAGCGACTCGATGAAAACGTTTTTGCTGACCCTGGCCCTTATGACGACGGCTGTGACAGGCGTACACGCCGCTCAGAATCCGGACGCGTCGCCCTGCGACGGTGTCGAGGACGACAAGCAGACCCTGGAATGCTCGGCCTACAGCCGCACCACTGCCGAACAGTTGCTCAAGGAGAACTTCGACAACCTGCTCAAGCGCGTTCAGTCGCAGTTCGTTGCCAACAAGACGCAATTCAACGACTTTACCAGCAAACTCAAGACTGCCCAGCAAGCCTGGGAGAAGCTGCGTGACGCCGACTGCGCGGTTGAGGTCTTTCCTTCTGCAGCAGGCAGCAAGGCCTTCACCATCAGCGAAAACGACTGCATTGCGCGCATGAGTGACGAGCGTTCGGAGTATCTGGAGTCGATAGCTCAGGAATAACGTCTACGATGAGATAACCTGCCTCTTTATATGAACGAGCTCATCAGGTTTTCTCATGATTATTTGCGGTGTAGAAATCAAAGGCAGCGAAGCCATCTTCGCCCTCGCCACTCGACGTAATGGCGACATCGAGCACCTGCCGCTCGCCACGAAGAAGCTTGCACTGGAGGACGATGACGAGGCCGCCAACGTCAAAGCCTTCTCCACGCAACTTGCCGGTTTCGTGCGTGAAAACGGCATCAGCCATGTGGTTATCAAGAAGCGCAGCAAGAAAGGCGAATTCGCTGGCGGCCCGACCACTTTCAAGATCGAAACCATCTTTCAACTTATGTCCGATTGCAACGTGGTGCTGATCTCACCGCAGACCGTCAATGCGCAGAACAAGAAACACACCTTCGCCCTGCCCGACACCCTGAACAAGTATCAGCACGAAGCGTACAAGGCGGCGTGTGCGGGAGTGATGAAGAGCGTTTAAGCCTTTCGAGAGAGGACGCAGAGCGTCCAGAACGGCATGCGACGCAGAGCGTCGCACGATAGAGGGGATTATCGTTCCTCACGCTCCAGCGTGGGAATGCAGTTCGTGACGCTCCGCGTCACATTCATTCGCCGCGCAGTTACTTTTGAACCGACATAAAAAAACCCGCATTTCTGCGGGTTTTTTCAATGCTCAGTCAACTCAGTTGACCTTGGCATCCAGTTCGCCGCGCGCGTAGCGCTCGAACATGGCGTCCAGGGAGATCGGCTTGATCTTCGAGGCGTTGCCAGCGGTGCCGAATGCTTCGTAACGGGCGATACAGACGTCACGCATGGCCGAGACAGTCTTGGCCAGGTACTTGCGCGGGTCGAACTCGCTAGGGTTTTTGGCCATGAATTCGCGGATGGCACCGGTCGACGCCAGACGCAGGTCGGTGTCGATGTTGACCTTGCGCACGCCGTGCTTGATGCCTTCAACGATTTCTTCGACCGGCACACCATAGGTTTCTTTGATGTCGCCGCCGAACTCGTTGATGATCTTCAGCCATTCCTGTGGAACGGACGAAGAACCATGCATCACCAGGTGAGTGTTGGGGATGCGCTTGTGGATCTCTTTGATACGCTCGATCGCCAGGATGTCGCCGGTAGGCGGCTTGGTGAACTTGTAAGCGCCGTGGCTGGTGCCGATGGCGATGGCCAGGGCATCGACCTGAGTGCGCTTGACGAAGTCGGCGGCTTCTTCCGGGTCGGTCAGCATCTGGCTGTGATCCAGAACACCTTCCGCACCAACGCCGTCTTCTTCACCGGCCATGCCGGTTTCCAGCGAACCCAGCACGCCCAGCTCGCCTTCCACCGAAACGCCGCAGGCGTGAGCGAAGGACACCACGCGACGGGTAACGTCGACGTTGTAGTCGTAATCGGCCGGGGACTTGCCGTCTTCACGCAGCGAGCCGTCCATCATGACCGAGCTGAAACCCAGCTGGATGGAGCGCTGGCAGATGTCAGGGCTGGTGCCGTGGTCCTGGTGCATGACCACCGGGATGTGCGGAAACTCTTCGATCGCGGCGAGGATCAGGTGACGCAGAAACGGCGCACCGGCGTATTTGCGGGCACCGGCAGAAGCCTGGACGATCACCGGGGAGTCGGTCTTGTCGGCCGCTTCCATAATGGCGCGCATCTGTTCCAGGTTGTTTACGTTGAAGGCTGGAACGCCGTAGCCGAATTCGGCTGCGTGGTCCAACATCTGGCGCATGCTGATAAGTGCCATTGTCTGTGTCTCTCCCGGTAGGGTCGTTAGTCGAGCAAGCCTGCCGTAGTGGCGGCTGCCATTCAAGTTATAAGCTCAGCCGCGAGGCCGTGCGTGTGTGCCCGAGATCCGACTTATCTGGCCTTGCAGCCGCGACCGATCAGATCGTTGGTAGCGTCCCAGTAGATCAGGCCCTCGCTACCCTTGTTGACGAATGCCAACACATTGTTGCTGTACAGCGTACCGCTGGCAGCGCCGGGTTCGGCCTTGAGCCTGAACACCTGATCGCTCTGATTCAGACGCACGTCGACTTCCTTCTTGGCCGAGTCGATGTAGCGCCAGTTGACCTCTGCATTGCTGTCGCATACCCAGCGATTCCAGGGGTCATTCTGCTGCGGTGAACTCATGCTCGAACAACCGCCAAGCACTGCCAAAACCCCGAGGGCAATCACGCCTTTCATTACGTCTCCTGACTGCCCTGCGAAACGCGGCACGTGCCGGTCGTTTCAACTGTCAGGGGCAGTTCTGTTCCTGATTTCGGTCATCGGCCGGCTCACCGGTGACATGTGCCTCGACCCGTTGACTGTTTTCAGTCGTCGGCACATTCACGGCGGCCGGGCTGAATATCTGACAGGTCTTGGCACGCGAGCCAGAACCGGTACAACCAGCCAGTACAATGCAGCTCATCAGAGCCAGGGCAGCGATCTTCATGGCGAAACTCCTTTCGCGGAAAAATATCCACCCTTTAAAGACCGCTGAAGCCCGTCAATGTTGCCAACGGGTTTCAGACCTGGCTCACAGACAGCCCACATTGCCGGTCCGCGGCATGAATTCATAACGATCCCACACCTCCGGACCGCCGCGTTTGTAGACCACCGGCACCGTTTCTGCCTGCCAGCCCGCCTGATAGCAGCTTAGCTGGAGCGGTTGGGTCGGGGAGTCGCTCTCCACCTCTTCAGCCGCAGGCTTGCCCGCGCAACCGGCCAACAAACCTGCGATGAGAAACCACGGTAACGCCCTGACCATTGACCACTCCTTGTCCAAAGCTTTCACTCAAGCCTTGGCGCGTTGTTCGAGCATTTCCACCGCTGGCAGAACCTTGCCTTCCACAAACTCGAGGAACGCACCGCCACCGGTCGAAATATAGGAAATCTGTTGCGCAACACCGTACTTGTCGATGGCTGCCAGCGTGTCGCCGCCGCCCGCGATGGAGAACGCCGGGCTTTCAGCGATGGCCTTGGCCAGCGTCTTGGTGCCTTCACCGAACTGATCGAACTCGAACACGCCGACCGGACCGTTCCACAGGATAGTCCCTGAAGATTTCAGTAATTCGGCGAAATGCGCAGCAGTTTGCGGGCCAATATCAAGAATCATGTCGTCATCGGCGACGTCGGCGATCAGCTTGACGGTAGCGGCAGCGCTCTCGGCGAACTCCTTGGCAACCACCACGTCAGTCGGCAACGGTACGCTGACTTTGGCGGCGATGGCGCGCGCAGTGTCGAGCAGATCAGGTTCGTACAGCGATTTACCGACCTTGTGACCGGCCGCAGCCAGGAAGGTGTTGGCAATGCCGCCGCCGACGATCAACTGATTGCAGATGCCGCTCAGGCTGTTGAGCACGTCCAGCTTGGTGGAAACCTTGGAGCCGGCAACGATGGCGGTCATCGGCTGGGCCGGAGCGCCCAGGGCCTTGCCCAGCGCTTCGAGCTCGGCAGCCAGCAACGGACCTGCAGCGGCCACCTTGGCGAATTTGGCCACGCCGTGAGTAGAACCCTCGGCACGGTGCGCGGTGCCAAAGGCATCCATCACGAACACGTCGCACAGCGCTGCGTATTGCTGCGCCAGCTCGTCGGCGTTCTTTTTCTCGCCCTTGTTGAAGCGAACGTTCTCGAACAGGACGACATCACCGGCCTTCACGTCGACGCCATTCAGGTAATCGGCAACCAGCGGAACGTCACGACCCAGCGCCTTGCTCAGGTAGTCAGCAACCGGCTTGAGGCTGTTCTCGGCAGAAAACTCACCTTCTGTCGGGCGGCCAAGGTGCGAGCAGACCATGACGGCCGCGCCCTTCTCCAACGCCAGCCTGATGGTCGGCAGCGAAGCGAGGATACGTGCATCACTGCTGACCACGCCGTCCTTTACCGGGACGTTGAGGTCTTCGCGGATCAGTACACGTTTACCTTGCAGATCGAGGTCGGTCATCTTCAAGACGGTCATGAGCATTCCTGTTTTTTTACTGTTATTGGTCAGCGACGCGCAGAAAGTGATCGGCGACGTCGAGCATTCGATTGGCAAAGCCCCACTCGTTGTCGAACCAGGCCAGCAGATTCACCAGCCGGGGTCCGGAAACGCGGGTCTGACTCGCATCGACAATGGCCGAATGCGGGTCATGGTTGAAATCGCAACTGGCGTGCGGCAATTCAGTGTAGGCCAGCAGCCCCTTGAGCGGGCCGCTGGTGGCGGCCTCACGCAGGATACGGTTGATCTCCACGGCATCGGTGTCTCGCGACATCTGCAAGGTAATGTCCAGACAGGACACATTCACCGTCGGCACGCGAACAGCTTTGGCCTGAATTCGGCCGGCAAGTTCCGGAAGCAGCCGTTCGATTCCTCGCGCCAGACCGGTGGACACCGGAATGATCGACTGGAAGGCCGAGCGGGTACGGCGCAGATCCTCGTGATGATAAGCGTCGATCACCGGTTGATCGTTCATCGCCGAGTGGATGGTGGTAATGGTCATGTATTCCAGGCCGATCGCCTGATCCAGCAAGCGCAGCAGCGGCACACTGCAGTTGGTGGTGCACGACGCGGCCGAGACCAGCAGCTCGCGGCCAGTCAGCTTGTGCTGGTTGATGCCGAACACCACGGTGGCATCGACATCCCGTTCGCTGGCCATCGGCTGGGAAAACAGCACCCGCGGCGCACCGGCCTCCAGAAAACGCTGGCCGTCTTCGCGAGTGTTGTAGACGCCAGAGCACTCGAGCACCAGATCGACTTCCAGACCGGCCCAGTCGATGCCTTCCGGCGTCGCACTGCGCAGCACCTTGATCCGGTGGTCATTGATGTGCAGGTATTGCCCTTCGACCCGCACTTCGCCGGGAAACCGGCCGTGTGTGGAGTCAAAGCGCGTGAGGTATTCGAGACTGGCCATGTCAGCCAGATCATTGATGGCAACTACTTCAAACCCGGCCTTGGCCCCTCGCTCGCACAGCGCGCGAACGACACAACGACCAATACGGCCGTAGCCGTTCAGAGCAACTTTGTAAGGGCGGGGCTGGGGCATGAAATTTTCGCCAGGGAATAACAATCATGTGGGAGCGAAGCGTCGCCCGGTCCGCTCCCACAACATCAACATCACATAGCTGATCAGTCTTCCAGCAACTCTTCAGCAGTGCTCAGGACGTTTTCCAGCGTGAACCCGAACTCTTCGAACAGCGCTGGCGCAGGCGCCGACTCGCCGAAGGTGGTCATGCCGATCACGCGTCCTTCCAGGCCGACGTATTTGTACCAGTAGTCGGCATGAGCCGCTTCGATCGCAATACGCGCGCTGACCTGCAACGGCAGCACTGCCTGCTTGTACGCAGCATCCTGAGCTTCGAAAATGCTGGTGCATGGCATGGACACCACGCGCACATTGCGCCCCTGTTCGGTCAGCTTGTCGTAAGCCTGCACAGCCAGACCGACTTCCGAACCGGTTGCGATCAGGATCAGCTCAGGCTCGGCCGCGCAATCACGCAGCACGTAGCCGCCACGCGCGATGTAGGACAGTTGCTTCTCGTCGCGTGCCTGGTGAGTCAGGTTCTGACGGGAGAAGATCAGTGCCGACGGGCCATCGTCACGCTCGATAGCGTGTTTCCAGGCCACGGCCGATTCCACCGCATCCGCAGGACGCCAGGTGTCCAGGTTCGGCGTGGTACGCAGGCTGGTCAATTGCTCGATCGGCTGGTGAGTCGGGCCGTCTTCGCCCAGACCGATGGAGTCGTGGGTGAATACGTAGATCACGCGCTTCTTCATCAACGAGGCCATACGCACCGCGTTGCGCGCATATTCCATGAAGATCAGGAAGGTTGCGCCGTAAGGCACGAAGCCGCCGTGCAGGGCGATGCCATTCATCATGGCGCCCATGCCGAACTCGCGAACACCGTAATGCAGGTAGTTGCCGTTAGGGTCTTCGCCGGTGATGCTCTTGCAGCCTTTCCAGATGGTCAGGTTGGACCCGGCCAGGTCAGCCGAACCGCCGAGAATTTCCGGCAGCAACGGGCCCAGTGCGCTCAGCGCGTTCTGGCTGGCCTTGCGGCTGGCGATGGTTTCGCCCTTGGCGTTGACTTCGGCGACATAAGCCGCTGATTTTTCAGCGAAATCAGCAGGCAATTGCCCACTCATACGACGAATGAAATCGTTGGCCAGCTCCGGGAAAGCGGCGGAATAGGCAGCAAAACGCTGATCCCACTCGGCTTCGGCAGCCAGGCCTTTTTCCTTCCCGTTCCACTCGGCATAGATATCAGCCGGGATTTCAAAAGGACCGTAGTTCCACTTCAGTGCAGCACGGGTTAGGGCGATTTCGTCAGCACCCAGCGGCGCACCGTGGGACTCTTCCTTGCCCTGCTTGTTCGGCGAACCGAAACCGATGGTGGTCTTGCAGCAGATCAGCGTTGGCTGATCGCTCTTGCGAGCGGTTTCGATGGCCGTCTTGATTTCTTCAGGGTCATGACCGTCGACATTGCGGATCACCAACCAGCCGTAGGACTCGAAACGCTTCGGCGTATCGTCGGTGAACCAGCCTTCCACTTCACCATCGATGGAGATGCCGTTGTCATCGTAGAACGCGATCAGCTTGTTCAGCTGCAACGTACCGGCCAGCGAGGCCGCTTCGTGGGAAATACCTTCCATCATGCAGCCATCGCCCATGAACACGTAGGTATGGTGATCGACGATGGAGTGGCCTGGACGGTTGAACTGCGCGGCAAGCGTTTTCTCGGCAGCAGCGAAACCGACGGCGTTGGCAAAGCCCTGACCCAGCGGACCGGTGGTGGTCTCGACGCCAGGCGTGTAACCGTATTCCGGGTGGCCGGGAGTACGGCTGTGCAATTGACGGAAGTTTTTCAGGTCGTCGATGGACAGGTCGTAGCCGGTCAGGTGCAGCAGCGAATAGACCAGCATCGAGCCGTGGCCGTTGGACATGATGAAACGGTCACGGTCGGCGAACGAAGGGTTTGCCGGGTTGTGTTTCATATAATCGCGCCAAAGAACCTCGGCGATATCCGCCATGCCCATGGGGGCACCCGGATGGCCGCTGTTGGCTTTTTGCACGGCATCCATGCTGAGGGCACGAATAGCGTTGGCACGCTCACGACGGCTTGGCATCGCTGATCTCCTGGGAATTAAGAAATAGGATTGAGAAAAAGAAGGCTATTTTCCCTCACGGACAGGCCGGGGGCAATCACAGATAGACGACCATAGGCTTTTTTCCGGGGTTGCGGACATTATTTGCCACGCAAAGACTGGATCACCCGTCTGCACGACAAGTTCACAACGCCTGACCGGCGCCATCCATCCAGCAATATCAAAACTTTTTGATATTGCCCTTGCGACACTCTGGATCGCTCTCTAGACTGCGCAGCTATGAACCTGCGTGTACCTGCCATTCGCCACGATGCATGCGACGACCTCTCTGCATTGTGCAAGGCCGGCGGCGATCCCTTGCGGCTGAACGTGCTGCGTGTGCTGACCAACGACTCGTTCGGCGTACTGGAACTGGCGCAGATTTTCGCCATCGGCCAGTCCGGCATGAGCCACCACCTCAAGGTGCTGGCGCAGGCTGATCTGGTCGCGACACGGCGTGAAGGCAACGCGATTTTCTACCGGCGCGCCCTGCCCCACACCGACTTGCCGGGTGGCAGGCTGCATGCGGCGCTCCTCGATGAAGCGGATACGCTGGACTTGCCGGACGACGTACAAAGCCGTATTGGCCTGGTGCATCGGCAACGGGCATTGGCCAGCCAGGATTTTTTCGCCCGTACCGCAGAAAAGTTTCGTGCCCAGCAGGACCTGATCGCCGGTTTGGCGCAGTACAGCGAAAGCCTGCTGACCTTGCTCGACAAACTGAGCTTCGGTGCGCAGGCAACCGCTCTGGAAGTAGGCCCCGGTGACGGCGGCTTCCTCCCTGAGCTGGCGCGACGCTTCGCTCAGGTCATCGCGATGGACAACAGCCCGGTCATGCTCGACCTGGCGCGTGGCGTCTGCGAGCGCAAGGCACTGGCTAACGTTGAGCTGAGGCTGGCCGATGCACTGACCGACGCTAAAGTCAGCGCCGATTGCGTCGTCCTCAACATGGTGCTGCATCATTTCGCGGTGCCGGCCGAAGCCTTGAGGCAACTGGCCGAACATGTAAAACCCGGCGGTAGCCTGCTGGTAACAGAATTGTGTAGTCATGACCAGAGTTGGGCCAGGGAGGCCTGTGGCGATCTCTGGTTAGGTTTCGAGCAGGAAGACCTGGCCCGTTGGGCCATCGCTGCGGGGCTAGTTCCCGGGGAAAGCCTCTATGTAGGCTTACGTAATGGTTTCCAGATCCAGGTTCGCCATTTTCAGCGACCGGCTGGCGACACTCACCATCGGTAAAATGAAGGAAACCCGTAGAGATGAGCGAATACTCACTTTTCACCTCCGAGTCCGTGTCCGAAGGGCATCCGGACAAGATCGCCGACCAGATTTCCGACGCGGTTCTGGACGCCATCATCGCTGAAGACAAATACGCCCGTGTAGCGTGCGAAACACTGGTCAAGACCGGTGTGGCGATCATCGCTGGCGAAGTGTCGACTTCGGCCTGGGTCGATCTGGAAGACATCGTGCGTAACGTCATCCTCGACATCGGCTACAACAGCTCCGACGTCGGTTTCGACGGCGCCACCTGCGGCGTGATGAACATCATCGGCAAGCAGTCGGTAGACATCGCCCAGGGCGTTGACCGCAGCAAACCTGAAGATCAGGGCGCTGGCGACCAGGGCCTGATGTTCGGCTATGCCAGCAACGAGACCGACGTGCTGATGCCCGCGCCGATCACCTTCTCCCACCAGTTGGTGCAGCGTCAGGCCGAAGCGCGTAAATCCGGCCTGCTGCCGTGGCTGCGCCCGGATGCCAAATCCCAAGTTACCTGCCGTTACGAAAACGGCAAGGTGGTCGGCGTCGACGCCATCGTCCTGTCGACCCAGCACAACCCGGATGTGTCGTACAAGGACCTGCGCGAAGGCGTGATGGAGCTGATCGTCAAGCACGTCATCCCTGCGCACCTGCTGCACAAGGACACCCAGTTCCACATCAACCCGACCGGCAACTTCATCATCGGTGGCCCGGTAGGCGACTGCGGTCTGACCGGCCGCAAGATCATCGTCGACACCTACGGCGGCATGGCCCGTCACGGTGGTGGTGCATTCTCCGGCAAGGACCCATCGAAGGTTGACCGCTCGGCCGCCTACGCCGGTCGTTACGTGGCCAAGAACATCGTCGCTGCCGGCCTGGCCGAGCGTTGCGAGATCCAGGTGTCCTACGCCATCGGCGTCGCTCAACCGACTTCGATCTCGCTGAACACGTTCGGCACCGGCAAGCTGTCCGATGACAAGATCATCAAGCTGGTCCGCGACAACTTCGACCTGCGTCCCTACGCAATCACCACCATGCTCGACCTGCTGCACCCGATGTACCAGGCCACTGCAGCCTACGGCCACTTCGGCCGTATCCCGGTCGAAATGACCGTTGGCGATGACACCTTCACCGCCTTCACCTGGGAAAAAACCGACCGCGCCGACGCCCTGCGCGCAGCTGCCGGCTTGTAAAACCCCAGAAAAAAGCCCCGGACGACCTGGTCGTTTCGGGGCTTTTTTTCGTCTGGAGATATGGAAGCTCCGAGTCCGATCAAGAAAATGCGGCGCGCCGCAGACTTGTGACGCAGAGCGTCACCCAAGGCATTCCCACGCTGGAGCGTGAGGAACGATAACCTCAACTATCGTGCCCGATGCTCTGCGCTTCTGCCCGAAGGGCGTGTGAGCTTGCTTACGAAGACGCCGGTGCAGTCGTGACTATCGTGCGGCGCTCTGCGTCGTATGCCTTTCTGGACGCTCCGCGTCCTCTTGACGACGCAGAGCGTCGAGAACTGCGTTCCCACGCTGGAGTGAGGAACGATAACCTCAACTATCGTGCCCGATACTCTGCGCTTCTGCCCGAAGGGCGTGTGAGCTTGCTTACGAAGACGCCGGTTCAGTCACTGAGCACTCCGCGTGGACATGCCGCCCCGCGCAATGGCAAAACCCGGTAACCAAGCCCTACCCCTTCACCTCGCGACAACGACTAGCCTCATCGGGCCCATTCCTAACGCAAGGATGCTTCGATGCTGCCCACCGTTCGACTGATGACGTGTGCTCTTGTGTTTCTTCTGCCCGGCCTCGGCCATGCCAGCCAATGCCCTGACTGGCCTGCAGCCAAGGCGCACAGCGAGGTCACGGCCTTGCAACAGCAGATTGCTGATTGGGACGACAGCTACCACCGGCAGGGCATTTCGCAAATCCCGGACGAGCTCTAAGATCAGGCGCGGCAGAAGCTGAGCCTGTGGCGCTCGTGCTTTGCCGTTTCCACACCCGAGTCCGATCCGCTAAAGACAGCCGTTGGCCCGTTACCTCATCCCGTTCCGCACACGGGCGTCAACAAGCTGGCCGACGAAGGCAGCGTCAAGGGCTGGCTCAAGGGCCGCAACGATCTGTGGATTCAACCCAAGGTCGATGGCGTAGCCGTCACGCTGGTCTATGAACAAGGCCAGCTTGTGCAGGCGATCAGTCGTGGTGACGGGCGCAAGGGGCAGGACTGGACCTCGCAGGCGCGACTGATCAAGGCCATTCCGCAAAAGTTGCCCCAGGCTGAATCCCCAATCCTGCAAGGCGAGCTGTACTGGCGGCTGGACGACCACATTCAGTCAGCATCCGGCAGCGTCAATGCGCGCAGCAAGGTCGCGGGATTGCTGGCGCGGCAGACGATCAGCCCGCAGCAAGCCGACGCCATCGGGCTGTTCGTCTGGGACTGGCCTAACGGGCCTGCCGCTATGGAGCAACGTCTCGCAGGCCTGCAAGCCATGGGCTTTGAGGACAGCGCGGCCTATACGCATCCACTGCAAAACTACGCCCAGGCCGCACGATGGCGCGAGCATTGGTATCGCAATCCCCTGCCGTTCGCCACGGATGGCGTGATCATGCGTCAAGGCCAACGCCCACTCGCGCAGCGCTGGCAAGCCAGTGCGCCTTACTGGATCGCCGCCTGGAAACATCCCTACGCCCAGGCGCTGGCCGAGGTGCGCAAGGTCAACTTCAAGATCGGCCGCAGTGGCAGGATTACGCCGGTGCTGGAGCTGACCCCGGTACGCCTTGACGACCGTACCGTCAGCCGCATCAGCACAGGCTCGCTGCAGCGCTGGCAAACACTGGATATCAGGCCTGGCGATCAGATCGCCGTGAGCCTGGCCGGGCTGACGATTCCACGACTCGATGGCGTGGTGTCCCGTGCTGCCGAACGAGCTGACATGATCATTCCACGAGCCGACGACTTTCATGAACTCAGCTGCTGGCAAGCCACACCAGGCTGTGAAAGCCAGTTCCGCGCCAGACTGGCATGGCTCAGCGGCAAGAAAGGTCTGGCACTGCCCGGCGTTGGTCCGGGGACCTGGAACACGCTTATCGAGAGCGGCCAAATCATGGGCTTACTCGATTGGATGACCCTGAATCATGCTGAGCTTGTTAACATTCCCGGCTTCGCTGAACGCAGTAGCGCTAAACTGCTCGACAGCCTGCAAACCGCACGCGAACGGCCGTTTCAGACATGGCTCAAGGCCATCGGACTGCCGCCCACGGGAGGCGCCAGACTGCCCGACAACTGGCACGAACTGGCTGACCGCAGCGTTGAGCAATGGCAAGCAGAGCCAGGCATTGGTCCTGGTCGTGCGGCCAGACTCAGGGCTTTTTTTCAGGACCCACAGGTACAGGCACTGAGCCAGCAATTGCAGGCGCAGAGCATTTCAGGTTTTAAGTAGCGGACGTTCATTTTTCTGTCCGTATTCAGACGGAGTTCATATGCAGTTTTTATCGCCACTGATTCTTTTCACCAGCTGCACGCTGCTCGCTACAACCGTGTTCGCAGACGCACAGGCGCCCTCCCCCGTGCAGTCCGAATGCCAGATCAAAAGTCAGGAAATCAGCAGCAAGATTCAGGATGCCAAGACCGAGGGTGACAAGGCGGAACAGGCTGGCCTTGAAAAGGCACTCGCCGAGGTCAATGCCAACTGCACCGAAACGTCACTGATCAAACAGCGCAAGCAGAAGGTGCTCGACGCCAAGCAGGAAGTCAGCCGCCGTCAGACCGACCTGAACAAGGCCATGGAAAAGGGCGATCCGGAGAAGATCAACAAGCGCAAGGACAAGCTCGCCGATTCGCGCAAGGAATTGCAGCAAGCCCAGACCGAACTCGAGAAAGTCCAGTCAGACGATTGATCAGGTTGCGACGCTGCCCATGATCGGCAGCGTCGCGACCAGCCTGTCAGGACACGGCCGGGAAAGCCGACACCCCGAACAGCGCGATGATCAGGCCCATGCCCACCAGCCAGACAAGCGAGCGCAGTGCGGCCAGATCGGCCAGATAGAAAATGATGTACAGCAGGCGGCTGGTGATAAACAGCACCGCCAGCACATCAATCGTCACCAACTGCGCGTTGCCGGCAATGTGCGCAATGATCACCGCTGCGGCAAACGCCGGGGTCACTTCAAAGCTGTTCAGCTGGGCAGCGTGCGCGCGGCGCGGGAACCCCTCCAGCTTGTCGAGAAAGGCCCGCGGGTCATGATTATGCCCGCTGCCAAATTTGCCGCTGCCGAACTTGGCGATACCGGCACAGATAATCGGCAGCAGGATCGCGACCAGCACGCACCAGAAAGCAACTGTCATACGTCCATCCTTATAGATTCAGCTTCATCGGAAGCATCCGGGCAATACCCGCTCACACACTATGAGCAGGGGGTCAGCGAAAGGTTCTTGAAGAACGACCACCAACCTGACGCATTACACCAGTTTAGGAAAGATCAGGCTGAACGTGGTGAATTGGCCCGGCTCGCTCTGCACCGTAACCTGCCCCTCGTGCAGGCTCATGATGGAACGCACAATCGCCAGCCCAAGCCCGGTCCCGCCCTGCTGTCGCGCGCGGCTGACATGCACCCGATAGAAACGATCGAACAGGCGCGGCAGGTGCTCGGCATCGATGCCATCCCCCGCATTGCGCACCGCCAGTGACACTTCATCCTCATGTGTGGCAAGCGTGAGGGTAATCACGCTGCCCGACAGACCGTGACGAATGGCGTTGGACAGCAGATTGGAAATCGCTCGCTGAATCATCAGCCGGTCCCCGGTCGCCCTGGCGTGCCCCTGAACCTGCAAGGTGATGTCGCGATCCTCCGCCGAGGAGGAAAACAGTTCAGCGACCTTGTCTGCCTCCTCACGAAGATCGATGACCTCGACCGGCAACGGCGCTGCGGGCTGGCTGACGCTGGCCAGAAACAGCATCTGACTGATCATGCGCGACATGCGCTCCAGCTCTTCGGTGCAGGACTCCAGCGCCTGCTTGTACTCCTCCGACGGGCGCGGTCTGGACAGCGTGACCTGCGCCCTGCCCATCAGGTTGTTCATTGGTGAGCGCAGCTCATGCGCGAGGTCGTCCGAGAACTGCGCCAGTTGCTGCACATCACCGTCCAGCCTGTGCAGCATGAAGTTGACGGCATGTGCCAGGTCGCGCAATTCGTCAGGCAGGCCCTTCACTTTCATGCGATGAGACAGGTCGCGGGCCGAGATCAGCGCGGTGACTTTCCTGAACGCCCCCAGCGGCCTGAGCCCGCGACGCACCACCCACCAGACGCCAAAGCCGACCAGCAGCAGAATCACCGGCAAGGCCAGGCAGGTCGATCTGACGTAAGCGTGCAGCAGCACGGTGTCGCTTTCCCTGTCCATGGACAGCCTGACCAGCACGTCCTGACCGGTCTTGAGGCGTACGGTCCTGTAACCCAGGAGAATCTTGTGGCCCTGAGCGGACTTCAGTTCCTGAAAGCCTTGCGGCAGCCCATCGGTATCAGGAACCGGCAGACTTCGCCCTTCCTGGTTACCGACGCTCATCAACTCTTGCCGAGGGTTGCTCACGTCGAGAATGGTCAGCGAGAAGCTGTCATGCCCGACGATCTGGTCACGCAGCGTGTGCGGGTACTGGACGATGTCGACAACACCCAAAAAACCCTCGCTCATGCTGTGTTCGATCTGCCTGAACTTCTCGTTCAACGCGTCTTCGGCACGTATATCGAGCTGACGGGAAATCGCCGCATAGGCAAGCATTTCCATCATCAGCACCAGGCACCCGATGAGCGCCGCGACCGTCAATCCGAGACGTGTCGAGAGACGGGTCAGCTTCATTCACGCACTTCCAGTACGTAACCGACGCCACGCAGCGTGTGAATCAGCTTGGTCTCGAACGGATCGTCGATCTTCGCGCGCAGACGGCGGATCGACACTTCCACCACATTGGTGTCGCAATCGAAGTTCATGTCCCAGACCAGAGAGATGATCTGGGTGCGCGACATGACTTCGCCGCTGTGCCGCATCAACAGATGCAGCAGCGCGAATTCCTTGGTCGTCAGGTCGATGCGCTGGCTGCCGCGGAATGCCCTGTGGCGCCCCTGATCCAGCTCAAGATCGCCGACCTGCAACACCTTGGACGTGGTGGTCTGCTCGCTACGGCGCATCAGCGTACGGACCCGTGCCAGCAACTCGGGAAACTCGAACGGCTTGACCAGATAATCATCGGCGCCCATTTCCAGGCCCTTGACCTTCTCCTCAAGACGCCCGCGTGCAGTGACCATCATGATGCGGGTACTGACGGTCTTCCTCAGGCGGCTCAACACCTCCCAGCCGTCCATCTCCGGCAGGTTCACGTCCAGTATCACCACATCGTAAGCCTGATGCTGCGCGAGATAGAGCCCATCGAGACCAGTTGCCGCGATATCGACGATATAGCCGCTTTCGGTCAGCCCCTGATGCATGTATTCGGCAGTTTTCGGCTCGTCCTCGACGACAAGGATTCGCATAACCAGGCTTCCTGTTTGATGAACGGTGAATGACGATGCCGTGCAGTGTACTGAAAAGAAACGCCCATCCCGCTGGATAACAAAATCGTAATTTTGCAGCAATCCCTCTGATAACTCCGGTTGCATACAGTCCCCTCAGCCAACTTCAGCGCCCTGGTGCCTGTTTGTTTTTTGCTTTCGATGGGGTGAGTCATGCGACTGGAGAATAACGTGCGCGCTCAGCGTACAGATCGATTGGCAGGGAGTGCGCTATGAGAATCGCCGCACTTTGCCTGGTGTTGTTACCGCTTGTTGCCCCTGGCATTGCCGCAGCTCAAGGCATCAGCCTGGCTCAGGCACTGGAAGCCGCCTTCGCCCGTAACCCGGAACTGGCCGCAGCCCAGTGGGAGATCGGCGTCGCCGAGGGCGATCGACAGCAGGCCGGACTGATCCCCAACCCGACGGTGTCATGGGAAGTGGAAGACACCCGCCGCGAGACCAGCACCACCACCGTGATGCTCAGCCAGGCCCTGGAACTGGGCGGCAAACGTGGAGCGCGGATAGAGGCCGCCAGCAAGGGTCAGGACGCTGCGCGTCTGGAGCTGGAGCGTCGCGGCAACGAGCTGCGTGCCGAGGTGGTTCAGGCGTTCTACGCAGCGGCGCGGGCACAGGCAGGTCTGGAGCTGGCGCGCCAATCCAGGACACTGGCCGAGCGCGGCCTTGAGGTTGCCGAAGGGCGAGTCCGGGCGGGCAAGGTATCGCCGGTGGAAGCCACACGCGCCCAGGTGCAACTGGCCGAAACCGACCTGCTGGTCCGCCGCGCCGAGACCCTGAAAATCAACAGCAACCGAGAGCTGGCGCGCACCACCGGTTCGCCGCTCGCCTCTTTCGAACGTCTGGACTACAGCGACCTGTCGCCGGGCAAGCTGCCACCGGGCGCAAAGCTACTGACCGCCCTCAATCAGTCCGCCGAGCTGCGCTTGGCGCAGACCCAGATCGAGCAGCGCGAAGCCGCGCTGGGGTCTGAGCGCGCCAAGCGCATCCCGGACCTGACCGTGAGCGTCGGCAGCCAGTACAGCCGCGAAGAGCGCGAGCGGGTCAACGTCGTGGGCCTGTCGATGCCACTGCCGCTGTTCGACCGCAATCAAGGCAACGTGCTCGCGGCATCACGCCGTGCCGACCAGTCGCGCGACCTGCGCAACGCCGTCGAACTCAGGCTGCGCACCCAGACGCAGTCCGCCCTCGATCAATGGAACACCGCCGCGCAGGAAGTCGAGTCCTTCGACCGCGTAATCCTGCCCGCCGCGCAACGTGCCGTCGACACGGCAACACGCGGTTTCGAGATGGGCAAGTTCGGTTTTCTCGAAGTGCTGGATGCGCAACGGACGCTGATCTCGGCGCGCAGCCAGTACCTCGAATCGCTGGCCACCGCCACCGAGGCCAGAGTCGCCATCGAGCGTATCCACGGTGATCTCAAACGCTTCAGCCTCAACCCCTGACTTTCCTTTTCCGCCTGTATCGAGCGTATCCAAAAGTGCTGCATGCACCTGATCGCCGGGAGCCTTCATGAACAACAAACGAAGCATTGCCATCGCGCTGGCGGTGGTGGTCATCATTGGTCTGGGCAGTCTGACCCTGAACCGGCAGATGCTGCCGTTCGCAGCAGGACCAGAACCGTCAGCCGATGAGCACGCGCATGAGTCCGGGCAGGGCCATGCTGAAGAGCCAGGCCACGCCGACGAGGCGAAAAAACCGGACGCCGCAGCCTCGGAAGCTTCTCACGAAGAGGAAGAGGAAGAGGGACACATCGAGCTGACTGCCGAGCAGATCAAGGCGGCAGGCATCGAGCTGGTCAGCGCACAACCCCGGCAGATGAGCACGACCGTGACCTTCCCCGGCGAAATCCGCTTCGATGAAGACCGCACTGCGCATGTCGTACCGCGGGTCAGCGGCGTGGTCGAAGCGGTGAAGGTCGATCTGGGTCAATCGGTGAAAAAGGGCCAGGTGCTGGCGGTGATTGCCAGCCAGCAGATTTCCGATCAACGCAGCGAATTGAACGCTGCACAACGACGCCAGGAACTGGCGCGCCTGACCCTGCAACGCGAAAAGAAACTCTGGGAAGACAAAATCTCGGCCGAGCAGGATTACTTGCAGGCGCGTCAGGACTTTCAGGAAGCCGACATCAACCTGGCTAACGCGCGGCAGAAGATCAGCGCCATCGGTGCCAGCACCCATCCTTCGGCGGGAAGCCGCTACGAGCTGATCGCACCGTTTGACGCCGTGGTCGTGGAAAAACACCTGGGCATCGGCGAGATGGTCAGCGAGGCGAGCAACGCCTTCACGCTGTCCGACCTGTCGCGTGTCTGGGCCACCTTCGGCGTAGCGCCCAGGGATCTGGACAAGGTGGTGGTCGGTCGTCCGGTCATCGTCAGTGCGCCCGACCTGAATGCCCGGGTCGAAGGACGAGTCGGCTACGTCGGCAGTCTGCTGGGCGAGCAGACCCGCGCTGCGGCCGTGCGCGTGACGCTGGCCAACCCGCAGGGCGCGTGGCGTCCCGGCCTGTTCGTCTCAGTGGAAGTCGCCGCCGAGCAGTCCAGTGTGGCGGTCAGTCTTCCCGAATCGGCGATCCAGTCGGTCGAGGACAAGCCCTCGGTCTTCGTGCGCAACGCTGAAGGTTTTCAACTGACGCCGGTGACACTTGGCCGCCGCGATGGTGGCCACGTGGAAATCGTCAAGGGCCTGGCGGCCGGCACGCAAGTGGCCACCGCCGGCAGTTTCATCCTCAAGTCGGAGCTGGGCAAAGGCTCCGCCGAGCACGCCCATTGATCTGCGTCACACGAGTACACCCACATGTTTGAACGGTTGATTCAATTCGCGATTGAACAGCGCATCGTCGTGATGCTTGCTGTGCTGCTCATGGCTGGGCTGGGCATCGCCAGTTACCAGAAGCTGCCCATCGATGCGGTCCCCGACATCACCAACGTACAGGTGCAGATCAACACGTCCGCACCCGGCTTCTCGCCGCTGGAAACCGAGCAGCGCATCACCTTCGCCATCGAGACCAACATGGCGGGGCTGCCCGGTTTGCAGCAGACGCGCTCGCTGTCGCGCTCGGGCCTGTCCCAGGTCACGGTGATTTTCGAGGACGGCACCGACCTGTTCTTCGCCCGCCAACTGGTAAACGAGCGCCTGCAGATCGCCAAGGATCAGTTGCCGGAAGGCGTCGATGCGATGATGGGGCCGATCTCCACCGGCCTCGGCGAGATCTTCCTGTGGACAGTCGAAGCCCGCGAGGGCGCGCTGAAGGAGGACGGCACGCCGTACACGCCGACCGACCTGCGGGTGATTCAGGACTGGATCATCAAGCCGCAACTGCGCAACGTGCCGGGCGTGGCCGAGATCAACACCATCGGCGGTTTCGCCAGGCAGTACCAGATCGCGCCTGATCCGAAGAAACTGGCCGCCTACAAGCTGACGCTCAACGATCTGGTGGCAGCGCTGGAGCGCAACAACGCCAACGTCGGCGCAGGCTATATAGAACGCGGCGGCGAGCAGTTACTGATTCGCGCACCGGGTCAGTTGGGCACGGTGGACGACATCGCCAACATCGTCATCGCCAATGTGCAGGGCACGCCGATCAGAATCAGCAGCGTCGCCGAGGTCGGCATCGGCAAGGAAATGCGCTCCGGCGCAGCCACCGAAAATGGCCGTGAAGTGGTGCTCGGCACGGTGTTCATGCTGATCGGTGAAAACAGCCGGACCGTCTCGCAGGCGGTGGCCGCCAAACTCGCCGAGATCAACCGCACACTGCCTGCAGGTGTGGAAGCGGTAACGGTTTATGACCGCACCACGCTGGTGGAAAAAGCCATCGCGACGGTCAAGAAGAACCTGATCGAAGGCGCGATTCTGGTCATCGTGATTCTGTTTCTGTTCCTCGGCAACATCCGTGCTGCGCTGATCACCGCCATGGTGATTCCGCTGGCCATGCTGTTCACCTTCACCGGCATGTTCACCAACAAGGTCAGCGCCAACCTGATGAGCCTGGGCGCGCTGGACTTCGGCATCATTGTCGATGGCGCGGTAGTGATCGTCGAAAACGCCATTCGCAGGCTGGCGCATGCCCAGCAAAAGCACGGCCGCATGCTGACCCGCAGCGAGCGTTTCCACGAGGTCTTCGCCGCCGCCAGAGAAGCCCGCCGGCCGCTGATTTTCGGTCAGTTGATCATCATGGTCGTGTACCTGCCGATCTTCGCCCTCACCGGTGTGGAAGGCAAAATGTTCCACCCGATGGCCTTCACCGTGGTCATCGCCCTGCTCGGCGCCATGATTCTTTCGGTGACCTTCGTGCCTGCCGCCATCGCCATGTTCGTGACCGGCAAGGTCAAGGAAGAAGAAGGCTTTGTGATGCGCACCGCTCGCCAGCGCTACGCGCCGATCCTGAGCTGGGTACTGGGGCATCGCTCGATAGCGTTCGGCATGGCCTTGGTGCTGATCGTGCTGTCCGGCTTCACTGCCAGCCGCATGGGCAGCGAGTTCATCCCGAGCCTGAGCGAAGGCGACTTCGCCCTGCAGGCGCTGCGGGTGCCCGGGACCAGCCTGACCCAGTCGGTGGACATGCAGCAGCGTCTGGAAAAAGCCATCATCGACAAGGTCCCGGAAGTGCAGCGCGTGTTCGCCCGCACCGGCACCGCCGAGATCGCCGCCGACCCGATGCCGCCCAACATCTCCGACAGCTACGTGATGCTCAAACCACAAAGCGAATGGCCTGACCCGGACAAGTCTCGCGAAACACTGATCGCCGACCTGCAAAAGGCCGCCGCCAGTGTGCCGGGCAGCAACTACGAACTGTCCCAGCCTATCCAGTTGCGCTTCAACGAACTGGTTTCGGGGGTGCGTAGCGATGTCGCGGTAAAGGTCTTCGGCGACGACATGAACGTGCTGAACCAGACCGCCGCAAAAATCGCCGCCACCCTGCAAAAAGTGCCGGGTGCTTCGGAGGTCAAAGTCGAGCAGACCACCGGGCTGCCGGTGCTGACCATCAACATCGACCGCGACAAGGCCGCGCGTTATGGCCTCAACGTGGCCGACGTGCAGGACGCCATCGCCATTGCGCTGGGCGGTCGTCAGGCGGGCACGCTGTATGAGGGCGACCGCCGCTTCGACATGGTGGTGCGCCTCTCCGAGCAACTGCGAACCGACGTGGACGGGCTTTCCAGCCTGCTCATTCCGGTGCCTGCAAGCGCTGGCAACCAGCAGATCAGCTTCATCGCCCTGTCCCAAGTCGCCAGCCTCGACCTGGTACTCGGCCCGAACCAGATCAGCCGCGAGAACGGCAAACGCGTGGTCATCGTCAGCGCCAACGTGCGCGGTCGGGATCTCGGCTCGTTTGTCGAAGAAGCGGGCACCACCATCGACAACGGCGTGCAGATCCCGGCCGGCTACTGGACCAGTTGGGGCGGGCAATTCGAACAATTGCAATCGGCCGCCAAACGTCTGCAGATCGTTGTGCCGGTGGCGCTGCTGCTGGTACTGGCGCTGCTGTTCATGATGTTCAACAACCTCAAGGACGGCCTGCTGGTCTTCACCGGCATCCCGTTCGCCCTGACCGGTGGCGTCATGGCCCTGTGGCTGCGCGACATTCCCCTGTCGATCTCCGCAGGCGTGGGCTTCATCGCCCTGTCGGGTGTGGCGGTGCTGAACGGCCTGGTGATGATCGCCTTCATCCGCAGCCTGCGCGAACAAGGCCACTCGCTGCACAACGCCATCAACGAAGGCGCCCTCACCCGCCTGCGCCCGGTGCTGATGACCGCGCTGGTCGCCTCCCTGGGCTTCATCCCCATGGCCCTCGCCACCGGGACTGGCGCCGAAGTGCAGCGACCGCTGGCGACGGTGGTGATTGGCGGGATTCTGTCGTCGACGGCGCTGACGTTGTTGGTGTTGCCAGCGTTGTATCAGTGGGCGCATCGGCGGGAGGATGAGGAGGCGGTTGAGGCGTTGAAATAGGTTTTTAAGTAAAGATTGCGCTGATCCAGCTGATGTTACCGTCAACTGGCACAGCGCAGTCAGCACTGTCTGTAGCCAAAGTCTTACTCCATTTCCAGAAACGCAGCACACTTGCTGGCGAATGACCCAGATAGACGCTGCAGCACTGAACGGTGATATTTAGAGCCTCAGCATTTACCTGCTGACGATTGAGTGCCTCAAGCAACAGTTGCTTGAGCAAGACAAGATCGTCAGTAAAGTCAAAAAAGAACAAGGAAGCTGCATGAGTGGTTATGTTCCAAGACCAGCTTTGCCCAATGCAAGTAAAAGCAACAGCGGTGTGGAGCCTGTCGATATTCATGCCCAGCGCTGGGCCGAATACAAAGTCCATCAAGCGAAGGAAGACGCCAAGCCCAACACCGTGGGCTGTGTGTTTGCAAAGAGCTGCGATCTTCCAGACGGCGTGATCGACCATGAGAAACCAGCAGGGTTTATTCCTGCTGAGAAGGTAGCCAACTACGGCGATCTATCAATTCTCGGCGGCCGTGAAACAGATGCGGACGGGAAGATCCACCTCAAAAAGATCAGTGGAAGCGCGTTGCCGACAGCGCTCGGAACACTTTTATTGCGCGGTGCAGCGACTACTGCGAGTCTTTCCTGCAGCGATCTCTGCACCACTGGAGCGGCTGTTGCTGCGGGTACAGGGACTGCTGCAACTGGCGCGGGGACTGGAGCAGGCGTAGTCACGGCAGGTGTTGCAGCCGGTGCCTTGGCCGGTGTGGTTGCACTGCTCTGGCCATCAAGCCTCGGTGATAGCAGTCTTTACACCGAAGAACAGCTTAAGTCGCTCAAGGAAGGCCGCACACGTGTTCGGTTGCATATCGAGCAACAAGCTAATGGCACTCTGAAAGGTTATGGTTACAACACTCAGAAGCGCCGCGATTGGGAAATGATTCCGGTCGTGCAATTCAAGGCGCAAGGCTCGCAGCAGGTGGCCGATTTTGGTGACGGCGTTACGTTGATTTGGACGCCTGCCGCAACCCCCGCCGATACGTTGGGAATTCCAGCACTGGAAGCCGCACCGCAAGCCCCGCAAATCTGGATTTATCCGCCGACCGAGCAAGCGGATAACATGATCGTCAACCCGACTCATCCGCCTGACTACAAGGATTTTATCCTTGTTTTTCCGGCTGACTCGGGCATAAAACCGCTCTACATCGTGATGAACGTGCGCCTCGATCCGGGCACCGTGACAGGGCAGGGGCAGGACGTTTCGGGGATTTGGTTAGCCGGTGCAGGGGCTGGGCTTGGTGCAGCAATTCCAACTCGTATTGCTGACCAGCTCCGGGGGAAAAGCTTTGCCAGTTTCGACGCGTTCCGGGAAGCATTTTGGAAGGCCGTAGCGAGTGATTCCGAGCTAAACAGTCGATTTATTCAGAGAAATATAGATCGTATGCGAGATGGGTTTGCTCCAACCGCCCGCTATGCAGATGCCGTTGGCAAGAGAAAAGTGTTTGAATTACATCACGTTGAATTAGTATCTGAAGGCGGCAAGGTGTACGACGTAGATAACCTGCGCGTCAATACGCCCAAAAATCACATTTATATTCACAGGTAGATAAATCAATGAAAAAAACCATTTTTGATTATACGGAAGCTCAATTCGCTAATTTCATACAGGATATATTGGTAGCTAACAGCAGTGGTGCTTCTGATGAGGTGATGGCAGACCTTCTAGACAAGTTTTGCGAGATTGCTGATCATCCAGCTGGAACCGATCTGATTTACTATCCCGAAGACGGCGCGGATGATTCCGCCGAGGGCATTACCCAGACGGTTAAGGCTTGGCGTGCGGCCAATGGTTTGCCGGGGTTTAAAGACGCATGAGGCCCCTGAAAGGCATTAGGTAGGCACCACCACTCAGAAACGTCGCGATTGGGAAATGATTCCGGTCGTGCAGTTCAAGGCGCAAGGCTCGCAGCAAGTGGCCGATTTTGGTGGCGGCGTAACGTTGATTTGGTTAGCCGGTGCAGGGGCTGGGCTTGGTGCAACAATTCCAACTCGTATTGCTGACCAGCTCCGGGGGAAAAGCTTTGCCAGTTTCGACGCGTTCAGGAAGGCGTTCTGGAAAGCTGTGGCGACAGATCCGGAGTTAAGCAATCAGTTTAATCCGGATAATATTAAGAGGCTTTCGAAGGGATTAGCACCAACGACCCGGATGAAAGATCAGCTCGGAAAACGGATATCTTTTGAGCTTCATCACCTAGACACAATTGCAGATGGCGGTGCTGTTTACGATGTGGATAATCTCCGTGTAAACACGCCTAAAAACCACATAGATATTCATAGGGATGCACATTAATGGAGCTGAAAAACGCGCTTTCTGACTACACCGAATCTGAGTTCAGGCAGATAATTCAGACCATTAAAAACTGTGACGGTGAAGAGGCGTTTCAGGACGATTTAATTGCTCACCTGAATCTCATCGCCTTAGAGGCTGGTGGGTCTGACTTGGTTTTTTACCCGGAGGAAGGAGCTGATAATTCAGCCGAAGGCATCACCCAAACGATTAAAGAATGGAGTGCAGCCAATGGCCTGCCCGACTTCAAAGATGCCTGAGGTCATGCCTTGACCTGCCCGCAAGGCATTAGACGCCTCCTGGATCCTCGCTTGTGCATTGCACCTAGTGCGCGGATACCCGGCAAAACCGACTGGTCTATCACCCAAAGAAAAAAACCAGCGCCCGTAAGAGCCCCGGTTTTTTATCACGCTCAAATCGCTTGTAGTCGCCGTGGTGTCATTTCGCGCCCTGATCACCACAAGGCATGGCCACGGACCTTGAGCACAGCCAGCTCGATCCCGTTCCCGATTGCGACTCGTATTGCCGATCAGTTGCGCGGCAAAAGCTTCAGCAGTTTTGGTGCGTTCAGGAAGGTATTTTGGATCTCGCTAGCTAATGACTCGGAGTTAAGTCAGCAATTCAGCTCACCTAACCTGTCCGGCATGGCAAAAAGGCTTGGCCCCCCGGCAGCACCGAAAAGCGAGCACGCAGGAAAGCGCATCGCATTCGAACTGCACCACGTAGAACTAATTAAAAACGGTGGTGCCGTGTACGATGCCGACAATCTTCGAGCTGTTACACCAAGCCGTCATATTGTGAGTAATGGAATTTAAGAGCGCTCTTGCCGACTACACAGAGCACGAATTCAAAGCCCTGGTTGACACTATGGACGATGCTGGAACGGGAGAGGATTGCGGAGAGTTGGTGGAGCACTTCAACAAGGTTGTGCTTGCGGATCAAAGCCCCCAATAAAAAGAAAAGCGCCCCGAAGGACGCTTCTACGGATGCTGTCGAGAATGTGATGTGCGGTCAAAGCACACTCAACGGATACTCCACAATCACCCTCACCTCATCCAGATCCGATTCGAACGCCGTGGCCCGGGTCGTTGCCTGGCGCACGCGCAGTGACAGGTCTTTGAGCGATCCGGTCTGCACAATGTATTTCGCTTCGATATCGCGCTCCCAGCGTTTTTGATCGGTCAGCGGGTTGCCTTCTGCGTCGCGGCGCATGTAGGTGTTGTTGGCGTTGGAGTAGTCGGCGTCGGTGCCTTTGCCGTAGCGGGTCATGAACGACAGGCCGGGTACGCCGAAGGTGGACATGTCGAGGTTGTAGGTGACCATCCACGAGCGCTCCTTGGGTGAGTTGAAGTCGCTGTACTGGATGGAGTTGGCCAGGTAGATGGAGTCGGACTGCCTGAGGTAGTCGAAGTCATCATCACCTTCGTTGCGCTGGTGCGAAAGCGACAGGGTGTGTGCGCCGTATTGCAGGGCGAGTTTTGCGCTCCAGATGTCGTTGTCGAATTCGCCGAGCAGCTTTTTGCCTTCGTCGGTTGCGTTGTAATAGTTCAGGCTGCCGGTCAGTGCGAGGTCATCGGAAAGTGGCAGCACATAAGACGCCGAGGCGTATTTCTGATCCCAGACATCTTTGAGTCTGCTGGTGTAGAGGCCAAGGCTCAGCGCGTCGGTGGCCTGGTAGTCGCCGCCGAAGTAGGCGACCCATGGTGCGTCGACCGCGCCGCCGTAGAAGGTGGCGAAACCGTCGCGCAAATTGCTGGAGACGGGCTGGCTCATGGAGTGCAGGCGACCGCCCTGCACGGTCAGGCCGCTGATGCTGTTGTTGACCGCGGTAACGCCGCGGAAGCTCTCCGGCAGCAGGCGGGAGTCGCCGAAGGCAACCACCGGCGTGGACGGGAAGACATCACCGACGTTCACGACGGTGTCGAAAGCCCTGGCCTTCAGCGAGCCGCCGACTTTGGTGTACTCGTCCCGGGCGTTGCCTTGCTCATCGACCGGCAGTACATCGAACGCGCTGCGCCCACCGTTTCTGCCATCCCCCGTGTCGAGCTTGATGCCGATCATGGCAAATGCATCGACGCCGACGCCGAATGTGCCTTGAGTGAAACCTGACTGGAATCGCCCGATGATGCCCTGCGCCCATGTTTCGGAATAGCCATTGCCGGTCGGGCTGGACTCGCCATTGCGATGGTCGCGGTTCATGTAGAAGTTGCGGTTGAGTACCGTCAGCGTGCTGCCTTCGATGAAGCCGTCTTTCTGTTCTTCGGCGAGTGCTGTAATCGGTGTTACACCTGCCAGTGTCGAGCACAGGGCAAGGGACAATGTTCTGAGTTGGGTCATATGTGCTCCGATGGATCGGCAGATTGTTTTAAACGTGTCGACCTGGCTCTTTTTATAAGTACGAGAGCTGCCAGCGGGGCACCATCTTGAAGTGGCGAAGATAACGTCGAGGTGACGGCGGGATTACAAATATGAAAGGAAGTGAAGTACCGCCTGCGTTAGTTCAATACGGTGAAACAGGCATTGAACGGATACGTCTGTTTTTATTCTCGCCGAAGGCCGTAGGAGCAGGCCGGGCGACGTTTCGCTGGTTAGCGAAGATGGTGCATTTGCAGCGAGCATGCCGGCCTCTTCGCGAACAAGTTCGCTCCTACGCCCTTCGGGCAGATGCATGAAAAACGCTTATCGCCGACGTTTCTGCCAGGAATAAAAAAAGCGCCCCGAAGGACGCTTAAAGATTCGCCCCGACCAAAGGAGCAGGGAGCTGCTACAAAGGGCGAATGGGGGTGCAGCGGGTCGGGCAGCAAAGGCATCAGCCTTCGGACTTGGTCGACCGTTCAGCCTCGGCTTTCTCGTCGGCATTGACGTACCGCTCGGCTTTGCTGCTGTTCTGTTCCTTGAAACGCATCTCTTGCGCCAGGCGCATCTTGTCGGCAGCAGGGCTTGCGTACTCGTTACCATCGTCGGCAAAGGCTGCAGTGGCGGACAAGGCAGCTACGGCGAAGACCATCGATTTGACCAGTTTCATCATCATTACCTTTCTCGGTTGAATGTCGGACCTGCGCAGCGCTCGGCGCTCGTCAGGGATGAAACAAGCTTACGGAAGGGGAGCTAACAGGAAGGTGAGCGAACAATGACAATACTGTTAGGAAGCTGACATCTGCGAGATGACCGATTTGTAATGTTTCAGCAACCTTCCGGTTAGTGCGCATTGGTTAGGGTTAAGCCACATTCAAACGGAGACAAAAGAAAATGCGCACAGCCAAATCGTTGTTACTTGCTCTGGTTATCCTTTCGCCCATCAGTGCTTTCGCCTACACCTCTGATGAAGTCAAAGCCACTACGGTGATCAAGGAACACCAGGCCAGCGTGCAGAAGTATGCCGCCCTCCATAACAAGCCGATGCCGGAGATCAAGGAGTACACCTACGGCATGAAGCTGGACATTGCCAAGCTGGTCCGCAAATCCCCGGATCTGCAAACCTGTAGCGTGATGCCAAAGCTGATGACGTACGAAGACTCCAAAGGCAAGCTGAATACGGTTCAGTACCAGGTCCTCAGCGGATGCAGAAACAGCCAATGATTATGACCCTGCCAGGAAGGCCACTCAGCGTTACATCCCCCGTCAGCCCGGACAGTCATTCGGGCTGACTTTTTTGCGTCTGCAATGCCCTCCCTCCCCCATCTCAAATCCAGCTTCGCTTGGTGATTCCGGCATTTTTTGCAACATCACCGCCTCTGCGTGGTCAACGCAAACCCCACTGTGGCGTGTCGAGATGTGTCTGGACGTAGATCCGGTCCATCAAACACAGGCTCGGTTACGGTGATCGAGACACTGCACTTACGGATTCTGGAATGACCGATGCTTGAACTCGCTGCTGGTTTTATCTGCCTCACTGCGCTGCTGACCTACGTGAACTACCGTTTTATCGGTCTGCCGCCCACCATTGGCGTGATGGTCACCGCGCTGATGTTTTCGTTGCTTCTGCAAGGACTGAGCTTTCTGGGCTATCCCGGCCTGGAGGATCGCGTTCAGCAATTGATCGGCCAGATCGACTTCGGCGACCTGCTGATGAACTGGATGCTATCCTTCCTGCTGTTCGCCGGGGCGCTGCACGTCAACCTGGGCGACTTGAGAAGCTACCGTTGGCCCATCGGCCTGTTGGCGACTTTCGGGGTGCTGATTGCCACCACGGTGATCGGCGCACTGGCCTACTGGATCTTTGCCCTGTTCGGCTGGCACGTCAGCCCGTTGTACTGCCTGCTGTTTGGTGCGCTGATCTCGCCCACCGACCCAATTGCGGTGCTCGGTGTGTTGCGTACCGCCAACGCCTCGAAGCCGCTGAAGACCACGATCGTCGGCGAAAGCCTGTTCAACGACGGCACCGCGGTGGTGGTGTTCACCGTGCTGCTGGGTATCGCGCAGCTGGGCGAAACGCCGACAGTAGGCGAAACCGCTCTGCTGTTCGTCCACGAAGCGGTGGGCGGTGTGCTGTTCGGCGGCCTGATCGGTTACGCCGTGTACCTGATGATCAAGAGCATCGAGCAGTATCAGATCGAGGTCATGCTCACGCTGGCGCTGGTGATCGGCGGCTCGGCGATGGCGTCTGAACTGCATGTGTCCGGCCCTATCGCGATGGTCGTGGCCGGCCTGATCATCGGCAACCTGGGACGCAATCTGGCGATGAACGACATGACCCGTCGTTACATGGACGGTTTCTGGGAATTGCTGGATGACATGCTCAACGCGCTGCTGTTTGCGCTGATCGGCATGGAGCTGTTGCTGTTGCCGTTCTCGTGGCAGCACCTGATTGCGGCCAGCCTGCTGGCCGTGGCGATTCTGCTGTCGCGCTTCGTCACCGTCGCCCCGGCCATCCTGCTCCTGCGTCGCTGGCGCAAGGTGCCGCACGGCACGATCCGCATCCTCACCTGGGGTGGTTTGCGCGGCGGCGTCTCGGTTGCGCTGGCGCTGGCCCTGCCGACCGGGCCGGAACGCGATCTGCTGCTGAGCATTACCTACATCGTGGTGTTGCTGTCGATCCTTCTGCAGGGCCTGACCATCGGCAAGCTGGTGAATGCCGTTACCCGCGCCCCGCAGGCGAAAGAGCCGGCAGAGCATTGATCAGACCGATGCAGCGGCGCGCCGGTATTCACTGGGCGTCTGCTGCATCTCCACACGGAAGTGCCGGTTGAAGTTGGACAGGTTGGCATAGCCGACTTCAAAGCAGATGTCCGACACCGACATCTCGCTGTGCAGCAGCAACCGGCAGGCCCGCTGGACCCGCAGTTTGCGCATCAGATCGATAAAACAATGGCCCGTGGTGCGCTTGAAGAAGCGTGAGAAACCCGGATCGCTCATGTCCAGTCGCTGCGCGATGACGGACAGGCGAATATCGCTGGTCAATTCGGTCAGCAGATAGTCGAACGCCTTGTTGATCCGTTCGGAGCTACGCGCATCCAGGGTCGGTGCATACCAGGTGCTGGCCAGTAGGCGAACCTCGTGCGCAGGCGCTTTCATCAGCGTGTTGACCAGTTGCAGGAACAGAATCAGCCGCTCCAGCCCCTGAGCCGGGCCGATCTCTTCAAGCAGGCGCGCGGCCTGCACCGCTGTCGCACCGGTGAACTCCAGGCCGCGTCGCGCCTGCTCGAACAGACGCTGCAAGTCACCCATTTCCGGCAGCGTGCCGCGCAAGGCGAGCAACGCTGCACCGTCGAACTGCAGCACCACGTCCCGCCCGGGCAAATGCTCACCGGGGGCCAGATCGCCAATCCAGTCATGCGGCAGATCCGGACCGATCAGGGCCACATGCCCTGCCGCGAACTCACCGATGTAATCACCGGCCACCAGCCTGCCGCTGCCCTGGCGGATCAGATGAATTTCGAATTCCGGATGATGGTTCCAGCGTGCCAGTGCGTAGGGATAGTCATGCTCGTACCAGCGAAAGCAGTGGTCGGGCTGCGGGAGAATAACCTCAAGCTCGGCAGGGCGCTGCTCGAGCAAGGCGGCTCGGCTGTCAGGCACGGGATGCCCCTTTTTATCGTTATGAATGCGCTGTAGACACTTGAACATACGCCCTCGCGCCTGGCCAAGGCTAGCTCGCGATCAAACCGGCACTGATACTTTTTTGCTTTCGGACAGCCGGAGCATGCTCGGTTAAAAAAGTATCAGTCGATGATCCGCGCTGCGTTTGTTCAGCCTCCTGAGGGCTGCTGTAATCGAGCCGTCCACCAGGGTGACTCAACCGTGGCCAACAACAAAAACAATGACTCCCGCCAGACAAGGCGCGGGGTGGAGAGCACTACGATGAACATTCGGAAAACGCTTTTCCTGTCCGCAGGCGTGTCCGCCGCCCTTTTCAACCTGACTGTCCAGGCCGCCGAAACCGTGACCATCGCCACGGTGAACAACGGCGACATGATCCGCATGCAGCGCCTGTCGAAAACCTTTGAGCAGCAGCATCCCGACATCAAACTCAACTGGGTAGTGCTCGAAGAAAACGTCCTGCGCCAGCGCCTGACCACCGACATCGCCACGCAGGGTGGCCAGTTCGACGTGTTGACCATCGGCACCTATGAGACCCCGTTATGGGGCGCCAAACAGTGGCTGGAGCCGATTACCGATCTTGCGCCGGACTACGATCTGGAGGATATCTTTCCCTCGGTGCGCCAAGGCTTGTCAGTCAAGGACACGCTCTATGCCCTGCCCTTTTACGGCGAAAGCACCATCACTTATTACCGCACCGACTTGTTCAAGCAAGCAGGCTTGAGCATGCCCGAACACCCGACCTGGACGCAGCTGGGCGAATTCGCCGCGAAGCTGCATCAGCCCGACAAGGGCGTTTACGGCATGTGCCTGCGCGGCAAGGCCGGTTGGGGCGAGAACATCGCCCTGCTCAGCACCATGGCCAACGCATTCGGCGCGCGCTGGTTCGATGAGCAATGGAAACCGCAATTGACCAGCCCGGAATGGAGCAAGGCTGCGAACTTCTACGTCAACACCCTGAAAAACTATGGCCCGCCGGGCGTATCGAGCAACGGTTTCAACGAAACCCTCGCGCTGTTCAACAGCGGCAAATGCGCATTGTGGGTGGATGCCAGCGTGGCCGGCTCGTTCACCACCGACAAGGCGCAGAGCAAGGTCGTCGACAGCGTCGGCTTTGCACCTGCGCCGGTTGAAGTGACTGACAAGGGCTCGTCATGGCTCTACGCCTGGTCGCTGGCGATACCGACCACCTCGAAGCACAAGGATGCGGCCAAGGCGTTCATTGCCTGGGCGACGTCCAAGGCGTATATCCAACTGGTCGCCGAGACAGACGGCATCAGCAACGTACCGCCTGGCACCCGCACCTCCACCTACAGCGAGGCTTACCTGAAAGCTGCGCCGTTCGCCAAAGTAACGTTGCAGATGATGCAACACGCCGACCCCGCGCACCCGTCGGCCAAACCCGTGCCCTACGTTGGTATCCAGTACGTGACCATTCCCGAGTTTCAGGCCATCGGCACCTCGGTCGGCAAGCTGTTCTCTGCTGCGGTGACCGGGCAAACCACCACTGAACAGGCACTCACAGCCGCGCAGGCGGTGACCGAACGCGAGATGAAACGTGCCGGCTACCCGAAGTAGAGCGCCAGCCCTCAACTGTATTGAACGGATGATGAACCCATGAAACGACTTGAAGGTAAAAGCGCACTGATCACCGGATCGGCGCGAGGCATCGGGCGGGCGTTTGCGCAGGCGTACATTCACGAAGGCGCTCGTGTGGCGATTGCCGATATCGACCTGCAACGCGCACAGGCCACAGCGACCGAACTGGGACCCAACGCTTATGCGGTGCGGATGGACGTCACGGATCAGTCGTCCATCGATCAGGCCATCGCCGCAGTGGTCGCCCAGGCCGGCAAGCTGGATATCCTGATCAACAACGCCGCGCTGTTCGACCTGGCACCAATCGTCGACATCACCCGCGACAGCTACGAGCGGCTGTTTTCGATCAATGTCGGCGGCACGCTTTTCACCTTGCAGGCTGCGGCGAAGCAAATGATTGCCCAAGGACACGGCGGCAGGATCATCAACATGGCCAGCCAGGCCGGTCGCCGGGGCGAGGCGCTGGTGGCGGTGTATTGCGCGACCAAGGCTGCGGTGATCAGCCTGACCCAATCGGCCGGGCTGGACCTCATCAGGCACGGCATCAATGTCAACGCCATCGCGCCGGGTGTGGTCGATGGCGAACACTGGGACGGCGTCGATGCGTTGTTCGCCCGCCACGAAAACCGGCCGTTGGGCGAGAAGAAAAGGCTGGTGGGCGAGCAAGTGCCTTTCGGGCGCATGGGCACAGCGGACGATTTGACCGGCATGGCCATTTTCCTGGCTTCAGCGGACAGCGAGTACGTGGTCGCCCAGACCTATAACGTCGACGGTGGCAACTGGATGAGTTGAAGTGCGACAGAGGTAAGATGAGCCGAACCGCGCAAAAAAGCCTGCGACCGCTTCCATTGCCGAAGCGATTGGCTAAGATGCGCGGACCGTCTGCTGCCTGAGGCGGCTCATTGATGTACAGGAGTACGAATGTCCACTGAAGAGGAGATCGCCATTTCCGGCGGTACACCTATGATCCCTGATCAGCGCCGGGAGCTGATGCTGCGTCAGTTACGCAAGCATCAGGTGCTCAGCGTGCATCAGTTGATGGAGATGTTCGATTGCTCGCACATGACCATCCGCCGCGACATCGCCCAGCTGGAACAGGAGGGTCGTGCCTACTCGGTCACCGGCGGCGTGCGCATCGCCAGCCAGGTCCACAGCGAACCCAGCCACCAGTCCAA
The DNA here is from genome assembly GCF_000972175.1 of Pseudomonas syringae pv. coryli str. NCPPB 4273. Lineage (NCBI taxonomy): Bacteria > Pseudomonadati > Pseudomonadota > Gammaproteobacteria > Pseudomonadales > Pseudomonadaceae > Pseudomonas > Pseudomonas syringae pv. coryli. Next base: position 20,451 of record NZ_AWQP01000006.1, on the reverse strand, counting down.
GGCGGTGGTGGAGTTGCCGCACAAGCAGGGCATGGCGCGGCTCGCAGCGGGGTTGTTGCACCCGGACATGACGATCTATCTGGACGCAGGCACCAGCACACTCGAAATCGTCCCGCACATCATCGCGCTGTCGGGCATGACCGTGGTCACCAATGATTTCGGCGTGGTCAACGCGTTGGCCGATGCTGCGCATGTGGATGTGATTCACACCGGCGGGCTGCTCGATCATCCGAACCGCTCCAGCGTCGGCGGCCTGGCAGCGGCAACCTTGCGCCAGCTGGCGACCGATGTGGCCTTCATGTCCACCAGCTCGTGGGACCTGCAACGCGGCACCACCACACCGTCGGCGCTGAAGGTCGAGGTCAAGCAGGCCGCCATGCAGTCCGCCTCGCAAACCGTGCTGATCGCCACCAGTTCCAAATACGGCACCTTCGGTATGTACAAGGTCGCCGGGCTCGAGCAGTTCGATACCATCATCACCGACGCGGCTCTGGCCGAAGCGGCTGCCGACGGGATTCGCAAGCAGCGTATCGAGTTGCTGCTGGCACCAGTGGGCGGCCGTTCGAAGTAGGTGCCTCAAGGCTGACTGATACCAGAGGCAAATAACTGGCATAAAAAAACCCGGTCTCGCGACCGGGTTTTTTGTGTCTAGCCGACTAACTGATTACTCAGTTGCCCGACTTCTTGGCAGCACGAGTACGCTCGCTTTCGCCAAGGATTTTCTTACGCAGGCGGATCGACTTTGGAGTCACTTCGCAGAGTTCGTCTTCTTGTACGAATTCCAGCGCTTGTTCCAGAGTGAAACGGATAGGCGGAACCAGAGCGATGGTTTCGTCTTTACCGGAAGCACGCATGTTGTCGAGCTTCTTGCCTTTGGTTGGGTTTACACCCAGGTCGTTGTCGCGGCTGTTGATGCCGACGATCTGACCTTCGTACACGTCTTCGCCATGACCCAGGAACAGCTTGCCACGGGCTTGCAGTGTTTCCAGGGAGTAGGTCAGCGCCTTGCCGGTAGCAACCGAAACCAGAACGCCGTTCTGACGGCCGGACATGTCGCCAGACTTCATCACGTCGTAACGGTCGAAGATGCTGGTCAGGATGCCTGCGCCGGAAGTCAGGGTCAGGAACTCGTTACGGAAACCGATCAGGCCACGTGCCGGGATGTTGTACTCGAGGCGCACACGGCCCTTGCCATCCGGAACCATGTTGGTCAGGTCGCCTTTACGGTTACCCATTTGCTCCATGATCGCGCCCTGCGCTTCTTCAGGCAGGTCGATGGTCACGTTTTCATACGGTTCGTGCTTGACGCCGTCAACCATGCGGATGATCACTTCAGGACGACCAACACCCATTTCGAAGCCTTCGCGACGCATGGTTTCGATCAGTACCGAGAGGTGCAGCTCACCACGGCCGGAGACCTTGAACTTGTCGGCGGTGTCGCCTTCTTCAACGCGCAGGGCAACGTTGTAGAGCAGTTCCTTGTCCAGACGCTCCTTGATGTTACGGCTGGTGACGAACTTGCCTTCCTTACCGCAGAACGGCGAATCGTTAACCTGGAAGGTCATCGAAACGGTAGGTTCGTCAACGGTCAGCGGCTTCATCGCTTCGACGTTCAGTGGGTCGCACAGAGTGTCGGAGATGAACAGCTGGTCGAAGCCGCTGATGCAGACGATGTCGCCGGCAGCTGCTTCTTCAACGTCGATGCGGTGCAGACCGTGGTGACCCATCAGTTTCAGGATACGGCCGTTACGCTTCTTGCCGTTGACGTCGATGGCAACCACCGGAGTGTTCGGCTTGACGCGACCACGAGCGATACGGCCAACACCGATGACGCCCAGGAAGCTGTTGTAGTCCAGTGCGGAAATCTGCATCTGGAACGGACCGTCACGGTCAACCTTTGGCGCAGGGACGTGATCGACAATCGCCTGGTACAGCGGGGTCATGTCTTCAGCCATGTCGGTGTGTTCCAGACCGGCAATGCCGTTCAGGGCCGAGGCGTAGACGACTTTGAAGTCCAGCTGCTCTTCGGTGGCACCCAGGTTGTCGAACAGGTCGAAGATCTGGTCCAGAACCCAGTCCGGACGCGCGCCTGGACGGTCAACCTTGTTGATGACCACGATCGGACGCAGGCCGGCTTCGAAAGCCTTCTTGGTCACGAAACGGGTTTGCGGCATAGGGCCGTCCTGGGCATCGACCAGCAGCAGTACGGAGTCGACCATCGACATCACGCGCTCTACTTCACCACCGAAGTCGGCGTGGCCCGGGGTGTCCACGATGTTGATGTGGTAGCCATTCCAGTTGATCGCGGTGTTCTTCGCGAGAATGGTAATACCGCGCTCTTTTTCCTGGTCGTTGGAGTCCATCACGCGCTCATCGTTGAGCTCGCCGCGCTCCAGAGTGCCGGATTGACGCAGGAGTTTGTCTACCAGGGTGGTCTTACCATGGTCAACGTGAGCAATGATGGCGATGTTACGTAGATTTTCGATCACTTGTGTATCTCGATCAGAGGATTCGGTCTGCTGACTGGTTAAGGACAGCGATTACTATTTTGAGTCGGCAAAAGCCGTAACGGCATGACGACAGGTGTCGGGGGGCCGGTGACGCAAGCCACAGGCAAACAGCCCCGGGCACTTAGCTCGGTCGATATACGCGCACATTGGCATGTCCCTCACTGAGCAAATGGTGGGCATGCAGGCGACTCATGACGCCTTTGTCGCAATACAGCAGGTACTGGCGCGTGTCATCCAGTGCCTTGAAACGGCTGTTCAATGCGTAGAACGGCAACGTCTGTATCTCCACGCCAGGGACTTGCAGCGGCTGGTCTTCCTGGGCATCCGGGTGACGGATGTCGAGGATCACCTGACCGGCCAGCGCCTGGCTGACTTCTTCTATATCGACATTGCGGCTCAGATCGTCGATAACCCGATCGATCGAAACCAGCTTCGCGCGTTCGAGCGCCTGCTCGAGAATCGCCATGTCGAACTGTTTTTCTTCGTACTCAACGCGATTTCGCTTGGCGTTGGTCTTCGGGTTGACCGAAATCACCCCGCAATACTCTGGCATGTGCCGGGCAAAATCAGCGGTGCCGATTTCAGTCGCCAGGTCCACGATGTCCTGCTTATGGGTGGCAACCAGCGGCCGCAGGACCAGCTTGTCGGTCGCCGCGTCAATCAGCGACAGGTTGGGCAGCGTCTGGCTGGCAACCTGTGAAATCGCTTCGCCGGTGACCAGCACATCGATTTCAAGACGATCGGCCACGGCGGATGCAGCGCGTAACATCATACGCTTCAAAACTACACCCATATGACTGTTATCGACTTTCTGCAGAATTTCTCCGAGAACTTCCTCGAACGGTACGCTGACGAACAGCACGCGCTGTGAACTGCCGTACTTCTTCCAGATGAAGTGCGCAACTTCCATCACGCCCAGTTCATGGGCTCGTCCGCCCAGATTGAAGAAGCAGAAGTGCGCCATCAGGCCGCGGCGCATGATCTGGTAGGCCGCAACGGTCGAATCGAACCCGCCGGACATCAATACCAGGGTCTGCTCCAGCGCGCCCAGCGGATAACCGCCCATGCCCTGATGCTGGTCATGAACCACAAACAACCGTTGGTCGCGAATTTCCATGCGCACGACCAGATCGGGCTTTTTCAGCTCGATTCCGGCCGCGCCGCACTGCATGCGCAGCTTGCTGCCGACGTATTTCTCGACGTCCATGGAGCTGAAGTCGTGTCGACCGGCGCGTTTGCAACGTACTGAAAACATCTTGCCAGGCAACAGATCGGCGTAGTGCAGTTTGCACTTGGCAACCACGTCGTCCAGATCGCCCAGCGGGTACTCGGCGACCTGCAGAAAGTTGGCGATGCCCGGCATGCAGCTCAGCCGTTCCCTGATGCCCTGCAGCACTTTGGCGTCGGTCAGCCGGGTTTCGACCTCAAGGTTGTCCCATACGCCACCCACGACAATGTCCGCGTCCAGTTCACGGAGCACGGTACGAATGTTCTTGCCCAGTTGCCGGATGAACTTCTTGCGCACCGGCGGGCTTTTAATGGTGATTTCTGGGAAAACTTTAACGATTAGTTTCATGGAAACGGAGCGTGAGGTGCCGACCAAAAAAGGGGGGCGCGGATTATAGCGGAAATTGCTCAAGGTTTAACCAGTTATCGTACACGCAATCAACGACGCACCAAAAAGAGTCGGCGCACCAAATTGCAGCGCCATAAAGGTGCGTGTTTTTCCCGCGTGGTGCGTTTTCGCCCCCTGAAAACCTGCGTTTGAGGCAAAAAACCCAACACGGGGCACTGGCATGCAAATTGCTCCCTTGTGAGGCAGGTTGCCTTGGCAGAGTATCTGCGCCGGCATCACCCAAATTCAAGGGACCATAACTCTATCAAGTCGGTCTCTAGCCACCCGGAGGACACCATGTCGAAGTCGGTTCAACTCATCAAAGATCATGACGTTAAATGGATTGATCTGCGCTTCACAGACACCAAGGGCAAGCAGCAGCACGTCACCATGCCTGCGCGCGATGCACTGGAAGACGACTTCTTCGAAGTCGGCAAAATGTTCGACGGTTCCTCCATCGCTGGCTGGAAAGGCATCGAAGCGTCCGACATGATTCTCCTGCCGGATGACGAAACTGCCCTGCTCGATCCGTTCACCGAAGAGCCGACCCTGGTTCTGGTGTGCGACGTCATCGAACCTTCGACCATGCAAGGCTACGACCGCGACCCGCGCGCCATTGCCCACCGTGCCGAGGAATACCTGAAGTCGACCGGTATCGGCGACACCGTATTCGTAGGTCCGGAGCCAGAGTTCTTCATCTTCGACGAAGTGAAGTTCAAGTCCGACATCTCCGGTTCCATGTTCAAGATCTTCTCCGAACAGGCTTCCTGGATGACCGACGGCGACGTCGATGGCGGCAACAAGGGCCACCGTCCGGGCGTCAAAGGGGGTTACTTCCCACTGCCACCGGTCGACCACGACCACGAAATCCGTACCGCAATGTGCAACGCTCTGGAAGAAATGGGCCAGACCGTTGAAGTTCACCACCACGAAGTGGCGACTGCCGGCCAGAACGAAATCGGTGTGAAATTCAACACGCTGGTCAAGAAGGCTGACGAAGTTCAGACCCTCAAGTACTGCGTACACAACGTTGCCGACGCTTACGGCCGTACCGCTACTTTCATGCCCAAGCCACTGTACGGTGACAACGGCTCGGGTATGCACGTACACATGTCCATCTCCAAGGATGGCAAGAACACCTTCGCAGGCGAAGGCTATGCCGGTCTGTCCGATACCGCCCTGTACTTCATCGGCGGCATCATCAAGCACGGCAAGGCTCTGAACGGCTTCACCAACCCGTCGACCAACTCCTACAAGCGTCTGGTCCCAGGTTTCGAAGCTCCGGTCATGCTGGCCTACTCGGCGCGTAACCGCTCCGCATCGATCCGTATTCCTTACGTCAACAGCCCACGCGGCCGTCGTATCGAAGCACGCTTCCCGGATCCGGCAGCCAACCCGTACCTGGCATTCGCTGCTCTGTTGATGGCTGGCCTGGACGGCATCCAGAACAAGATCCACCCTGGCGACGCAGCTGACAAAAACCTGTATGACCTGCCGCCTGAAGAGGCCAAAGAGATCCCACAAGTTTGCGGCAGCCTGAAAGAAGCCCTGGAAGAACTGGACAAGGGCCGCGCGTTCCTGACCAAGGGCGGCGTCTTCAGCGACGACTTCATCGATGCCTACATCGAGCTGAAAAGCGAAGAAGAAATCAAGGTTCGTACCTTCGTACACCCACTGGAATACGAGCTGTACTACAGCTGCTGATCCAGCCACGCCAGCATTGATGGCGTAACAGGAGACCTCCTTCGGGAGGTCTTTTCGTTTCAGGAGCAGGTTTTTTATTTTTTTGTGCGGTAACGGGATATCGGGTTTTCAAAAAAATACCGGGCAAACTTCTGGCCTGAATTTCAGCCAGCCGGACCTTCCTGACATGACACGCAGACTCCTGATTGCAACAGCCCTGCTCGTACTGACCAACAACGCCATCGCCCACCAGACACCATCTGCCGTCGAGTCCCGCGTTTTGCTGAAAAGCAACACATCCTGGGACGGTACACCTTATAGCTCCTACCCCGAAGGACAGCCCGAACTGACCCTTCTGAAAATCGACATTCCTGCAAATACCGCATTGAAATGGCATAGCCATCCGATCCCTAACGCCGCCTATGTGGCCTCCGGAGAAATCACCATAGAGACCCGGGACGGCAACAGGCAGATTCGCCTGAAAAAAGGCGACGCACTGGCGGAAGTGGTCGATATCGTCCATCGCGGCAAGACTGGCGACACGCCGGTCGAGCTCATCGTCTTCTACGCGGCGACAGAAGCAACGCCCTTGTCGCAGTAAACTCGCCGCAGCCAGTGCGCCATGTGCAGCTTCGGCGCGACGTGAAGTTTTTTTCACCACCCGCCACTGGCTGCACACCGATCAATTGGGCTTAACTCTGCATCTCCCAACCGAACCGAGATGGAACTGCCATGCGCCTTATTCTGGCCACTTCCCTGCTGACAATGACGTTCATGTCTACCTGCTTCGCCTTCACTGCCGAGCAGAAGCCTTCTGCACTTGAACCTCTGCTGCAAGCGATCAGCGAGCGCCTGACCATCGCCGATCAGGTTGCCCTGAGCAAGTGGGACAGCGGCAAGGCCGTCGAGGACCCGCCGCGCGAGCTGCAAGTGATCAGCGCCGCCCAGGCCCGTGCTGCCGAGTTCAAGCTCAACCCCGATGACGTTCAACGCCTGTTCCGCGCCCAGATCGAAGCCAATAAACAGGTGCAGAACGCCCTGCTCGCCCAATGGCATGCGGCAGGCAAGGCGCCCGACACGGTCAGGCTCAGCCTGGTCGATGACATCCGTCCGAAACTGGATCGCCTGCAGACCCAGTTGCTCCAGGCCTACGCGGACTTCCAGCCACTGCGCAAGGCAGAAACCTGCCAGATACAACTGGATGCGGCGCTGAAGCGTTATCAGACCGACCCGATTCACGATCAGGCGCTGGTACTGGCCACAGCCGACCTCTGCCCTGCGAAACGCTGACACATCAGGCGGATAGCGCAGCATAGGGCGATGTGTTCTATGCTGACGGCCAATCTTGCCCTGCTGTCGAGAGTCTCATGCGTCAAAGTCTGATTTGCCTGCTGCTGTTGATCAGCCTGCCCGCGCTGGCGCAGATCTATAAGTACACCGATGCGAACGGTAACACCGCGTTCAGCAACCAGCCGCCCAATGGGGCCAAGACCGAAGTGGTCGAACTGCCGCCACTCAACAGCATCGAAACGCAGACGCCTTCCAGACCGGTCGTCAACAGTGCGCCGCAGCCGGCCCCTGCAGCGCCACAATCGCAGCCGCAAACGGCCTATGACGTACTGGAACTCACCGACCTGCCCACCGACGAAGCCTTACGCGCCAACAATGGCACGTTCATCATCGGTGTGAAGATCCAGCCACGCCTGCAACCGACTCACAGCCTGCAACTGCTGCTGGACGGCAACCTGTACGGGCAGCCCTCCAACCTGCCGCGCTTTCAGGTGGTCAACGTAGATCGCGGTGAACACAGTTTCGCGGTGGTCGTGAAAGACGGCGAGCGGATCATTCAACAGAGCGAAACCATCACACTGACCGTACAGCGCGTACACCTCGGCAAGCCATGAGCAGATACACGATGCGCGGTCTGCTGACCTGCCTGTTGCTGCTCTTGACGCTGCCCGCAGTGGCCGACGTCTACACCTATATCGACGCGCAGGGTAATCGGGTGTTTACCGACCAGCCGCGCAAGAACGCCACCCGCGTCGACATCGCCCCCAGCAACAACATGACCGGCACACCGCCGACCCGCACCTTGAAGGCCCACCCTGCCAAACCGGCAGTACAACCGATGTTTCATTACCAGTTGCTGAGAATCCTGGTGCCCGAACCGGACGCCACCCTGGTCAATCCCAGCGGCGACCTGATCGTTACCGTCACCAGCGAGCCGGTGTTACAGGCGGGCCACAGCTACCGGCTGATGCTGGATAACGTGGCCGTCGGCCAGGCCGGCCGCAGCCCCGTATTCCCGTTGAGCAACGTGGATCGCGGCACGCATCAACTGTCGGTAGAGATTTTCGACGAGCTCGGCCGTGTTCTGGAAAAAACCCCGAACCAGCCGTTTCACGTACAGCGCATTTCCCTGGCGCAAAAACGCGCGACTCATCCCTGCAAGGAGGATGACTACGGTGTGCGGCCGGAGTGTCCGCTCAAGGACAAGCCCGAACCAAAAAGCAGCATCCTGCCCTTCTTCTGACCTCGCCAAATCGCCAGCACCTTTTTGGTGCGCTCAATGTCTACCTGCGCAACAATACAGCCCAATCTGGTTCAGGAAGCCTGGCCGGGTAGCGCCGTATGCGGGCACTCTTTACAAAAACGGCCCGATTTTGCAGATAAAGCGCTTCTTTTCGGAGCCTTGGTTTGTTTTTTGCAACTTCACTGACATAGCACCGTATTGGTGGCCTTGCTCCTGCTGGTGCAGACCAACCAGCACCCGCATTGCGCGACTGCAATGTGCCAAAAGAGGTCAACACGATTCATGACTATCAGCGATGCGCTGCACAGACTGTTACTGGATAACCTGACCACTGCCACCATTCTGCTCAACGCTGACCTGCGACTTGAGTACATGAACCCGGCGGCGGAAATGCTGCTGGCCATCAGCGGGCAGCGCAGCCATGGGCAATTCATCAGCGAGCTGTTCACCGAGTCGGCCGAAGCATTGAGTTCGCTGCGTCAGGCTGTCGAACAGGCTCATCCTTTTACCAAGCGCGAAGCGATGCTCACTGCACTGACCGGTCAGACCCTGACGGTCGACTATGCGGTGACGCCTATCCTCAGCAAGGGCGAAACCCTGCTGTTGCTTGAAGTACACCCGCGTGACCGGCTGTTGCGCATCACCAAGGAAGAAGCCCAGCTGTCCAAGCAGGAAACCACCAAAATGCTGGTGCGTGGCCTGGCTCACGAAATCAAGAATCCGCTGGGCGGCATTCGCGGGGCCGCACAACTGCTGGCCCGCGAGCTGCCTGAAGAAAGCCTCAAGGACTACACCAACGTCATCATCGAAGAGGCCGACCGCCTGCGTAATCTGGTCGACCGCATGCTCGGCTCCAACAAGCTGCCATCGCTGGCGATGACCAATGTGCACGAAGTGCTCGAGCGCGTGTGCAGCCTGGTCGAGGCCGAAAGCCAGGGCTGCATCACCTTGGTGCGCGACTACGACCCAAGCATCCCCGACGTATTGATCGACCGCGAGCAAATGATCCAGGCCGTGCTCAATATCGTGCGCAATGCCATGCAGGCCATCAGCGGCCAGAACGAATTGCGCCTTGGCCGGATCACCCTGCGTACCCGCGCCATGCGCCAGTTCACCATCGGTCACGTTCGCCATCGACTGGTGAGCAAGATCGAAATCATCGACAACGGCCCCGGTATTCCGGCCGAGCTTCAGGAAACCATTTTCTACCCCATGGTCAGTGGCCGCCCGGACGGTACGGGATTAGGTCTTGCCATTACCCAGAACATCATCAGCCAGCACCAGGGTCTGATCGAGTGTGACAGCCATCCCGGCCACACCACGTTCTCGATCTTCCTGCCGCTGGAACAAGGAGCAGCTTCGACATGAGCCGTAGTGAAACTGTCTGGATCGTAGACGACGATCGTTCTATCCGCTGGGTACTGGAAAAAGCCTTGCAACAGGAAGGCATGACCACGCAAAGCTTCGACAGCGCCGACGGGGTGATGAGCCGTCTGGCCCGTCAGCAACCGGACGTGATCATTTCCGACATCCGCATGCCGGGTGCCAGTGGCCTGGACCTGCTGGCGCGGATTCGCGAGCAGCATCCGCGTCTGCCGGTGATCATCATGACCGCCCACTCGGACCTGGACAGCGCCGTGGCGTCCTATCAGGGCGGCGCGTTCGAGTACCTGCCAAAGCCGTTCGACGTCGATGAAGCCGTGTCGCTGGTCAAGCGCGCCAATCAGCACGCTCAGGAACAACAGGGCCTGGACGTTGCACCGACACTGACCCGCACCCCTGAAATCATTGGTGAAGCGCCAGCGATGCAGGAAGTGTTTCGCGCCATCGGCCGTCTGAGTCACTCCAACATCACGGTGTTGATCAACGGTGAGTCGGGAACCGGCAAGGAACTGGTCGCTCATGCATTGCATCGCCACAGCCCGCGTTCGGCCTCGCCGTTCATTGCGCTGAACATGGCGGCGATCCCCAAGGACCTGATGGAGTCCGAACTGTTCGGGCATGAAAAAGGCGCGTTCACCGGCGCGGCCAACCTGCGTCGTGGACGCTTCGAACAGGCCGACGGCGGCACGCTGTTTCTCGATGAAATCGGTGACATGCCCGCCGACACCCAGACCCGTCTGTTGCGTGTCCTGGCGGATGGCGAATTCTACCGGGTCGGCGGTCACACGCCGGTCAAGGTCGACGTGCGCATCATTGCCGCCACCCACCAGAATCTGGAAACCCTGGTGCAGGCCGGCAAGTTCCGCGAGGACTTGTTTCACCGCCTGAACGTGATCCGCATCCATATTCCGCGCATGTCGGACCGTCGCGAAGACATCCCGACCCTGGCCAAGCACTTCCTCAGCCGCGCGGCTCAGGAACTGGCGGTCGAGCCCAAGCTGCTCAAGGCCGAGACCGAGGAATACCTCAAGCATCTGCCATGGCCTGGCAACGTGCGTCAGCTGGAAAACACCTGCCGCTGGATCACGGTCATGGCCTCGGGTCGTGAAGTGCACATCAGCGATCTGCCGCCGGAACTGCTGAGCCTGCCGCAGGACGCCGCGCCGGTCACCAACTGGGAACAGGCGCTGCGCCAGTGGGCCGATCAGGCCTTGTCTCGCGGTCAGTCCAGCCTGCTGGACAGCGCCGTGCCGACCTTCGAGCGGATCATGATCGAAACCGCCCTCAAGCACACCGCCGGCCGCCGCCGCGATGCCGCCGTGCTGCTGGGCTGGGGCCGCAATACCCTGACCCGCAAGATCAAGGAACTGGGCATGAAGATCGATGGCGGGGATGACGACGAGGCTGACGAAGGCTGAGCCGTCCTCAAGACGTTCACTGCCATTTCTGACAGTTACCCGCAACGCCCGTTAATGATTAGCTTCTTTTGACTCCACTCGAGGAGTCATAAGGAGCTGATCAACATGGAAAGTGCATTACTCGGCGAACCTGACGCCCGACAGCACGCCAACAATTTACGTTTGCTTGCGGCACTGCCGCGTGGTGCAGGCATTGAACGACGCGAGCGGATTGTTGACTACGACATCGTCGAACTCGCCGCACTGCTGCGCGAAGGCAACCCGCAAAGACTGACCGCCGAACAGGTGCTAGTCGAATACTGGAGCCGCATCACCCGGTTCAACGGCCCGCAAGAAACCTACGGCGATAACGGTAAATACAACGCTTTTGTGCGGCTGGAAGATTTCTCGACACTGTTGGAGCAGGCAAGACTCGCCGATCAATGGCTGACGACTCCAGACGATCAGCGCGGCCCGGCGCCTCCGTTGTGCGGAATTCCCTTTGGTATAAAAGACTCTTTCGCCATTCAGGGCCTTGAAAGCAAAAACGGCACTCAGGCCTTTTCCGGCAACCTGGCATTACGTGATGCGACATGCGTCGCCCGGCTGAGGGCTCAGGGCGCTCTTATTATCGGTCATACCATCTGCTCCGAACTCTCGACCCATACGGTCGGCCAGTTTGCCGGGAACGCGTGGGACCCGATACGTACGCCGGGCGGGTCCAGTCAGGGCTCGGGGGTCGCCCCGATTGCACGGCTGTGCGCCGCAGCGCTGGGCGAAGAGACGGCAGGCTCGATTATCATTCCTGCGGCTGCGAATGGCGCCAGCGCAATAAAACCATCGCTGGGACTGGTGTCTGGCGCCGGCGTAATGCCCCTGCGAACCGGCTGGGACGTGGTCGGCCCCATGGCCCGTTCGATCCGCGATGCCTCGCTGATACTGTCCATAATCGCCGGCCCTGATGGAGAAAACGACCCGCAAAGCCTGTCGGCCCCATCGATAGGCGAGCAGCTTTCCATCACCCCGACCCCTGGTTCTCTTCCTCTGCAAGGGCTGACCATAGGCATTCCGCAGACGGACTGGATGTCGTCGTCCGGTCAACCCCCTGCGCAGTCTTACGACGAGGACTACAGCGCAGCGTTTATCAGGTTCAAGGATCAGCTTGAGACGCTGGGTGCACGGGTCATCGACTTTCCTTGGCTGGATGCTGAAATTCTTGAAAACATTCCTTACTCCTCGCCAGAACCCATTCATGACGTGCTGAACAGTGATGGCAGCATTCTGATGAGAGTCAACGCCCAAGCCGTGACCAGTTACGCCAACCAACTGGAAACCCGGCACTGGTCGGCCGTACGTGACTTTGCAGACGTGTTGGAGAATCAAGACGACAGAGACTATTTGCTACGAAGATACCCGGAGTTATTCGATCAGGTTGCCTCACTGATTCCAGTGGGGATCAGACTCGAAGCAGAGAACAGACGCCGTCTACAGCAGGGGCATTTTGAAAAGGCCCTGAATGACTATCAGATTGACTTCATGATGGTGCTGCCGCTCGGTGCTCACGTCGGCGAGCGGGCAGGCGCACTGGTGAAGACACTACCGGTACAGCGCATGTACTTCGATATGCCCAACGCGCTGGCCTGGCCCATGCTGACACTGCCCATCGGCCATGGCGCGAACGGCGTCCCAAAGCAATTACCCGTTACGGCGGCGTTCTGGGGCAGGCGCTTCAGTGAACCACTGCTCGTGCAAGCCGCCATCGACTTTCAGACGCACTATTGCGAGTATCACACCAAAGCGCCGCCAGACCCGGATTTCGCCTCGCCCGTAGCGTTTCATCTCTGGGAACTGGACGAGATTCCTTGGCAGTACTCAGCCGATCCGCTGGTCATTGCCGAGGGCAGAAGGAAAAAATCATGAGCCATACCTCATTCTTTGTTATCCAGTGGAAGCCACTGAACAACCCGGCGTTGCTGCCCGCGCAGACGAGTGAGCCGCCAGACGCATTTTTCAACGTCCGATGGCGGCCCACGCAGGGTCTGAGTTATTACCCGGAAACGGCTGTGCTTACTCCGCCAGAGAAGGCTTTTCCCACAGGTTGATCCCGCCTTCCACCGCAAAGCTGTCGATCTCGGTCAGTTCTTCACTGCTGAACGCGAGGTTCTTCAGCGCGCCGACGTTTTCGATGATCTGCTCGGGACGGCTCGCACCGATCAACGCTGAAGTCACACGCGGATCGCGCAACGTCCAGGCCAGGGCCATTTGTGCCAGGCTCTGACCGCGACGCTGGGCGATTTCGTTGAGCGCGCGCACGTGGGCGATGTTCTGCTCGGACAGGTGCGAAGCCTGCAGCGAGCCGCCCCCCGGACGATTGACCCGCGCATCCTTGGGCACGCCGTTCAGATACTTGTCCGACAGCAGCCCTTGGGCCAACGCAGTAAACGCGATCACGCCAGCGCCCAGCTCTTCGGTAGCGTCGAGCAAGTCTTTCTCGACCCAGCGATTGAGCAGGTTGTAGGCCGGCTGGTGAATCAGCAGCGGTACTTTCCACTCTTTGAGCAACGCGGCTATCTCGCGGGTCTTGGCCCCGGAGTACGACGAGATCCCGATATACAGCGCCTTGCCCTGCTGAACCGCGGTGGCCAGGGCGCTGGCGGTTTCCTCCAGCGGAGTGTCCGGGTCGAAACGGTGGGAATAGAAGATGTCGACGTAATCGAGGCCCATGCGTTGCAGGCTCTGGTCGAGGCTGGCGAGCACGTATTTACGTGAACCACCGCCCTGCCCGTACGGCCCTGGCCACATGTCCCAGCCAGCCTTGCTGGAGATGATCAATTCATCACGGTAGTGCTTGAAGTCTTCGCGCAGCAGACGGCCGAAGTTGATCTCGGCGCTGCCGTACGGCGGGCCATAGTTGTTGGCCAGGTCGAAATGATTGATGCCCAGATCGAACGCCGTACGCAGCATGGCGCGCTGGGTGTCGATCGGTGTGCTGTCACCGAAGTTGTGCCACAAGCCCAAAGACAGTGCCGGAAGCACCAGCCCGCTGCGGCCGGTACGGCGATAAGGCATGTCTTCGTAACGTTTTTCGGCAGCGATGTAGGTCATTGAGTCCTCTCTTGTCTGGGGGATATTCGAGGCGTCTTGATTGCGTTTGCGAACAGGCGACGCCCGTTCGCAACGCCGGAATCATGGCTTTTGCCAGACAACCTGCTGAATGTCGACCCGCTTGGGTATCAAGTGGTTGTCGTAAAACAGATCAGCGGTCGCCTGCTGCGCGCGTACGATCTCCGGCGTGATCGGCAGGCTGGGTGATACAGGCCGATGGTCAAGATACTGAGTCATTACCGCTTCGGACAAGCCCATGCTGCGCGCCAGTATCTGAATACTCTCGACACGCTGCGAGCGCGACAGCCCGTCGGCCACCGTCAGTTCGTCGAGCACCTGCTGCACGAGCGCTGCATTTTCCTCGGCAAACGCCCGCCGTGCGGTATAGAACGGCCCGGACAATCCAAGCCCCTCGCCGTTGGCCAGCAGGCGAGTGTGGCCTTCGCTCATGGCGATGGAATAGTAAGGGTCCCAGATCGCCCAAGCATCGACACTGCCGTTTTCAAAGGCCGCGCGAGCATCGGCAGGGGTCAGGTAGATTGGCTGAATATCCTTGAAGGTCAGGCCGGCTTTGTTGAGCAAACGCAGCACCACGTTATGCGAGCTGGAGCCTTTCTGCAGAGCGACCTTGCGGCCTTTCAATTCTGCGACGCTGTGCACCGGGCTTTCGTTGCGCACCAACAGGGTTTCCACCTGCGGCTTGGGTGGCTCGGCACCGATGTAGACCAGGTCGGCACCTGCGACCTGGGCGAAAATCGGCGGAATGTCGCCGGTGGAGGCAATGTCCAGACTGCCAATATTCAGCGCCTCCAGCATCTGCGGCCCGGCCGGAAACTCGACCCATTTGATTTTCTTCTGGGGAAAACGCTTTTCCAGCAGGCCATGTTCCTTAGCCAGCACCAGCGTGATCGAACCCTTCTGATAGCCGATGCGAAGGGTGTCAGGCTCGTCGGCAGCAGCTGTACCGAACAGGCCGCTAAAGGCCAGAATGGCGGCGATAAACGTGAATGGTTTCATGGGTAATCCTTTAATTCAGTGGTCTATGTCCGAAAATCACAGCCGTACACAAATCTGTCTTTGATTCTGGCCGAAGGCCGTGGGAGCGAACTTGTTCGCGAAAGGGCCGGTACAAGCACTGAAAATTCATCGTCTGAAATACCGTCTTCGCGAACAATGCGGACCACCGCCCCGGTCGCTTCCACGCCCTGCGGGCAGAAGCCCGCTTGCTGCGCCCATCAGGACTTGCATGCGGCAACGATCAAAATCTATAAGCAGGCCGTTGCAAGCCCAGGTTTTCACGCAAGGTCGTACCCTCATACTCGGTACGAAACAGCCCGCGCCGCTGCAACTCCGGCACCAGAAGCTGCGCGACATCTTCCAGACCGCCCGGCAGGTGCGGCACCAGCACATTGAAGCCATCCGCCGCGCCTTGCTCGAACCAGCGCTGCAACTCATCGGCAACCTGCTCTGGCGTGCCGATCAGGCTGTAGTGCCCTCGCCCACCGGCAATTCGTCGCCCCAGTTGCGCCAGAGTCAGGTTTTCCTGATCGGCCAGTTCGGTGAGCAGTTTCTGCCGGCTGCGCTGGCCGCTGTCGGTCAATGGCAATTCCGGCAGCGGGCCGTCCAGCGGGTAACCCGACAGGTCGAAATTGCCCAGCATGCGGCCCAGTAGAGCGACCCCGACCTGAGGCTCGACCAGTTCCTGAAACGACTCGAATTTAGCGTTCGCCAAGGCTTCGGTTTCGGCCACGACGATGAACACGCCGGGCATGATTTTCAGAGAATCGACGGCCCGCCCGTAAGCACTCAGACGGCCCTTGAGGTCAGCGTAGAAAGCTTGCGCACTGGCCAGCGAGGTCTGCGCGGTGAATACCACTTCCGCCGTCTGCGCCGCCAGATCACGTCCGACTTCCGAGGAACCGGCCTGCACCACCACCGGCTGACCCTGCGGCGAACGCGCCACGTTCAGCGGCCCCTTGACGCGGAAATGCTCGCCCTGATGATCGAGCACATTCATTTTGGCCGGGTCGTAATACTCGCCACTGGCCTTGTCGCGGGTGAAGGCATCGTCTGCCCAACTGTCCCACAGGCCGGTCACCACCTGATGAAACTCTCGTGCGCGGCTGTAGCGCTCGGCGTGACCCACATGCTCGGCGCGACCGAAGTTCTGCGCTTCGGCGGCGGCATCCGACGTCACCAGATTCCAGCCCGCTCGCCCACCGGAGAGATGATCCAGCGAGGCGAACTTGCGGGCTACGTGATACGGCTCGTTGTAGGTGGTGGTCGCTGTCGCGATCAGACCAATATGCTCGGTCACCGCGCTGAGTGCCGAGAGCAGGGTCAGTGGCTCGAAATGATCGGAGCGCGCCATGCGGCTGGCGATATCACCGGTCGCGGCAGCCACGCTGTCGGCGACGAACAGTGCATCGAATTTTGCCGCCTCCGCGACCCTGGCCACGTGCCGGTAATGCTTGAAATCCAGCCCTGCATCCGCAGGCACCTCCGGGTGCCGCCAGGCAGCGACATGGTGCCCGGTGGCCATCAGGAAAGCGCCCAGTTTCATCTGTCGAGCAGTCGTGCTCATACCTCACTCCTTACGTGTTGCCTGGGGTCTCGGCTCAAAAATCCTTGCGTAACTGCACGCCGAAATAACGCTCGTCATCACGCGGTACGGATCGGTAAACGTAATTCCCGCCGGTGGCGAGCATTGGCGAATAGGACTTGTCGGCCAGGTTCTTGCCCAGCAGTGCCACACGCCAGCCGCTGTTGTAATCCGCCAGTGCCACGCTGGCGTTCCAGATGCCGTAAGCGCCCTGTTTGGTGTCCGGGTTCTGGCTGATGTCGTACTGCACTTCGCTCTGCCAGCTGTAATCGGTGCCCAGTTCGATATCCAGGCCGTTATCCAGCGGGATGGTGTAGTCGGCGCGCACGTAGCTTTTCCAGTCCGGGCTGTATGGCAGGGTCTTGCCGTCAACGTTGCAGGACGCCGCCGCACCGGCCGGGCAGGCAAAGCTGTCGATGCGTGCTCTGGTGTAGGACAACGCACCGGAGAATTTCAGGTTTCGGGTGGCTTGCAGGGCGTAATCCAGCTCGACGCCTTCGGTGCTGACACTGCCTGCGTTGATCAGGCGCGTCACGACCTGTCCGGCAACGCTGTCGAAGAAATTCGCCTGATAGTTGTCGTACTCGCTGTGGAACACCGCCAGGTTGGTGGTCAGGCGATTGTTCCAGGTGGTGGCCTTAAGGCCGACCTCCCAGGTGTTCGAGGTTTCCGGCTTGAGAGCCTCGGTGTCACGCGGCTGCATGTTGAAGAACACGTTGTAGGCCGGGCCTTTGTAGCCGCGCGAGTAGGTGATGTAGGTCATCACACTGTCGCTCAGGTCGTACTGCAAACCGAGACGCCCGGACTTGCCGTCTTCATCCACCGAGCCGGAACTGCTGGTCGCTGGCTGAATGCCGCTGACGGTCGTAGCCGATGTCGATACGCGGCGATGATCGTATTCCAGATCGTCGTGGGTCCAGCGTGCCCCGGCAATCGCACGCAAGTCCGGGGTGAAGTTGAACGTGGTTTCACCGAACACCGAATAACTGTCGGTGGTGGTGCTGTAGTCGGCGATGCCGCGATCCTGAGTCGTCGGTGTGATCAGCGTGCGCTGATAGGTCTCGTCGTTCTTGCCGTGCATGTAAAACAGACCGCCGACGTATTCGACAAACTGGCCTTTCGGCGACGCCAGACGCAGCTCCTGGGAATACTGGTTGAACGCCAGATCGCCCTTGTCTTCAGTGCCGGGGAACGCTGCGGTGACAGTGCCAAGCCGGTCGCCGTCCTGATACTGCGTGTTGTCCCAACCGCGCCAGGCAGTGATGGAGGTCAGGGTGTAGTCGCCCAGTTGCCAGTCGAGCTGACCGGACAGGCCTTTGTTGACGTCCTCGACATGGCTGCGGTAATCGCTGACGACATTGCGGTTATCGCTGTCGGCACGTACCGGCGCCAGGGCACTGGCGAAGGACGGGGTCAACGCCTTGGTTACCACCCCGTTGGGCGCGTCGTCATGGGACTGCATGTAGTCCGCTGCGAGGATGAAGGTGATGTCGTCATTGGGCGTGAATTGCAGCTTGCCGCGGGCGCCCTTGCGGTTGTAGCCGTTGACTTCCTGACCATTGAGCTTGTTATCGACATTGCCGTCATAGCTGCCGAACAACGTCGTGATCGAGCCTTTGAGGGTTTGCGGAATCAGGCTGCCGCCAATGCCGAAACGGGTGCGGCTTTCGTTGCCGCTGTAATACGACTGATCGATGTAACCGTGAGTCTCTTCGGTCGGTGCCTTGGTGGTGACGTTGAGCACGCCCGCCGAAGCGTTCTTGCCGAACAGCGTGCCTTGCGGGCCGCGCAGCACTTCGATGCGTTCCAGGTCGAGCAAGTCCAGCGTGGCCTGACCCGGACGCGCATACACCACACCATCGATCACCGTGGCCACCGTCGGTTCGACGCCTGGCGAGGTGGAAATGGTGCCGACACCGCGAACGAACAGCGAAGTGTCCTTGTTGGAAGCCCCGGTGCGGAAATTCAACGATGGCACCTGCTGTACGATGCTGGCCACGCCATTACGGTTATCGCGTTCCAGTTGTTCGCCCTCGATCACGGACACGGCGACCGGTACTTTTTGCAGCGATTCTTCGCGGCGTGTGGCGGTCACGGTCACCGATTCCAGCGCTACTGTTTCTGTGTTCTGCCCTGCCGCTGTCTCTGCCATGGCCGGAACACACGGCAATGCCGTCAGCCCCATCAGCAACCACCCACAACGACGCCCCCGCGCCGTGTGAGCCTGATCGATCGCCTGCGCCAGAAGCGTGTGTCTGACGCCATCCCCACCTGTTGTGTGCATCTGCGTGCCTACCTGAAATATGCCCTGATCCGACAGTGCGATGCGCACTGGCGCCTATGCGTGCTGACTAAACCGGGTCCGGGCATTCGCGGTGGCGAGTAGCAGACAAACCATCTTTGTTAGCGCTAACATCGCCAGTATCAGGAAACGACTGATAGATCGTCCAATACTGAAAAATTAGTTTTATATTCTTTTTACTTTTATGCGAAGTGATCGAGCATGGCCGACGAGAAGCCTCTGATACGCAAACGCCGAGGCGCAGGCCGGGTGACGATCACCGCCGTGGCGCGTCAGGCAGGGGTGTCGGCCATTACCGTGTCGCGCTATTTCAATCAGCCGGAACAGGTCTCGCCCGAACTGCGCGAGCGGATTGCGAGCACAGTCAGTGCACTGGGTTACGTGCCCAATCTGGTTGCTGGCGGCCTGGCATCGGCACGCAGCCGGGTGGTAGCGATGGTAATTCCCAACATCTCCGGGCCGATCTTTGCCAATACCATTCAGGGCTTCAGCGACACACTGAGCCGGCACGGTTTCCAGTTGCTGCTGGCGTCCAGCTACTTTTCCGCAGAGCAGGAGGAAAGCGCAGTGCGGGCTTTCCTGGGTTGGTCACCAGCGGCACTGGTGCTGACCAGCCGCTTTCACAGCCCAGCTACCGAGAACATGATCGAGCAGACCGATGTTCCGGTGATCGAAACCTGGGACCATCAACCCGACCGCAGCCCGATCCAGATCGGCTTTTCGCACTACGACGTCGGCGTGATGGCAGCCCGTTATCTGCATGACAA
Organism: Pseudomonas syringae pv. coryli str. NCPPB 4273; assembly: GCF_000972175.1. Taxonomy (NCBI): domain Bacteria; kingdom Pseudomonadati; phylum Pseudomonadota; class Gammaproteobacteria; order Pseudomonadales; family Pseudomonadaceae; genus Pseudomonas; species Pseudomonas syringae pv. coryli. Next base: position 554 of record NZ_AWQP01000006.1, on the reverse strand, counting down.
AGGCTACCGGCGCATCGCATTCGTACAGAACAGCATCGCGGGCGACTTCAGCGCACTGGAGCGTCGCGACGGCTATGCCGCAACCGTGGAAGGGCTAGGTATCACGCCGTGGGTTTTCGTCCCGGACGCGGATCGAGCGCCCTTCGAGGCTGGCAAACAGGCGATGGACACCCTGATGAACCAAGCGCCCCGCCCTGACGCGATCTTCTTCGCCAACGACAACCTGGCAGCCGGCGCCCTGCTCGCCAGCCAGCGCGCAGGCCTGAGCATTCCACAGGATTGTGCCGTGATGGGCTTTGGCGATTACGCCTTCGCAGAAATGATGCTGCCCAGCCTGACCACCATCAAACCACCCGCCCTGCAGATCGGCGTAATGGCTGCCACGCGGGTGCTTGAAAGCCTCGGTGTATTACCGGTAGAGGGAGAAATACAACGGCTGAATCTGCTGGAGTGCAGCCTGGTGGAACGGGAGAGTACCTGAGCCCGGCGCAATCTCGAGCCTGCGCTGGAGCGTGAGGAACGATGACCCTGTAACCATCGTGCGACGCTCCGCG
>NZ_AWQP01000059.1:0-61479 GCF_000972175.1 Pseudomonas syringae pv. coryli str. NCPPB 4273 | reverse complement strand
GCACTCTGCGTCGTCTGTGCCTCCGCGGTCGAAAAGCACTGCGTTAGCAGCGACTGCGTGTAAGGCATAACATTGTTTCGCATCGACGATTTGTGACGCGGAGCACCAAGAACTCCATGCCTGAGCGGAGCGTTGGCACGAGAATCAGACCAGGACAGGATTGCCTCACGCGTAATAATCGATCTCACTAGTGCCGATCACACGTGCCGCTGGCTGGCTGACCGGGATGGCCGCGTCGACGCCTGCGATTTCATCGGAGCTATCGCCAGAGCTCATGCCCCCGCCACGACCGCTGCGCTGGGCGCGACTGGCCTGTTCCTGAGCCTGTTGCTGGGCCTGCTGTTGCGACTGGTCGGAGACGTTGACGTCGACGTTGCCAAGCCCCTGCTGTACGAACGACTCACGCAACTTCGACATCTGGCTTTCCAGTGCATCGCGTACGCCCATGTGCGCGCTCATGAAGGTCACCTGGGTCTGCTGCTCGGGCGCCATGTTGATACGGATATCCAGACGGCCGAGTTCGGCAGGCTCCAGCTTGATGTCGGCGGTCTTGAGGTTCTGGCTCGACAGGTACATGACGCGGTCGACGATGCCTTCGGTCCAGCCACTTTGGTGCATGGCCAGCGGCTGGTTCATCAAGGGCGCAGCAGGTGCGGCCGCTGTGCGTGCAGGTTGCGCGGCCTGGCTGAGCGCAGCGAGGCGATCGGCAAAGTTGTCGACGCGCGTGTCGCCGGCGGCGCCTTTGACATCCTTCAGCCCCTCACCGATCAAACCGCTGAACGACTTGTCGCTGCTTTCAGTGCTGCTCCCGTCGGAGGGCAACTGCTCGCTCAAAACCGACAGGTTATTGACGATATTTTGATTGGGATCAGCTTCAGCATTGCTCGGCGTCGCCTTGTTGGCAGCCTGGGCATTCTGGGCAGCCAGTTGCGTCTTGGCAGTGGCGTTTTCCAGCGCCAACTGCACGGCATCCAGGCCGTCAAGCGGATCGGCGTCGGGATTGAAGGCTTGTTCAGCCACGGCTGGCGGTGCCGCCTGAGTGGTGGTGAGCGCCGAGACCACTGGTGCGGTGACAACTTCCGCACTGGGTGGCGCCTTGGCTACAGGCGCCGCGGGAGCCTGTGCGGCCATTGCCTGCAATGCCGGGTCAAGCGCCGGATCGACGACCGCCTGGCCCTCAGTCAGCGCCGGATCGGCAGAAGCCTGCGCATCATCCTGCTTCGAGTCGGAGTGCTCCGCATCATCATCTGCAGCCGCCGGCTTGGCTGGCAAATCATTGCCGCTATCGGCAACGCTCGACTTGTCGGCGGCATTCGCCTGATCGCTTGCAGGCTTGTCCTTGCCGGCGGCAACCTTGTCCTTGTCAGGCGCGGTCTTGTCGCGAGCTGGCTTTACCGGCGCATCTTCACGCGCAGGGACGGTGTCTTTCGCCTGCTTTGCATAGACATTGGAAAAGCTGGAGGCCCCGTCCTTGCTGCTGTCAGCAGACTTGACCGCATTGTTGGCCACACCGGACCTGGCGGTCACAGAGGTTGTGGCCTGAAGAAGCGCATTGGTAGCAAGGGGCATTTCGGTCTCCGCATCAGCTGCTGGTTATCGCCTTACCGGAGTAGTTAGCAATATGCGGGCCAATTTAAAATGATGTCCCGTAACGGCAATCGAGCGGGTGGGATCAGGACTCAGCTGACGAACAGCTGCCGCTCGGAATTGAACAGCCCGCGAATCGTCATGTATTCGCTGTCGATCGTGCCAATCAGCTCTGCCAGGCCTGCGAACTGCTGCTGGCGAGCCTGCTCCTCAAGCTGACGACACAGCTCGGAAAGCTGCAAGGCGCCCATGTTGCTGCTGCTGCCCTTGAAACTGTGAGCGGTCAGGCTCAACTCCTGAAAATCAGGATTGCGCGACCCGACAGCCAGACGCAGCTGCGCGATACGCTGCTCGGAATCCTTGAGGAAAACATCCAGCAAGGTCGGATATTCGTCCTCCATGACCTCCTGCAAGGTATTCAATACGCTGTAATCCAGATGAATCGACACTTGTTCACTCCTTGATCAAGACTCCAGGCGGGGATTATGCCACTCCCTCCCAGGAAAATTCCACGCAGGCGGTCCTGCCATCCCTTGACCACCTGGCCTCGCGGCTCAATTCGCAGACCAGATGCAGTCCGCGACCATACAGTTCATTGCTGGCAGGCATCAGCGTCCGGGTCTTTTCCACATCGAATCCCTGACCGCTGTCCTCGACACTGAGGGTCAGCCGACCGCCCTGCTCGACCGCTTCAACCTGCAGGCTCACCCGGATAAAGCCTGACTTCAGCCTGTCGAGACGCTCTGCGCGCTGCTGATAATAAAGGGCGAAGCCTGCTGCATCGTGCTTGAGCGTCGAGTCCAACCCTAGCACACCATGCTCCAGCGCATTGCTGTACAGCTCGCCGAGGACCATATGCAGTGCGGCGCCCTGATCACGCAGGCCATGAACCTCCAGCAGCAATTGCAGAACATAGGGCAGCGGGTTGAAACGCTTGAGGGTAGAGGCACGAAACTCGAAGCTGGCCGACCAGTCCAGCGGGCTGGATGCGCCACTGTCCGAATACATCATGGCAGGCAGGCTCTCCAGCGGCGCCTCGACAGCGCTGACTTCCAGCAGGCTCACATCGTCACGGGCCTTGCCGCCAAATTCGTTGAGCGCCTCGAGGATCTCTTCGATCAACAAGTGCGGCTCGCGATTGGCAGACAGAACCTGTCGCAGACGCTGCGCACCGAACAGCTCCTCCTCATTGTTACTGGTGTCGAGCACGCCGTCGGACAACAGAAATATGCGATCACCCGGTGCCAACGGATATACGTCAGTGCGCGCGTCGAAGGCAGCGACGCTCAGCACGCCCAATGGCAGATGATTCGAAGCCAGCGGCACATGCTCACCCTGCGCGCCGCGCAACAGGTAGCCGTCCGGCAAGCCGCCACTCCAGACCTCGACCTGCCGCTGCGGCAGATTGATACACAGCAGCGTCGCACAGCAAAACATGTCGACCGGGAGGATGCGTTTGAGCTTGGCATTCATCTCACGGAGGATTTCAACCAGTCCATAGCCCTTGGCCGTCATGCCGTAGAACACTTCCGCAAGCGGCATCGCACCCACCGCAGCCGGCAAGCCATGCCCGGTGAAATCCCCGAGCAGCACCTGCATGTGCCCGGCAGGTGTGTAGGCGGCCAGCATCAGGTCACCGTTGAACAGCGCGTAGGGAGACTGCAGGTAGCGGATATTGCTCGCCCCCAGGCAACCGGCGTGGGCGATCTGATCGAACACCGCCTTGGCGACCCGCTGCTCATTGAGCAGATACTCATGGTGCCTGGCGATCTGGTCACGCTGCTGGCGGACGGTTTCGTGCAACACCCGCAAACGGTTCATGGCGTTGATCTTGGCGGCCAATACCAGCGGATTGTAAGGCTTGGACATGAAATCGTCGCCACCTGCGTCCAGGCAGCGCGCAAGCGCTTCGCCCTCGGTGAGCGAGGTGAGGAAGATGATCGGCACCAGCGATTCGCCGGTCATCGCCTTGATTCTTCGCGCCGCTTCGAAACCATCCATGACCGGCATCATGGCGTCCATCAGAATCAACTGCGGGCTTTCGGCCTTGAAGATGGCCACCGCTTCGACACCGTTGCCCGCGCTGAGGACCCGGTGACCCTGCCGCGCAACGATCGTTGAAAGCAGCAGGCGGTCACTGGTGCTGTCATCAGCGATCAGAATGCACAGTTTTTTCGGGGCTGGCTGCACTGGGTATGCTCAATTCGAACAGCTTCGAGAAATTGGAAATGGCCAGAATCTTCAGCACATCAGGCGTGCAGTTGACCAGGCGCACCAGTGCCTTGTCACCGCCAGCGTGATCGCGCAGCAGCAACAGCATCCCCAGCGCAGAACTGTCCAGATAATGCGTACTGCGCAGGTCGACCACGTAGTTCAGTGACTGCGGATAGTCCTCATAGGCAGTGCGAAACGCCTGATGGGAATTGAAATCGAAGCGTCCTTCGATATAAAGGGTCAGCGTCTGGCCATCGGCAGAACGTTCGGAAGTGACAGTCATGGGAACCTCGAGGTGTTTCATCACCGAGACATTGATAGCGTAGACCAGCCAGAGAGATCGCTGCGGGTCTGTTTGAGTCAAACGTCAGAATTGTTCATGGCGAGGCAGGCGCTGCGACAACTCGTCGAGCAATTTCTGCTCGCGCTTGTCCTCCAGCCTGCGCGCCTCGTCCATGTAGCGCTGCACCAGCTTGCGCAAGCCCTCTACCCGCGCGTAACAATCCTGCCAGGCGCTGCGCGCCCGATCCAGATTGGCCTTGTGCCATTCGAGACTTTTGTATTGCTGGGCAACGGCGACATCGAGCTGACTGAGAAAGCGCTGGTAACCCAGCAGCCACTGTCCGGAAACCCCGGTACTGCCGCGCTGCAACCATTGCTGCTGGTAATCCTGACGGAACTGGTCAAGCTCCTGCAGCTTGTTGTTGGCAAGGTTGACCTGTCCCTGGAAGTGCCCAAGGCGCTGGGCGGCGGTTCGCTCGGCAGCTTCTGCCATCTCGACCACCGGCGCCAGACGCGCCGCTCGACTTTGGGCCATGGGTTATCAGCCGCCAGGCGCTGGTGCAAAGATCGACGCCAGCGCATCGCTGCTGCCTTGTATGCTTTCGTTTTCACGCAAGCCCTGGCGCTGGTAGCGCACCAGTACCGGATGCAGCGCAATGGCCATGTCCGTCTCGCGATCGCCGCCTGCTACATAGGCACCCACGCTGATGAGGTCGCGGGTCTGCTGATAGCGCGACCACAACTGTTTGAAATGCTGGGCACGCGCCATGTGTTCAGGGCTGACCACTGCGGGCATGACCCGGCTGATGGACGCTTCAATGTCGATGGCCGGGTAATGCCCCTCCTCGGCCAGGCGCCGGGACAGCACGATGTGACCGTCGAGCACACCACGCGCCGAGTCGGCAATCGGGTCCTGCTGGTCATCACCCTCCGACAGCACCGTGTAAAACGCAGTGATCGAACCGCCACCCGCCTCGGCATTGCCAGCGCGCTCCACCAGCTTGGGCAAACGGGCGAAGACAGAGGGCGGATAGCCCTTGGTGGCCGGCGGCTCGCCAATGGCCAGCGCGATTTCCCGCTGAGCCTGAGCAAAACGGGTCAGGGAGTCCATCAGCAACAGGACATTCTTGCCCTTGTCACGAAAGTATTCGGCAATTCGCGTGCAATACATCGCTGCACGCAAGCGCATCAGAGGCGCATCATCGGCTGGCGAAGCAACTACCACCGAACGCTTCAGGCCCTCTTCGCCGAGGATGTGCTCGATGAACTCCTTGACCTCACGGCCCCGCTCACCTATCAGGCCGACGACGATGATTTCCGCCTCGGTGAAGCGCGTCATCATGCCGAGCAACACACTCTTGCCCACGCCCGTACCGGCAAACAGCCCGAGACGCTGACCGCGGCCAACCGTCAATAAACCGTTGATGCAGCGAATGCCGACATCCAGCGGCTGACTGATGGGATCACGCTTGAGCGGGTTGATGGTCGGGCCATCCATCGGCACCCAGTCTTCGGCCTTGATCGGCGAGCGACCATCCAGCGGACGACCGGCACCATCGAGCACCCGACCCAGCATGCTCATGCCCATCGGTAGCCGACCGGTGTCGGCCAGCGGCACGACCCGTGCGCCAGGCGCAATGCCGGCCACGCTGCCGACCGGCATCAGAAACACCTTGCCACCGGAAAAACCCATCACTTCGGCTTCGACTTCTACCGGGTGATGACTGTCGTCATTGATGACCACACAGCGGCTGCCCATGGCCGCGCGCAGGCCCTCGGCCTCAAGCGTCAGGCCCACCATGCGCAGCAGGCGGCCTTCCACTACGGGCTGGGCAGGCAGGCTGATCGACTCGGCATAGGAACCGAGGCGCTTGGCGAAACTGGTGCGATCAAGGCGCATCGAGGGTGTCCGCGTCGGATTCGTCAGCAGTGGGCACTGTGCCTGGCGAGGCTTGCAGATCGATACTCAGATCGGCTGCCGCAGGATGGGTTACCTGTTCATGCAACTGGTCGTGCATCTTGGAAATTGCCAGGGCGATGCGCGTTTCGACGCTGGCGTCGATACGGCTATGTTCGGTTTCGATCCGGCAACCGCCCGGCAGCAGGTCTTCGTCTTCGACGATCTTCCAGGACTCCTCGTGACGTTCGCGCATGGCCTTGACCAGCAGGAAGTCCTGAGGGTTTATGAAAATTCGCACATTCTGGGCGCCCATAGGCAAGAGCTTGAGAGCATCGCGCAAGACGCTGGCAATCTGTGCCGAGTCGGTGACCAGCTCACGCTGAATCACCTGACGCGCGATGTGCTCGACCAGATGAATGACAGCCTTTTCGATCTGGGTATCCTGCTCGGCGATAGGTGTCAGCAGGTTGCCCATCAGTTGTTCCAGGCTGGCAACCTTTGCTGCAAGAACGACCTCCGCCTCCTGGCGCACTTTTAGCTGAGTGCTGTGAAAACCTTCCTTTTCACCGGTGGCGAAACCTTCGTTCCAGGCCTCCTGGCGGATACTTTCCAGCTCTTCCAGGGTCAGTGGCTGGACTTCTTCCAGCGGCACTTCTTCCATCTCGGCCGGTTCGTCGACGTGCTCGGGCTCCGGTTCAGGCTCGGGCTCCACGTGCGGATCGAAGCTGGGCAGCGCCCAGATATCGAGCAACCCGGCGTCCTTGGCGCGAATGAGGTCGCTGGCCGATTCTTTATTGGAACTGGACATGAGTCGGCTGAATCCTTAGATCATTTCCTCGCCACCCTTGCCACCGAGTACGATCTCGCCGGCCTCGGCCATACGACGCGCAATGGTGAGGATTTCTTTCTGGGCGGTTTCCACATCGCTGACACGCACCGGACCTTTTGCTTCCAGGTCGTCGCGCAGCAGCTCGGAGGCACGCTTGGACATGTTCTTGAAGATTTTTTCCTTGATCGCTTCGTCCGAGCCCTTGAGCGCCAGTACCAGCACGTCCGAGGATACTTCGCGCAGCAGCGCCTGGATACCGCGATCGTCCACGTCGGAAAGATTGTTGAAGACGAACATGAGGTCTTCGATCTGCACCGACAGGTCTTCGTCGACCTCGCGGATCGAGTCCATGAGCGAACCTTCGATCGAGCTGTCGAGGAAGTTCATGATATCGGCCGCACGCTTGATACCACCCAGTGTGGTACGCGACGTGTTGGCGTTACCGGAGAACTGCTTCTCGAGAATCTGGTTCAATTCCTTCAGAGCCGCTGGCTGTACGGTGTTGAGCGACGACACGCGCAGGATGATATCGAGGCGGACCTTGTGATCGAAATGCCCAAGCACCTCGCCTGCCTGGTCGGCGTCGAGATAGGCGACCACGATGGCCTGAATCTGCGGGTGCTCGAAACGGATCACGTCGGCAACGGCACGCGGCTCCATCCACTTGAGGCTGTCCAGACCACTGGTATTGCCACCCAGCAGAATCCGGTCGATCAGGCCGTTGGCCTTGTCCTCGCCCAGTGCCTGAGTCAGCATCTTGCGGATATAGCCGTCGGAACCGACGCCAAGGCTGGTCTGATCGCCGACGATGTCGACGAATTCGCTCATGACCTCTTCGACCTGCTCGCGATGCACATTGCGCATCTGCGCCATCGCCACGCCGACCTTCTGGACTTCCTTGGGGCCCATGTGCCGGAGCACCTGAGCCGCATCGGTTTCGCCCAGCGAGAGCAACAGTACAGCCGCTTTTTCAACTTTGGAGAGTTTGGCTACCATGGCTCGTTCATTCATCAGTGTTGATCCACTCTTTCACAACCTGAGCCACACGGCCAGGATCCTCAGCCACCAAACTCTTGATTGCATTCAGCTGTGCGTCATAGCCTTCGGTCGGGCTTGGCAGCAGAATGCTCTGCGGGCCGCCCAGGCTTACGCGATCGTTGGACAATTCGCCGTCCAGACCGCCCATGCCACCCAGTTCGGCGTCGCCACCGAAACCTGCCAGTTCCTTGCGCTTGCCATTGGTGATGTTGTTCAACACCGGGCGCAGTACACCGAACACCAGGATCAGGATGAAGATCACGCCAACAGCCTGCTTGACGATGTCCCAGAACCAGGGTTGCGAATAGAACGACGCTTCAGGCAGCACTTCAGCGCGTTCGCTGGAGAACGGCACGTTGATCACGCTGACGCTGTCGCCACGGCTGGCGTCGAAACCGACGGCATCCTGTACCAGACGCGTGAAGCGAGCGAGATCCGCCGCGCTCCACGGAGCACGGGTGACTTCGCCATTGGCCGCGTTGGTCTTGACCATGTCATCGACCACTACCGCGACCGAAAGGCGGGTCAGACGGCCCTGCTGCTGCTTGGTGTGACTGATCGAACGGTCCAGCTCGAAGTTCTTGGTCGACTGCACGCGCTTGTCGGCCGGGTATGGCGCCAACGCAGGCTGGCCGGTTGCCGGGTCCATGATCTGCTGACCATTGGCATCGAGCAGGGGCTGGCCTGGAGCGATAGGGCCGGCTGCACCCGCGGCACCGGCTGCGGCGTTTTGCGGAGCGGTTGCAGGACCGGGAGGCTGATTGCTCAAGGCACCCGGCACACCGCCCGAACTGGAACTGCTGGAACGCTGTTCGTTGACCGACTGCTCGCTGCGCAAGGCAGGCTGGTCAGGGTTGAAGCTTTCGGCGGTCGATTCGACAGCGCTGAAATCAACCACTGCCGAGACTTCGGCCTTATAGCGGTCATTGCCCAGAATCGGCTGCAGGATGTTCTGCACACGCTGGGTCAGCATGCCTTCCATGCGCCGGCTATAGTCGAATTGCTTGCCGGCCATGGTCAGCTCGGAGTTTTCCGCCTGATCGGAAAGCAGAGCGCCCTTCTGGTCGACGACGGTAATTTGCGACTTGCTCAACTCGGGAACACTGGTGGCCACCAGATTGATGATAGCCATGACCTGACTCGGCTCCAGCGAACGACCGGCGTACAGCTCGACCAGTACCGAAGCGCTTGGCTTGCGGTCATCACGGACGAATACCGAGCTTTTCGGAATTGCCAGGTGCACACGGGCACCCTTGACGTTGTTCAGTGCCGAAATGGTCCGTGCCAGTTCGCCTTCCAGCCCGCGACGATAACGCGTGGCCTCCATGAACTGGCTGGTGCCCAGCCCCTGATCCTTGTCGAGGATTTCGAAACCGATGTTGGCGTCGTTCTGTACCACGCCCGCCTGGGCCAGCTGGATGCGCGCACGCTGCACATCATCGGACTTGACCAGCAGCGCACCGGAGTTCGGCTCGACGGTGTAGTTGATGTTCGCTGCAGTCAGGGTGTCCATGATCTGCTTGCTGTCCATGCCCGCCAGACTGCCATAAAGCGGACGATAGTCAGGCTGCTGGGACCAGAGCACCACGGCGAAGCCGATGGCCACGCTCGCGGCAAGACCGACCATGAGGCCGATCTGACGCAGCATGGTCATTTCGGAAAGATTTTCCAGAAAAGACATACCGAACAACGGTTTTCTTTCGGAAGCGTCCGCTCTTGCAGGAACGGTATCGGCAGCTGCTTCGGCCATGACTCAGTACGTCCCTTAAACCGGCATCTGCATGATGTCTTGGTAAGCTTGAACCAGCTTGTTACGCACCTGGGTCAACGCCTGAAAAGACACGCTGGCTTTCTGCGACGAAATCATGACGTCGGTCAGATCCACGCCGCTCTTGCCGACTTCGAATGCATTGGCCAACTGGCTGGAAGCCTGCTGGGTCTGCGCGACCTTGTTGACGGCCTGACCAAGCATGTCAGCGAAGCTGCTGGCACCGGCTTCCTGCGCACCGGACACGGGCTTGGGCGCAGACATCGCATCCATCTGCATGGCCCGCATATCCAACATCAAGCGATTAAATTCAACACCTTGGCTCATGGACATATCTCTCGTAAGGCCCGCAAATTTTTGACACTGATTCAGCGGGTACAGAAGGTATAGCAACAACGATGCCAGCTAGGTGGCGGCTATTTGCCACACCAGATGAGTGCATCATGTCGCTTGACACGAGTTCGCGCCGCACCGCCCGTATTCATGGGCCGCCGGGATTATTTCAGGCTTGTATCACAGCAAAAATATTCAGTGACCGCCGATCGGGAGTGGCAATCAGTGTGCTTCGTTCATGTGGCAAACAGATAGGCTTCCACATCCATTCCGGCGTCACGCATCTGCGCCAGCTTGTAACGCAATGTACGCGGGCTGATACCCAGGCGTTCCGCAGCCTCCTTACGACGTCCCCGTTCAGAACGCAGGGTGTCGATGATCATTTGAAACTCGTGACGCCTGAGGTCATCGCCCAGCGCGCCGACTGATTCCGGACTGACACCGGCACCTGCATTCTCCGCCATAGCAGTGACGGTCACAGCCGCCGCAGCCTCGACCGGTGCGGCAACAGGCAGGCTGGTGACAGGCCCGGACAGACAGAAATCCTGCGCCTGAATCACCCCGCCCTGCTGCAGAATCAAGGCTCGCTGCACGGCGTTATCCAGCTCCCGCACATTTCCGGGCCATGGATAGCTCACCAGACACTGCTGCGCTTCGGCGGAAAGGCGAACCGGCGCGTGCTTCATTTTATTGACGTGCTTGGCCAGAAGCCGCTCGGCCAACGGCAGAATATCGGCAGTCCTTTGACGCAACGCCTGCCATGCCAATGGAAATACCGACAGGCGATAAAACAGATCTTCGCGAAAGCGCCCCGCCGCCACTTCACCCGCCAGATCGCGGTTGGTGGTCGCCACGACGCGAATGTCCAGAACGATCGGCTTGCGCGCGCCCACGCGCTCGACTTCGCGTTCCTGCAACACACGCAGCAATTTGGCTTGCAGCCCCATAGGCATTTCGGAAATCTCGTCCAGCAGTATCGTCCCGCCGTCCGCCTGCTCGAACTTTCCAGCCTGGGCCGCAATCGCGCCGGTAAACGAACCCTTTTCATGACCGAATAACGTGGCTTCCAGCATATTGTCCGGAATCGCCGCACAGTTGATCGCAATAAAAGGCTTATCGGCACGGGGCGAGTTTTGATGAATGAAACGCGCCAAGACCTCTTTACCGGTCCCGGACTCGCCGGAGATCAACACGGTGGAGTCGCTTTTCGCCACGCGACTGGCCAGGTTCAGCAACTGAATACTGGCGGGCTCGACGGCAATCGGCCCGTCGCGCTCGGCAGGCTCCAGACGACCCAGTGCATGCCGCGCAACCAGCGCGATCAGTGCTTTGGGCTCGAAGGGTTTGACCAGGTAATCCGCAGCCCCCTGGCGCATGGCATCGACCGCGCGCTCGACCGCGCCATGTGCGGTCATCAACAGCACCGGCAATTGCGGATGCCGGCTGCGCAACAGACTCAGCAACTGGTGACCGTCCATGCCCGGCATGTTGACGTCACTGATCACCAGACTGAATGGCTGCGCATCAGCGGCCACCAGCGCATCTTCGGCGGAACCGACCGCCTGATAGCCATAACCGGCCAGCTCAAGGGTTTCCCCAAGCGCTTCCCGGAGCGAACAGTCATCCTCGACCAGCAGCACATTGATCGGCATCAGTTATTACCTGTCGAACTGCAAGCCGGGATCAACGGCAGGCTGATAATGGCGCAGGTACCACGGCCGACCCTCGACAAATAATGCACACGCCCCTGATGCGCACGCGACACTGCCGTCACTACGGCCAGACCAAGCCCTGTGCCGGTGGTCTTGGTGGTAAAGAACGGCTCACCGATGCGCGCCAGCGCGGCCTTGTCAATGCCGCTGCCGTTATCGCTGAAGCAGATCCGCAGCTCATTGCCGCGGCTGTAGGCGTGGACTTTCAGCAGCATCCGGCCAGCGCTGGCCTGGACGGCGTTTTCAATCAGATTAAGCAGTGCGCCGACCAGTGTGTCGCGATTGCACAGCAACTCGCCATCGATGCTGTCGCACTGCCAGCGCACCGACACGCTCTGAACATGCGTCGCAGCAGCATTTTGCAGCGCCTGAAACAGAGCACCGGGCGTCAGGCGATCCGTCAGCGGCAGCTCGCCCCGGGCGAACACCAGCATGTCGCGAACCTGATGCTCCAGCTCATGCAAACGATCCTTGAGCCGCGCGGCGAAACGCTGCTGGGTTTCCACCGGCAGTTCCTGCTCGGTCAAATGGCTGGCGTAGATCATCGCAGCGGACAACGGTGTACGAATCTGATGCGCCAGAGAAGCGACCATACGCCCCAGTGAAGACAGACGCTCGTGACGGGCCAGCTGTTCCTGAAGATGACGGGTTTCGGTCAGGTCATTGAGCAATACCAACTGACCCGGCTCGGCATCCAGTGAGCGCGTGGCAATGGAGAGCCTGCGACCGTCCTTGAGGGAGACTTCGTGGCCGTCGTCCTCTCGGGGGGCAAAGCAACGGCTGATCACATGACGCCAGAGCATGCCCAGCAGCGGCTGCCCGAGCAGATCGATGGCAGCGGGGTTGGCTTCGCGCACGACGCCCATGCCATCAATGACGATCACCCCGCCAGGCAACAGATCAAGCAGATTCTGCAGACGGTTGGCCAGGCGTTCTTTTTCCGCCAGCTCCTGAAGGCGCTGGGCGCCGGCATGAGCCAGTTCGCCCTTGAGTTCGGTGACGCGCGCTTCGAGCAAGCCGTAGGAATCGGTCAGTTGCGCCGACATTTGATTGAACAGCGAGAATGCCTGCTCAAGCCCCTGACGACTTTCCAGCTCCGGGGAGTACTGAGCCTGAACAGATAGGGCGGAAGTCAGTTGGGCGGCCTGGGACATGATTCATCTCTCTCGTGGCTAACCGTCAGTAAACGGTGTGTTAAGAGAGACTTAGCAATCCCCGTGCCTAAAAAAAACCCCTGAAAAATCAGGGGCTTGGTTTTTGGCACAAAAAACCGGCGTCAATCATCTGCCTGTTCATCGCCCTCACGACGGCTCATACCGTACTTGCGCATCTTCTCGACCAGCGTGGTACGACGAATACGCAAGCGCTCCGCAGCGCGGGCAACGATACCGTTGGCGTCGTCGAGCGCCTGCTGGATAAGGCCCTGCTCCAGACCACCGAGGTAGTCTTTCAGATCGAGCCCTTCAGGCGGCAGCATCGCGCCGGAAGCGAAGTTCGGCGTATTGCTGTTGATCGCCACACGCTCTTCGATCTCGCTGCGCATGCTGTCGACCATCTGCTCGTCTTCGTCGTCGACGTAGCGAAACTTCTTTGGCAGTTCGGCCACGCCGATCACGCCGTACGGGTGCATGATCGCCATGCGCTCGACCAGATTGGCCAGCTCACGAACGTTGCCCGGCCAGGCATGGCGACACAGCGACATGATGGCGGCGGAGTTGAAGCGAATCGAACCGCGCTTCTCGTGTTCCATGCGCGAAATCAATTCGTTCATGAGCAGCGGAATGTCTTCGACACGCTCGCGCAACGGCGCCATTTCGATCGGGAACACATTGAGACGGTAGTAAAGGTCTTCGCGGAAGCTGCCCAGCTCGATCATGGTCTCGAGGTTCTTGTGCGTCGCGGCGATGATGCGCACATCGATACTTTGCGTCTTGTTGCTGCCCACACGCTCGAAAGTGCGTTCCTGCAGGACGCGCAACAGCTTGACCTGCATCGGCAGCGGCATGTCGCCGATTTCGTCGAGGAACAAGGTACCGCCGTTGGCCAGCTCGAAGCGGCCGGCACGGCTGGTGATCGCGCCGGTGAACGCGCCCTTCTCGTGTCCGAACAGCTCGCTTTCGAGCAATTCGGCCGGAATGGCACCGCAGTTGACCGGCACGAACGGCGCATCACGACGCTTGGAGTGATAGTGCAGATTACGCGCAACCACTTCCTTGCCTGTCCCCGACTCGCCAAGAATCAGTACGCTGGCATCGGTGTCGGCGACCTGCTGCATCATCTGCCGCACGTGCTGAATCGCGCGGCTGGTACCTACCAGACTGCGGAACAGGTTCGGTTCACGATGACGGCCGCGCTCGCGAGCCTGGTCGTACATCTCGCGATAGACCTGGGCACGGTGCAGCGAATCGAGCAGCTTGCTGTAGCTGGGTGGCATTTCGAGTGCGGAAAGGACTCGTCTGCGCAAATCCTCGGGCAATTCGACAGAAGAATTTTCGCTCATCAGCAGCACAGGAAGGAACTCATCCCATGCCGCGATGGTCTTAAGGAGCCCTTGCAAACTGCCCGGCGCGTTTACGCTCCCGACCAGTACGCAGAGTACTTCTCGTGGAGACGCCAGAGAGCCGACCACCTGCTGCCAGTCCTGACTGGAACAGGAGAGATTTTCTTCGCCAAGAAAATTCAGGATCACCGCCAGATCCCGGCGGCGCTGGCTATCGTCATCGATTAGCAGAATCTTGATTTCACGCCACATGCAATAGCAACTTCCCTAGTCAACTCAATGCCCATGATTGGGGGGCAGCTTGGCTTTCTCAGCTGTATAAACCTTGAGACGCCAGAAAATAGTAAACATCACTAGTTAAGTCAAAAAAACGGACACAGTCAAATTTATGGCGAAATTCTTGTCGAACAATAAAAATGACAATTAAACATTAACCAAACAGATGGTATACCTTCGTCGCGCTCTTCGCATTCTGGATTTGAGTCATTTCTTCGACAACCGCTTGACGCTCGCCGGTTGCAACATCAATCAGCTGCCTGTAGACACCCAATAACTCCTCAAGGTTGCTGCGCAATGCAGGTTCGTCGTCAGGCGCTTCGCTGACCACCGCGTCGACGCATTCGCGGCACGCCAGGTCCAGCTTGACGATAGCCTCCCAGTCACGATCTGCCAGCGCACCTACCAAGGCTTCGCGGGTTTCTTCGATACGCTTGAGCGCAGCACTCATTATTGTTCTCCTCAGACCAGCAGATTATTGCAAGGTGCCGATAGCGTCCCAGCCTTCCTTGACAGTGATCAACAGGCCGGCGACTTCATCGAGTATCTTCTGATCATTACGGGCGTTGGCTTCCGCCAGGCGCGTCATCATGTAGTGATAGAGACTGTCCTGTCTGAGCAGCGTGTCACTGGGTGAGTTCTCCAGATCCAGCCCCTCGCGCAGGCCGCCAACGATGTCGATGGCCTTGCTGATGAGCACGCCCTTGCTGGCGATATCCTTGCGCGCCATGGCGCCCTTGGCCTGAGCAATGCGGTCGAGGCCACCTTCCATCAACATTTGAACCAGACGATGAGGACTGGCCTCCGAGGTCTGAGCCTGGGAGCCGATCTTCTGATACTGCCGCAACGCTAACATCGGATTCATAATGGGCCTCGTAACAAATCCAGAATACTGATACTCAAGCTATCGACGCAGTGCGCAGAAACTTTAGCCCAAAAGCAGAAACCCGACACAGAGTCGGGTTCCTGGTACTTCTGCACTCATTTTTTACGAGGCGTTTTTCTGAGCGTTCATCGCATCGAAAATCGAAGTAATGCTTGAAGCCGTTGCCTTCAACTGACCGACCACGAGGTCCATTGCGTTGTATTTCTTGGTGAGGGTTTCCGTCAACGTAGTAATACGACGGTTGAGCGCTTCCTGATCACTGGCCAGTCGCGTCTGCACTTTATTCAGACTGGTGGTCTTGCCAGCCAGAACGCCATCAGCTTTGGTATACGGCTCAAGCGCAGTGTTCATGCGTGCGATCAAGCCACCCGAGCTCGTGCCGTCAGCATTGGTCACGCCGGTGAACATCGCCTGAATCTGACTGCCCAGCTTCTTGTCACTCAACGCTGTAGTCAATTCGGTGGTGTTCAACGTCAACTTGCCGTCAGACTGCTGAGTCTTGATCCCCAACTGCGCCAGGGAACTCAAGCCGGCATTCGACGTAGCCGTGGAAATCTGATCACGTATCGTTGCCAGCAGTGCACGCGGCGTGGAGTCGCCGGTCAGCGCAGCGGCCGTGTATTTACCCTGACTGTCGACAGTACCCTTGGTCAACGACGACACCAGTGAAACCAGCGTGTTGTAGGAGTCGACGAATGACTGCAATGAGGTTTTCAGACCATCGGTGTTAGTGGCTACCGTGACCGTGGTCGATGCCGAAGCAGCAGAAGAAGCGCTAGGCGCGACCAGCTCGAATGTCAGACCGGAAATCGCCGTGCTCACGGTATTGGTCTTGCTGGTCAGACTCAGGCCATCGACCGTGAATGCGGCGTCCTTGGCGACAGCGGTAATCGCACCAGCGCCGGTACTGGACTCACTCATCAACTTGGTGCCATCGATGTTGAGTGCTTCCTGGCCGGAAGCACCCGTCACCGAAATGTCACTGCCCTTGCCGGTCGTTGTCGAGCTGAACACCAGCCTGGAACCGCTGTCGTCGTTGATAATGTTGGCGGTGATGCCCTTACCCTGCAGCGTCGAGTTGATCTTGTCGCGCACTTCCTGCAGCGTCGAGGTCTTGTCGATCGCCACGTTGTAATCAGTGCCATTTTGAGTGATTTTCAGCGTACCACTCGGAATAGCACTCGACTGCGACGAGCTCAGCGCGGCGGTAGCCACCTTCGAAGGCGTTGCCAGCTGGCTTATGTTAATCGCGTAGGAGCCGTTGACTGCCGTGTTGCCCGCTGTGGCCTTGACCACCGACTCATTGGCAGACGTGGCAGCAAAGCCCTGGAAGGCAGGCGTGGTGGAGCTGGCCAGGGTATCCAGTGTTTTCTGAAACGCAGCCAGTGCAGACGTCAACTGACTGACACCCGACAGCGATGCAGTCGTGGAGGCGCTCTGCTTGTCGATCTGGTTTTGCTTGGGCGCTTTTTCAGCACCGACAAGGCCTTCGACGATGGCGGAAATTGCCAGACCCGAACCCAGGCCTGTTGTAGAGGTAATCGGACTTGCCATGGTGCTTCTCCCTTCAAGAATGCTGCGGGGTTCGCTGCCCTTTCAAAAGGCGAGTGACCCGACAACACATACCGTACCGGCGATCAGGCCTTGGCGCGGAACAACAAACTGTTCGCATCACTCAGGCTATCGGCCAGCTTCAGGATTTCTGCATTGGGAATCTGTCGTACTACTTCACCGGAATCACTTGCAATCACTTTGACAATGACTTTGCCAGAATCTTCGTCGATCGAAAACTCAAGATTGCGCTTGACCTCGTGAAAGAATTTCTGGATGTCCTCAGCGGCTGCCTTGACTTTGGCATCGTCCTTGGAATCATCCTTGTGCAGACCGGAGCCTTTACTTTCGGCCGTGGCGGCAATGCGCTCGACGGACGCCTTATCGGCAGGCTTGTCAACGGACGCGTCCGGCACAAGGGCCTGACTCGCCGGTTGAACGGCCGGATAAGTCACGTTCAACTTCACACTCATATCCATGACCATCACCTCAGAAAGCAAAAAAGCGAGAGAGCACTGTTAAGTACTCCCCCGCTAAAACTCACGCCGATATTACTGAAGCAGTTTCAGTACAGCGGATGGCAGCTGGTTAGCCTGAGCCAGAACAGAGGTGGAAGCCTGTTGCAGGGTCTGTTGCTTGGTCAGCTGTGCAGTTTCAGCAGCGAAGTCGGTATCCTGGATACGACCCAGTGCAGCACTGGCGTTTTCGTTGATGTTCTGCAGGTTGGAGATGGTGCTGGTCAGACGGTTTTGTGCAGCACCGAGATCAGAACGCGTGCTGTTGATGGTCTGCAGAGCCGAGTCGATAGCGGCCATTGCAGCAGAGAAGTTGGTCTCTGCAGCAGCACTGTCGGAACCGACGATGGTGATGGCCGAACCGACACCCAGGGTGTTTGCGTCAAAGCTGGCGCTCAGAGTCAGAGTGATCTGGTTCGAGGCGCCGGAGTTGGAGCCAACCTGGAAAGTCATGGTGCTGGCAGAACCGTCGATCAGGTTTTTGCCGTTCAGGTTGGTGCTCTGAGCGATACGGGTCAGTTCCGAACTCATCTGAGTGAATTCTTTGTTCAGCGCAACGCGGTCAGTGTCGCTGTTGCTGTCGTTTCGCGACTGAACAGCCAGTTCACGCATACGTTGCAGAATGTTGGTCGACTCTTGCAGCGCGCCTTCAGCGGTCTGAGCAATGGACATACCGTCGTTGGCGTTTTTGATCGCCATGGTCTGACCTTTGATCTGCGAGTTGATCTTGGTGGCGATGTTCAGGCCAGCAGCGTCGTCTTTGGCGCTGTTGATTTTCAGACCGGAAGACAGACGAGTCATCGAGGTCGAAAGGGCGTCGGAAGCGCGACCCAGGTTCTTCTGGACGTTCAACGATGCTACGTTGGTGTTTACTGTTAAAGCCATGATGAATTCCTCGTTGGTTTGGTACTACGTGGCTTCCGGCCCCTGCAAGCGCCGGGTGTGCCTAGAGAACCTTCGTAATAGTTATCGTCGCGATGGCAGGTTGCTTGAGTGTTTTTTTTTAATATTTTGCCATCATCGTGACACCCCTTATAAAACAAGGGTTTGGGGGCATAAACCCGCGACGCAACAGAGAGAAATTCATGACAGTCAGAAGTGGCGACAGGCGAGCGCGTTGTGCCACGAAGTTAAAAGTGTGACGTGGATCACTATTTAATTTAAAAACGCCCGGGGAGTTATCCGCAGGCGTTCTTTGTAAGACGAGGCGAACTCAGTCTTTATAGATAATTGCAGAGCCCCAGGACAGCCCCACACCAAAACCACTCAAGGCGACCCGCTTCCATGAAGAGCCGAGCACGTGCTTTTCGATCAGCAGCGGAATGCTCGATGACACGGTGTTGCCGGTTTCGACCATGTCCTTGAGAAACTTCTCGGGCTTGTCTTCGAAGCGCCGCGCGACCGCATCGACGATCGCGGCACTGCCCTGGTGAATACAGAAGGCATCTATATCGTCAGGGGTCAGATCCGACTCGGCCAGTAGCTCATGCAGATGCGCCGGGACTTTCAACAGTGCGAAGTTGAACACCTGGCGACCGTTCATGAAGAAAATGCCGTTGCTGACCTTGAGATGTGGCGCACCGGAACCATCGGTACCGAACTTCGCCTTGCCCAGCTGCCATTCGGCCCCCTCGCCCATCCAGGTGGCCGTCGCAGCATCACCGAACAGCATGGTGGTATTGCGGTCTTCCGGGTCGACAATTTTCGAATACGGGTCGGCAGTGATCAACAAGCCGTTTTTCAAGCCTGCCGCTTCCATGAAGCCCTTGATCGCATAAATGCCGTACACATAGCCGGAACAGCCCAGCGATATGTCGAATGCAGCGACGTTGGTCGACAGCCCCAACTTGTCCTGAACGATGGCCGCGGTATGCGGCAGCCCTTCCTCGTCGCCATTCTGGGTGACGACGATCAGCACATCGATGCTTTCGCGCTTGAGCTGCGGGTTATTGGCAAACAGCGTATTGGCTGCCTCAACGCACAGATCCGAGGTTTCCTGGCCGGCGTCTTTGCGCGGCAGGAAGGTGGAGCCGATTTTCCCAAGGATGAATTCTTCATCCTTGCCGAATTTGGCGCCTTGAGCGTAGTTATCAACACCTGCAACAGGCACGTAACTCGCTATGCTTTTAATGCCAATCATCATGGCTTCCCGATGAGTAAACAGGTCATTTTTCGTCCCGACGAAATCGGGGCGCTACCGAATAGGGGTGATTTACGGACATTTTCAGGGCGCTTGGCAGGTTAAAGCAAGTCAGGCGCATGTCGCTCCCTGTAAAACAATACAGTGGAGATGCACTTTATGACCCGCAGGTCACTCCCGTCTGCATGCTTTAGGATAATTTGCGTCGAGGGGACATGCACTGGATCCTGGCCTGAAGCTTACTGCGAAGAAGCTTTCAAGACAGTGAACCGGCCGCGAAGCAGCCGGTTTTACGGGGGTGAACGACTCAAACGGCCAGAGTGAAGCCTTTGCCGTGGAGATCCAGATTGACGTTGTAGGCTTCATCCTGCGCGAACTGCGCTGACCACTTGTCCATCAATGCTTCGCGCGCCTGCTGCGGGGCATGCAGCACACCGGAATGCACCACCTGCACATGCGGCGTCCATACGGTCAGGTAGCCGGCTTGCGCAGCCTTGAGGCACAGGTCGACATCGCCCAGCGCTTCGGCGAATGCCTCCTCATCAAGACCACCCACTGTGTTGTACAGCTCCTTGGCAATCATCAGGCAGGCCGATGACACGGCGGAGTAGTTCTGCTCGACCACCAGGCGCTGCATGTAGCCGGTGGCGGTCTTCGGCTCACCGACAAACCCCGAACCCACACCGCCATTGAGGCCCAGCACCAGACCGGCCTGAGTCACTGCACCTTCGCCATCCACCAGCTTGGCGCCTACCACGCCCACTTCCGGGCGCTGCGCCTGGTTGAGCAGTGACTCGATCCAGCCGACATTGACGATCTGACTTTCGGCATCCAGCAGGATCAGGTATTCGCCACCGGCTTCCTGGCTGATCAGATTATGCAGCGCTGCAGGACTCATGCGCTGTTCGGCACGGAACACCCGCACGCGACCCGACACTTGCTCCTGCCGGTCAAGCCAGGTCGACAGTTCGGCAGAGGTGCTGGCGTTGTCACCGATCAGCACTTCATAACGCTGATAGCGGGTGCGTTGCAGAATGCTTTGCAGGCAGCGCTGCAATTCGGGCAGGTTGTCCTGGCTGTGCAGCAGGATCGAAACCACCGGCCGATGGGCGTGGCGATAATCGATCTTGTAGGTGCCAGGCTGCGCCGAGCTGACTTCCGCCTGATAACCGCGCTTGCCAAGGTGGCGCTTGAGCGCTTTCTGTTCGTCCGGATTGTCTTTCAGCTCGGGCGCATCACAGATCAGCAACGGTTCGCTGAGATGGGCCAGGCCGCTCATGCCGCCCTGCTCGATCAGACGCAGCAACAGATCGAATTCCAGCGCCTCGGGGAACTCGCGCGAGTAACCACCCGCCTCGACCAGCAACTCGCGACGCACCAGCCAGTGACGGGCCATCAGTGCCGGCAGGCTTTGCAGCAGATCAAGATTGAAGCCGGGACGGAACACCGAGGTCAGCGTGCCATTGGCTTGACGCTGAATCTCGTCCACGGCAACAGCCCGGCACTGCGCCGCATCGATCAGCTCGGCGCTGGCCAGCAGCAGACCGCTGCGGGTGAACTCTTCGCCGGCCTGTGCCAGCATCAGCCAGTCGCTAGGCGACTGTTTGACGACCTGATTGATCTTGTCGACGTAGTTGCTTTCAGTGACTTTCACAAAGTGCAAGGTATTGTGCAGCGTGGTCACGGCTGGCAATTCCCCGGTGGTGAACACCACCACCCTAAAGGCCTTGTAATGACTGTTGATCAGGCTGTCGAACGTGGCCTGCAGCTTGAATACATCCGCCTCCAGGTCCAGCAACAGGATACCGATCTGCGACCCGGCCGGTTTGCTGGCGAGCTTGTCGCTGATCTGCTTGAGGGCCTCAGGCGCCGGATCACGCGAATCGAGCCAGTTGAGCAGTTGACCGGAAGCCATGCCATCGAGCAGCCGACCGTTGTCGAAAGCGGATGCCGCCTGCAGACGCTGGCTCCAGGCCGAAACCATTTCGATCTGCTTTTCACTGTCCTTGCCTTTGCCGCTGATCAACTCCGCGATCAGGCTCTGCACGACACCCTGGTTGAAGGCGTAGGTTTCGTAGGCGTACCACAGGCGGCTGATGCGCGCTTCAGCATCCGGGTTGTTCTGCTCGCGCAACAATTCAGCCTGCTTGAGCAGCACCGCTTCCAGCCCTTCCAGCTGCAAACGACCCGCTGGCATGAGGTGGATCAGGAATTCGATTCTGGCCAGCTCATCGAACAACGGCTGGTTGTAGAACGGCATTTCGACAAACTGACGAGGCTCGAACAGCGCGTCCGATTGCTCAAGGCCAACATTCCACACCGCGCTGATGATTTTCTCATCGCCCTGGAAGCCCTGAGTCTTGAGGCATTCACCCATGGCTGCGAGACCGGCCTGAATCTTCTGTTCACCCTGCGCGCCTTCGAAGCCCGAGCCTTCACCGAGCAGCGCGACGAGTTTCTTGGCGAACGCATCGCGGGATGCTCTGGCCTTGGGATCGGTGTGCCTGACGGCGGCGGCAATGGCCAAGCCATGGCGTAGCTCGGCCTGCTTGCCCGAGGTGAAGTGCAGTGCATAAGGGATTGGCAGGATGCGCAGGCGGGCCGCAGCAACCAGATAGTTCATGTGGCCGATTTCCTGCCAGTGCGGCTCGGTGTCATCGGTAGCCGAGGTGAACCACTGCTGCGCCAGTTCCGTGCGCGTCACTGCGCTGAGCAGCGACAGACTTTCGCTCATGAAACCCAGAACCCGCTCGCCCGCGTCCTCCGAGGCATAGTCTTCGCAGGTTTTGCGATCGCGTCGGAAATAGTCCACCTGACCGACCTGCGCCTGATAGCTCAGGCTGTAGCCCTGACAGGCACCGTAGGTCGGGTTGGCCTCAAGAAAGCTCAGCGCTGCGCGCAGTGCATCAGGCAGTAAAAAACTGTCGACCGGAGCCTGAACCACGAACGGCGTGGTCACCTGCTTGAGCCCCTCTGCGACCCTGACGCCAAGGCTGGCACTGCCCAGCGCGTCACTGTGCAGGTAATGCAAGCCAGCGCTTGCGGCAATTTCCGCATCAGGCTGGACTGACGCATCGACCACTATGAGGTTGCACGGGAACTCACTGTAATACTTCAAGGCGCGGCGCAGAAAGTCCGGCTGGTCCCTGGCCATCAACAGCAGGGTCAGACGCTGATTCAAAGCGGTGTGTTCATTTCCCGAATGGCTTTGCATGATCTTTCCTTATAACGAATCGATTGCGCCTTCAACCGCAGCGGGCGTTGAAGCAAGAGCGTAGCGTGGCCGCGCCAGCGGGCAACCCGCTGGTGCGTGTTCAAACGGATCGGATCAGTCCGGCAACCAGCCGTTGGCCCAATATTGCAGGTTTTCGCCGCGCAACATGAAGTCACGCAGTACTGTCTCGCGCAACTCGTCGCCCATGCGGTAACTGGCATTGGGGTCGGACAGGTGCATGCGGATCGCCTGCAACCACTCTTCGGAGCTGTTGGTGTACACCCGGGTTGCCGGCAGATGGCCGCGATACGCCTCGGTGTCGGAACAGATCACCGGGTAGCCGCACGCGCCGTACTCAAGCAACCTGAGGTTGCTTTTGCAGTCATTGAAAATATGAAATTCCAGCGGCGCCAACGCCAGATCAAGGTTCAGGCTGGCGAGCTTGGCCGGGTAGGTTTTCAGGCTGACCCCCGGATGGAACTCATGGATGTAGGGCTTGAGCAGATCCGGGCACATGCCGAAGAACACCCACTCGACTTCATCAGCCAGTTCGCGCACCACATCGGCAATCAGCTCAAGATCCCCGCGATGGCTGGTTCCGCCGCCCCAGCCGATACGCGGCTTGTCCGAGCTGCGACGCTGGGTCCTGAGGTTGCTCCACAAGTGGGTCGCCAGCATGTTCGGCACGACGCGAATGTCGCTGTGCATACTCGACAGCGCCTCGGCCAGCGGGTGAGTCGACACGACCACACGGTCACACAGGCCTATACCCTTGCGCAGCATGGCGCCGATGTTGTCCGGCATGTTGCGCTTGTGCTCGTTGCGCTCGGGGACATCGGCGATGTAGTCATCAAGCTCGAAAATGCGCATGGCATTGGAGTAGTTCTTCGCCAGCTCGATGTCCGGGACCTTGGCTTCTGTGTAACGCCCCTGGAAAACGATGACATCTGGCGACTGGCGCTCTATTTCGACGGGCGTTGCGGTCTCGTAAGTCATCCGGCCAACCACCCGCCCGGCCGCCATCAACTCCAGCAGGGGCTGGCTGACCCGGTAGTGACCCACCGCCGAGGAGTTGACCGCCATACCGAAAATGAAAGGCAGATGGCGGGTGCAAAACGGGCTCCAGCCCGCCAGCAGACCAGGGTCCAGGGTGAACGACAGCGCCTCGTTGAGGTACAGGTTGGGGTTGTAGGCCTGATCCCTGGCCATCTTCGGCAGCCACTTCTGGAAGAACGATTTCTGCTCGTTGTCGAGTACCTGACGAGACGTCTCGTTACGTTCGGCGGCAGCAGGCTCAGCCAGTACCAGCGATGAATCCGGGGTACCGACAATCAGGTAACCCTCGCGCCCGACGCGCATGCACAGATCCAGGTCCTGCAGGCCCTGGGTGAAGGTCGCCGCCTCCAGTGCGCCAACAGCGTCGAACACGTCCTTGCGCACCATCAGGCAATTGCCGCTGACCGCGCTCCAGTTCTGGGTCAATTGCAGACGCTGCATGTAGCCGCTGGCACCTGCAGGGAAATTGATGAACGGCCGACCGGCCAGGCCATCCATGCCCATGACCATGCCAGCGTACAGAATATTGCCTTGCGGATTGAGAATGCGTGGGCCGACGATCCCGACCTCGGGGCGCTGTGCATGGTGGATCAGCCCCTGCAGCCAGTCCGCCTGATGAATCAGGGCATAGGCGCTGAGCATCAACAGATAATCGCCACGCGCCTGACCGGCGGCATGATTCTGGGCGGTTGCTTCGCTGCCAGCCTCGGACAGGGAAAAAATCCGCAGCTTGTCGCTGCCCAGCTCACTCATCGCCGTGAACCATGCCCGGGCTTCGGCGCTTTCGCTGGCGTTGTCGACGATCAGGACTTCGTAATTCGGGTAGGTGGTGTTGCTGAGCAGACTGTCTATGCAGCGCTCCAGGGCGCCCAGTTGATCCCTGGCGGTGATGATGATCGACACCAGAGGCAGCGACGGGTGAACGTACTCGATGCGATTGAGCAACGGCAACTGATCGTGATGAATCACGTGTTCTCTGCCGATCCGTGACAGGTGGGCTGCAACCAGAGGCTCGCTGTGCTTGATGACACCAGGCAGTGACAGCCAGTCAGCGAATGCCAGACGCGACTCGACCTGCACTTCGGCGATGTGCTCGATACTCTGCGGCCCTGCCCCCTCGACCAGGCGCCAGATCACATCGTGCGGGGCGAGCTCATCGAAGGCCGGATCGAAACCGCCCATGTCCAGCAGATTTCGACGTTCGAACGCCAGCGTGCGCCCGACATAGGGATAGGCACGCAGCAGGTCCAGGTTGAATCCGGGTTTGAAAATCGGCTCTCTGGACTCGTCCTCGACCAGCGCGCCTTCGTCGCTGTAGACACACAGCAGCCCGGGAGTCTGAGCGATACGCTCAGCCAGAATCAGCAGCGCTGGCTGCGTCAGCCGGTCACCGGCGTGCAACAGGTAGACCCAGTCGGCACTGTCCAGCAGTGGCAATACTTCGTTCAGTTGCCGAGCCCAGTCCGGCTGCAGAGAAAAACGCAGCACCTGCGGATCGTCGACACTGGCGTTGGTCAGCACCACCACCGAGTCTGCGGCATAGTCCTGTTCGGCCAGACTGCGCAAGGTGATATCGAGGGCCTCGGCATCGCCATCCGCATCGATGATCACCGGCACGATACGTGGCTGCCAGGCCCAACTGACGATGCGCTGCTCCAGCAACTTTTTTTGCGGCTCGGAAAACCGGCGGCAGGACAGCCACTCGGTGTAAAGCTCTGCGTAGCTGTCACTGCTGCTGCCGACGCGGCTCATCATGATGCCCTGGCGACCAGCCATCACCCCGTAGAGGCCGACCTCATCCCACTCGCGCGGTTCTTCGTGCGCGCGGCGCAGAGGCAGAAAACGCACCCAGCCCTGGGCCGGTGCGTCTTCGCCGCTACGCGCCTTGAGCATTTCGTTCAGCCAGCCCCATTCGGTGGTGGCTTTCTGGTACATATCGCCCTGACTGCTGAAGCGCCCCGGGTGCAGGCGTTCGGTACTCTGGATGCTGTGCAGCACAACCAGATTGCCGCGCCGCAGCAGGCAGATGAACAGCGTGAAATCCAGCAGCGCGACGAAACCCTGCGGCAGCGCAATGGACGGCAGGTATTCCTGGACATCGGCGCGACGCATCAGCGCGCCACTGAAACCGCCCAGATAATTGCGTGGCGTGCGCTCGAAAATCGCCAGCATGTCCTCGCCCTTGAACACAGCGTCGTAGGGCACCAGACCAACGTTTTCCATGCGGGCCGGCAGGACATAATCATCGACGTCCACCAAATGGCGTTTGCTGACGACGAGCTGGACATCCTTGTAGGTATCAAGGGTTTGCGCCTGATGCGCAACGCAGTAGTTATAGAGGCGGTCGTCATCGCAGAGAAACTTGATGTACTCGCCGCTCGCCTGCTCCAGACACTTGAGCAGATTGCCCTGAAACCCCAGGCGCTGAGGATTGCGCAGGTAACGGGCCCGGTCGCTGTCGGGAGCCACCAGTTCGTCGAAAATCGCCTTGATCTCGTCGCTACGGCAATCGTCACAGACGATGATTTCGAGATTGTCGTAGACCTGGTCGAGCGCACTTTGCAGCGCTGCGCGGAAGAAGCGCGGATTGAAGGCGGGAATGACGATACTGACGAGGGGGACTGAATTCACTATGACTGACTCGCGAGCGGCTGGGGGCCCTTCAGTCGAGTGGCCCCCCTCACCGCTGAAAAAAGACGGCGGATGCTCAACGTCAGAACTCAAAGCTGACTGAACAGGTTCAACTTGGATAGCATGGTAAACACCTGCTGAGAAGCGTCCAGCATGGTTTTCTGCAATGTCAGGCGCGTGGTCGCCTCGACGATGTCGGCGTTTACGTAAGTGCCTTGCTCAGTGGTGTTGTTGCCTTTGAGCAGATCGTTGGTCGTACCTTGGGCGGTTGCCGCCAGCTGACGCGCACCGCCACTGGAACGTGCTGTAGAGGCTTGTTCGATGGAACTGCTCATGTTGCCCAGCGCAGAGTTCAGCGCTGCCGTCATATTCTGCGAGGCCACCAGGTTGCCATCGGTGGGCGTCGACAGGGCTTTGATCGCCGCTGTCAGCGTATTGAGAATGTTCTCGGTCTGGTGCGTGCCAGACTCGACGATGAACTGATCACCGGCAGCCGGTGTGCCGCTGATATTGAAGTTCACCCCGGAGGCGTTGGCCGTCGAGCCGGTCATGGTGCCGCTGGACACTGGCTTGCTGCTACTGGTCAAGGGCGCAGCATACAGGTCGTAATCGGTCGGGCTGGTGAACTTGAGGATTGCGCCTTCTGTCGGGAAGGTATTGTTGAACGCGGTGCGGTCAGCGGCGGTATTGCCCACGACAGAGCTGCTGACGGTCGCTGTCGAGGTATTGCCGGCGCTGCGCGAGGTGGAAACACTGTCCGGTGTCGACGCCAGCTGGTAGCTGCGATTGGCCAGCGCCGCATCTGCGGTAGCGTCCGAGACCCGGTCAGCGGCTGGCAGGTTGACGTTGAGGGTCATTTCCACGCCGCGGAAGGTGAACGTCTGGGCATCGAACGAGCCGTGGGAAAACTTGCCGCCAGACGAGGTATCGGAACTCACGTCAGTACCACTGGCGTCAGTGATCTTGAACTGCGTGCCGCTGAGAAAGGTCAGCGTATACGGCTCGCCGCCCTGGTAGCTGGCGTTATAGGTCGGAGTGGACGTCACCAGGCCACTGCTGAGGCCGATCTTGCCGTCATCGGTTGCAGGCGAGAGTAGTGTGGCAGACGTACGGGTGGTGTTGACCGACTGCTCGAAGGCCTCAAAACCTGTGGTATTGCTGGCCATTACCAGGCCGTCGCCTACCGCCAGATTGACGCTGGTCTGGTCGCCCTTATAGCTGTAGGAGCCGTCGGCGTTCAGCGAATACGGTGGCGTCGAGGCCTTGGAACCGGAAAATATGTACTGACCGTTAGGGTCCTGGCTGTTCATCAAGCCCAGAATCTGGCTCTGGTACTGCTTGAGCGCCGACGCCTTGGCGAGACGGTCGGAGTCGGTAAAGGCGCCACTGCCTGCCGATACGATCTGCTCACGCGCGGCCTGCATCGTGTCGATGATGCTGGTCAGCGTCGTTTCGGTGGTCACCGCGTTGGTATTGATCGTGCCGATATTGGTTTCGTACTGGGTCAGCATGGAGTTCTGCTGGGTCAGTTGCAGTACACGCGCCGCACCCACCGGATCATCGCCCGCAGTATTGAGCTTGATGCCGCTGGAAACCTCTTCGCTGGTCTTGTTCAGGTTCGAATAGTTACGCTGATAATTGGTGTTCGTGGATTCGAAGAACTGGGTAGTCGAGATACGCATGGCTCACGATTCCTTAAAGACTGTTGATCAGCGTGCTGAAAATGGTTTGTGCCGCCTTGATGATCTGCGAAGAGGCGGTGTAGTACTGCTGGTACTTGATCAGGTTGGACGCTTCTTCATCGAGGGATACACCCGAGACCGAATCGCGTGACGACTTCGCCTGGCTGACAACGGCCGCTGTGGCGGTCACATCGTTCTTGCTCTGGCTCGCCAGCGTACCCACAACTGACACCGTATCTGCATACGAACCGGACAGGCTGGTACCCACACCACCGTTGACGACGCCGACAGTCTTGGCGGTCTGCAGGCCGACCACCGCCAACGCATTGCGGTTATCGGACGAGCCGCCGCCGGTCATGCCGATGCTGAACGTGTCATTGGCAACCGGCGAGCCGGAAATGGTCATTTGCAGTTCAAAAGCGGTTTTGCTGCTTGGCGTTGTCGTGGTGTCGGTATAGCCAACGTTCAATTTGACGGTGTTGGCCTGACCTTGAATGATCGAACCACTGACAGCGTTGCCATTCTGGTCAAGCACCGCCCCGCCACTCGCATTGATCAGGGTATAACTCTGCACGCCGGTACTGCTGACCGCACCCATTACCAGTTTCATCGGGGTGGAGTCTTTGAGCGCATTGCGCAGGTCAGCGGTCTGGGTGCTGTCGTAGATATCGGACTTGGTGTTCAGCACCGGCTGAGTGAAGCCGCCGGTGCCGGAGTTGCTGCTACCCGCGGTTGCCGTCAACGGCGCGGCAGCTGCAATGTCCTTGGCATCGGTCAGCACCACCGAAATCCCCGAGGCGCCAGTACGGGTAGGGATGACCTTGAAACTGTCACCGGCTGCCAGCGTATTGCCGTTGAGGCTCACACTGAAGCCATCGAACTGTTTGGGCGGATTGTCAGCCAGCGAACCGGCACCCACGCTCTCGCCATTGGGCAGACGGCGCACGCTGAAATTCGATGAGTCGCTGAACGTCACTTCATAATCGTTGGCGGTCAGCTTGCTGGTGTCGCCGATCGTCACGTTGAGGTTGCCGGAGCCGACACTGTTGGTGGTTTTGCCGACGCTGCGCTGGGTGATGGCATCCGCACTGTTGATGCTGGAGAACAGGTTCGAACCGAAGTTGCCCTTGCTGTCGATACCCTGGCTCATCTGGCTGTTGACCTGATCGGACAGCACCATCGCGGTACGGCCCAGTTCATTGGTCGCGGGCACCAGCACTTCGTTGCGATAACGCAACAGACCACCGATCGAGCCGCCAGTAAGCACCGAGGTCACATCGGTCTGGGTCTGGCCGTAGGCAATCTGCACGTTGTACTGCAACGGATCGGACGGGCTCGGGCTGGCCGACATCTTGTAGGACGTGCCGCCACTGACCAGCGATTGTCCGGTGCCGGTATAAATATCGAAGTTGCCGTTGTTCTCGACCACTTTCACGCCAACCAGCTCGTTGAGCTGACGAACCGCTTCACTGCGCGAGTCAAGCAGGGTGTTCGGTGTGGCATTGCCCGCCGACGCTTGTGTGATCTGCTTGTTCAGGCTCGCCAGCGTGGTGGTCAGCTCGTTGACCTGTTTGGTGAAGGTGTTGAGCTGCGTGTTGACGTTATCGTTCTGCGTGGACAACTGCGACGACACCGAGTTGAAGCGTGCGCTCAACGCGCCAGCCTGGGTCAGGAACGACGAGCGTTCGGCCGACTGCGTGGCGCTGGTGGCGATGCCCTGCATCTTGGTGAAGAAATCCGCCAGCTGCACGGAGATCCCCGTCGCACTGTCGGACAGCAATGTGTCGGTCTTGCTGGCCTGACCGGAATAAGCCACTGCATCCGCGCTGAGGGCGGTGCTCGATTGCAATTGGGTGTCCAGATAGCTGTTGTAGATGCGACGTACGTCGGACAGCGTGGTGCCGGTACCGATGTAGCCTACACCCTGACCAAGAGCGATCTGCGCCGAAGCCGTGGTCAGCACCTGCTGACGCGAGTAACCAGCGGTGTCCACGTTGGCCGTGTTGTTACCGATGGTGTTGATCGCGGCACTGCTGGCATTGATACCTGAGAGCCCAATTGAAATCAGCGACATGAGTCAAACCTTATAAAGTCGTGGAAGAGCCCGCTGCAGCGGCGTAAGTCTGGTAACTCTTCATCTGCTTCGCAATCTGCGAAATCTTGCTGGCATAGTCCGGGTCAGTGGCGTAGCCGGCCTTCTGCAATTCTTTTACAAACTGTTCCGGTTTATCGGCCGAATTGACCACTTCTTTATACCGGCTGTTGTTCTGCAACAGACTGACCAGGTCGTGGAAGCTGTCGGCGTAGGAATCGTAGGAACGGAAATCCGCCGTTTCCTTGACCATCTTGCCGTCGCGGAACTCGCTGGTGATCGCGCGCGCTTCGGCACCCTTCCAGCTGCCTGCCGCCTTGATGCCGAACAGGTTGTGACTGCTGCTGCCGTCCTGCTGACGCATGATCGATTTGCCCCAACCGGTTTCCAGTGCCGCCTGCGCCACCAGCATGACCGGGTCGACGCCGATACGCGCTGCGGCTTCCTTGGCCAGTGGCAGCATGGTTTCGACGAACTGATCGGCGTTGCTGAACGCACGCTTGGCCGGTGCCAGCGGTGGCTGAGCCATGGAGCGCACGTACTCAGGCGCGGGTGCCAGGTTCGGATCGAGTGTCCAGTCGCCGTTGTTGCCTGTAGTGCCGGCTGTCGCGCGAGCGGGTACCGGACTGTTGCTGACCGCCGTTGTGGCGGACGGCACGATGCCAGCCAGCAGACGATCGGTGAGCTTGGCGGGCAAGGACAGACGGCGCGAGTTGAGCATCGCCATGTCATTGCGCCCTTCTCCGGACGCCGATGCCGCAGCCGCCGCCTGATCGGCAGCCGCCGAGCGCGTGGCCCACAACGGACGCTGGTAAACACTGGTCGCCAGGCCGGTCTTGGCCGGCGCAGCGTCGGTAGCGGCCGTTGCAGCGTCGGTCGTATTGACCGGCGCGGCGTGGTTTATCCCCTTGTCTTTCGACAATTGGCGCATCAGCACGTCCTGCAAGCCGATACCGTTGCCACGGGTGGACAGCGTGACCGCCAGTTGCTGGTCATACATGTCCTGATACTGCCGGGTGGCCGGGGTGTTCATCGGATTGTCCTTGGCCAGCACTTCGTTGGCCGAGCGCATGGCCTTGAGCATCTGACTGACGAACAGCGATTCGAACTCGCGGGCCACCTTCTTCTGGTTTTCCACACTGTCCTTGTCGCCATGCTTCAGCGACGCCAGACGGTTGACGTCGGTATAGGCACCCGAATCGACCGTCGACGAAATTCCGCTCTTGGGCATATCCATGCTCGAATCCTCAGATCACGATCAGGTCGGCTTGCAACGCGCCGGCCTGCTTAAGGGCTTCGAGAATGGCCATCAGGTCACCGGGCGCAGCGCCCACCTGATTGACCGCGCGAACGATCTCATCCAGCGTGGTGCCTGGACCGAACTTGAACATCGGGTGCAGCTCCTGCTGGGCATTGACCCGCGAGCGAGGCACTACCGCAGTCTGGCCGCCGGACAATGCGCCCGGCTGGCTGACGATCGGGTCTTCGGTGATGGTCACGGTCAGGCTGCCGTGGGTAACGGCAGCAGGCGACACCTTGACGTTCTGGCCGATGACGATGGTGCCGGTCCGCGAATTGATGATGACCTTGGCAGCGGTCTGGCCCGGATCGACTTCCAGGTTTTCCAGAATCGACAGGTAGTCGACACGCTGGCCCGGATCAAGCGGCGCGGTCACACGCACCGAACCACCGTCCAACGCCTGAGCGACGCCCGGGCCCAGTAATTCGTTGATCTTGTCGACAATCCGCTTGGCAGTGGTGAAGTCGGAACGGTTCAGGTTCAGGGTCAGGGTATTGCCCTGATTGAAGCCGCTTGGCACCGAGCGCTCGACCGAAGCTCCGCCAGGAATGCGTCCCGACGACGGGACGTTGACGGTAATCTTCGAACCGTCACGGCCTTCCGCGTCGAAACCGCCGACCACCAGGTTGCCCTGAGCGATGGCGTAAACGTTGCCGTCGACACCTTTCATCGGTGTCATCAACAACGCACCACCGCGCAGGCTTTTAGAGTTACCGATCGAGGAAACGGTGATATCGACCGTCTGGCCCGGCTTGGCAAACGCTGGCAGATCTGCATAAACGGCAACTGCCGCGACGTTCTTCAACTGCACGGTGCCCGAACCGGATGGAACCTTGATGCCGAACTGCGACAGCATGTTATTGAAGGTCTGCAGGGTGAACGGGGTCTGGGTGGTCTGGTCACCTGTACCGTTGAGACCCACGACCAGACCGTAACCGATCAACTGGTTGGCCCGCACGCCGGAGATGCTCGCGATGTCCTTCAGACGCTCGGCGTGGACGCCGAACGCTGTGGACAACAACAAGGTCGCCGCTATCAGTTGCTTGAGCTTGATCATGTTTATCCCGCTATCAGAAAGGGAACAACGGGCTGAGGAAGAACCGGTCGAACCAGCCTGGCTGGCTGGTATCGGCAAAGGCTCCGGTCCCCGAATAGGTAATACGTGCATCAGCGATACGGGTGGACGACACGGTGTTGTCGGTCGCGATGTCGTCAGCCCGGACCAGGCCGGCAATCCGCACCAGTTCGTCACCGGTGTTGAGCGTCATCCACTTTTCGCCACGCACCGCCAGAATGCCGTTAGGCAGCACATCCGCAACCGTCACGGTGACCGAACCGGTCAGACTGTTGCTCTGTGCGGCCTTGCCATCACCCTTGGTGGTGCGCGCGCCGTTGTAACCGGCGTTGAGGCTCAGGTCGTTGCCGCCTATCGGGTTGTTGGTGGTCAGACCCGAACCGAACAGCGAGGTCAGACCAATGCTGTTGGTGCTGTCCTTGGTCATGGCCGAAGTGGCCGCCTTGCTCGCCGCCATACGCTCGGAAAGCGTGATGGTGATGATGTCGCCAATACGGAAGGCCTTGCGGTCGCCGTACAGGTTCTGCTCGAAACCGGCCTGATAGATGGCGCCATTGTTGGCAGCCGCCGACATGGGCGTACGCGGCAACACCGGAGCGTAATAAGGGTCATTGGGCTTGGCCGTCGGCGCAACACAGCCGGACAGCAGGGTGATCCCGCACAATGAAGCGATCAACACTGAAAAACGCGGAACACTAAGGCGGTTCATGACACTTGAAACCTCGCGGTGTAACAGGCGCTTATCAGGCGCCCCATCGGATTGAGCGGTTCTACGAGCAGAGACATCAAGGACTTACAGGTTCTGAGTCAGGTTTTGCAGCATCTGGTCAGCGGTCGAGATCACTTTGGAGTTCATCTCGTAGGCGCGCTGGGTAGTGATCATGTTGACCAGTTCCTCAACGGTGCTGACGTTGGAGTTTTCCAGGGTGTTCTGCAGGGTCGGGCCCAGGCCGTTAAGGCCAGGGGTGCCGATCTGCGGCGCGCCGCTCGAACCAGTTTCCAGGTACAGGTTGCCACCGATGGCCTGCAGGCCGGCCGGGTTGATGAAGTCGGCGGTCTGGATATTGCCGATGATCTGCGGTGTTGCAGTGGCGCCTGCCAGCGTGACGGAAACAGTACCGTCCTGGCCGACCGTGAAGGTCTGGGCGTTCTGCGGAACGACAATCGCAGGCTCGAGGGCATAACCATTGGCGGTCACGATCTGGCCGTTGGCGTCGAGGTGGAACGTACCGTCACGGCTGTAGGCAATGGTGCCGTCTGGCTGGGTCACCTGAAAGAAACCACGACCGTTGACCGCCAGGTCCAGCGGGTTGTTGGTGGTCTGCAGGCTACCGGCAGTGAAGTTCTTCTGCGTGCCGACAATGCGCACACCGGTACCCAGTTGCAGGCCGGAAGGCAGTTCGCTGTCCTGAGTGGACTGGGCACCCGGCTGGCGTTTGATCTGATACAGCAGGTCCTGGAACTCGGCACGGTCACTCTTGAAACCGGTGGTCGAGACGTTCGCCAGGTTGTTGGAGATGGTGGTCAGGTTGGTGTCCTGAGCGGCAAGGCCGGTTTTGGCGACGTATAGTGCAGGAAGCATGTGTGTTCTCCTCGAGCGCCGGTTTGTCGGCGCAAGCTGTCATTGATTAGCCAAGTTGCAAGACGCGAGCCATAGACTGATCGTCTTCTTCGGCGGTCTTCATCATCTTGACGTGCAATTCGAATTGACGGGACAAGGCCAGTACCGAGGTCATTTCCTCGACCGCGTTGACGTTGCTCGCCTGCAGAAAGCCGGACTCGACCTGAACGGTGGCGTCTGCGTCGGCAGGCCGGCCGGTCTTGGTGTGGATCAGGCCGTCAGGGCCTTTCTCCATGGTCTTCAGGTCAGGCCTGACCAGCTTGATGCGGTCAACCTGCGCCATCACCTGCGGACTCTCGCCCAGTGAACGAATGCTGATCGTGCCGTCGGCGCCGATCTCGATCTGCTGCTGAGGCGGCACGGCAATCGGACCGCCGTTGCCCATAACCGGCAAACCACTGCCGTCGCGCAACACGCCCAGGGCGTCGATGTTCATGCCGGAACTGCGGGTGTAGGCTTCACCGCCGTCGGGCGTCTGCACGGCGATCCAGCCATCACCCTTGACGGCGATGTCCAGCTCACGACCGGTCTGCACCATGGCACCGGCGGAAAAGTCGGTCCCGGGACGCTCGCTCATGGCATAGGCGCGCGATGGCATGACCTCGCCAAACACCGGCATCGAGCGGGCCTGTTCCAGGTCACGCATGAAACCGTTGGTCGAGACGTTCGCCAGGTTGTTGGCATGAGCCTTTTGCGCGATCGCGTTTTCGGATGCACCGCTCATTGCGACGTAAAGCAACTTGTCCACAGTCTTCCTCCTCCGACAGACGCTTGCCGCCTGTAGCTGTTCTGAAAGGGTTAAAGCAATTTTTGAACCAACTTGTCAGGCTCGATACAAATGCCTGATTAGCCAGTAAAAACTGGCCATCGCCGATCGCCTTGGGACAGAGCGCCAGCCAATAGCGGCGGTGGACTGCCGCCTGCCGCCTGCCAGGCAGGAAACACCGCCAAAAAAACTTCATCGAACTGCGCCGAGAACCGGATCGACAGTGATAATCTTGCCGACACCGCAACCCTGACCGGGAACCGTCATGCCTTTTCGTGCGTGCATCATCGGTATCGCGAGCGCGAGCCTGATGACCTTTGCCCTGCTCTCCCAGGCCGCTCCCGCCCGCTATTACAAATGGCAGGGCGACAGCCGGATCGTCTGCGCCCAGGCCAGCCCAGGCCCAGGCTGGAAACGCTTGAAAGGCCACTTCATCAAAGCCGACTGCTCGATCTGATCAGGTCGATTGAATCAGCGTCTGCATCAGCGTCACTTCGGTGGATATCGCCTTGGAGTTGGCCTGATAGGCCGTCTGGGCCTGGATCAGCGCAATCAGCTCATCGGCCAGCACGACGTTCGACCCCTCCAGCGCGCCACTGACGATGCTGCCCAGCGTGCCGACGCCCGGCACATCATATTCAGCCACTCCGGAATCAGCAGTGGCGGTCCAGCGTGTATCGCTACGCGGCTGCAAGCCATGCGGATTGGCGAAACTGGCGAGCATCACCTGACCGATGGGCTTGGTCATGCCATTGGTAAACCCGGCACGCAGAATGCCGTCCCGGCCGACGTCGAGGCTTTTCAACTCCCCTGCCGAATGGCCATCCACGTATGCGGCGGAGCGCGAACTGGCAGCGTTGTGCTGAAGCAGATGGGTGAAGTCGATGGTGATGCCGTCAGCACTGCCAGCCGCCCCGTTGGGTATCCAGCGCTCGCGACTGGTGCCAGGATCAACCGCCATCACCGGCGACCAGCCCGTGAGTTTCAGCTGATCGCCGTTGCTGCTCAGGCCCGGACTGCCGGTCAACGACGCGACAGCGCCATGGGAATCGAAAACAATGTTCGCCGTCAGCGGCGCCCTGGAACCGGGGTTCTGCGGATTTCGATCGTCGATCAGCACGTGCAGGCGCCAGCTGTTGGTGCCGTCTTTCACGAAATACTGTTTCAGCTCATGGGTGTTGCCCTGACTGTCAAAGATCTGGTTACCGAACATCCTGCTGTAAGTGTTCAGATCTGCGGGATTGAAGTCCGGAACCGGCCGATGCATGACCGTATCGCCCGGGTCGAGCAGACTGGCCCCGGCGTCGTTCAACGGCAACGAAACAGCTCCGCCATTCAGGGAGCCATTCGCCGCCCAGGCGCCATTGATCTGCGCGGCAGGCACCCAACCCTGCAAGGCAAACTCGGTGTCTGAAACTTTGCGCAGATGCTGATCATTGCCGCTGTACGACAGGGAACCGTCAGGCTTCAGCTCGAGGCTTACCTGCAGCGGCGCTACGCTGTCGGGATCCACCGGATTGCGCCCGTCCACCAGTACATACATCGACCACTGATTGGCCTCGGTCTTGACGAAATACTGCTTGAGCTCATGATTGGCTGCGGGCACCGGAGTGATGCCCACATCCTGGATGGTCCGGGTGGCAACCCGTGTGTAGGTCGCGGGGTCGTCCGGGTCAAAGGTCGGCAAGCGAGCAAGCGAAGGCAGCGAGGCATCCAGATTGATAGTTTCAGCCACCGTGGTCGTGGCCCTGGCACCGACGTTGGACGTATCGATCTGCAAGTCCGTGCGGATGCCACTGGCAATCTCGCCCTTGTCGTTTGCGGCGTAACCCTGCAAGCGCCCGCCATCGCTGTCGACGACAAAGTTCGCAGCGTCCTTCAAAAAGGCGCCAGCCCGCGTATAGGCCAGTGAACCCTGATCACTGACCACGAAAAAACCGTTGCCCTGAATACGCATATCCAGCGCATTGCCGGAACTGATCACCGTTTCACCCTGATTGAAATTCTGCTGCACCGAAGCAAGTCGTACGCCATCCCCGACGGCGTGCTGCCCGGCCCCCAACTGTGCGGACGCATATAAAGCAGAAAACTGCGCACGAGACGACTTGAACCCCAGGGTGCCGACGTTGGCAATATTGTTACCCGCTACTTCCAGTCGTTTATTGGCAGCATGAATACCGCTGATCGCTGTATTGAATGACATGAGAACTCCCTTGCCGTAAAGGCAATTCATAGAGGAGTTTTATTCTCACATCATCGTGCGTAGGAAGTTTCCAAGTAGGATGCGGGAGTCATCCGTAACTTTCAGTACTAAAAAAAACATAACAAAATACTTTGCAGACACCCATAAAAAAGCCCCTTTTTACAGGGGCTCTTTCAACACGTATCAAACAACGCGTGTTACGTCATCTGAATAGTGGTCTGCATGATAGTGCTTTGGGTGGAAATGGTCTTGGCGTTAGCCTGATAGTTGCTCTGCGCCTTGATCAGGTTAACCAGTTCCATGGTCAGGTCGACGTTGGATTCTTCCAGCGCCTGACCGGTGATGTAACCCAAGGTACCCGACTGTGGAGCGCCGCTCACCGGTACGCCGGAAGCGAACGTTTCACGCCAGTTGGTGCCGCCGGCCTGCGCCAGACCCTGCACGTTGGCAAAGCTGGTCAGCGAAGTCTGACCGATCACCTGCGACTTGCCGTTGGTATAAGTGGCGAACAGGTTGCCGCTGGAGTCAACGTTCATGCCGCTCAGCTGGCCAGTGGCGTAGCCATTCTGATCCTGCTTGAGCAGACCGGATACCGAAGCGGTCTGGGTAGTGGTCGACATGTCCAGCTTGATCGAAGCTGCGCCCGTCGCGCCGTTGGCTGCCCAGGTGGCTGTTGTGCCAGTACCGACCTGCACACCAGGTACCCAGTTGCTCACGGCGAATGTACCGTCAGCGTTGAACTTGATGTTGGCGCTGCCAGTAGGAACGGCGCCGCCGGCGGTGGTTACCAGGTTGCCCGAAGAATCGAATGTCAGGTCATTCTTGTCCGGCGCGGTGGACGTCGGATCGGAAATGCTGCGCCCGTCCATCAGGGAATACATCGACCAGGTGTTGGTGCCGGTCTTGACGAAATACTGATCCAGGGTGTGAGCATTACCCTGAGTGTCGTAAGTCGGGGTGCTGTATTTGACGTTGTAGCTATTGGTATCGGTCGCATCGAACGTCGCAACGGTCGGCAACGCAGTCGTCGAGTTCAGGTTGGCGGAGTTGGTGATCGTGGTCGTCGCCTTGGGGTCCAGGTTGGACGCGTTCACACGCAGATCGCTGAGCGCGCCGGTCACCACAGCGCCATTGGCGTCAACGTTGTAACCCTGCAGCTTCATGTTGCTGCTATTGACGACGTAGCCTTCCTTGTCGGTGTGGAATGCACCGGCACGGGTATACAGCTTCTCGCCGTTATTGCTCATCATGAAGAACCCGTCGCCATTGATGGCAAGGTCCAGACTGTTGGCTGTTCCGGTGGTCAGGCTGCCCTGGGAGAACTGCTGGGAAACCGCAGCGGTTGTCACGCCACTGCCGACGCTGGTATTGCCTGAAGTACCGCGAATCGACTGAGCATATTGATCAGCGAACTCGGCACGTGACGATTTGAAACCGGTTGTCGCGACGTTGGCAATGTTGTTGCCGGTAACGTCGAGACTTTTGTTTGCAGCATAGAGCCCACTAAGGCCGATATTGAAAGACATGTTTCACTCCTGCGCCGTAGCGGCTCTACAATCCGATAGTTTGAACTTTGGACAGGGCAACACTGCCGCTGGCCAGGTTAAGCGTTGTTTCTGCGCCATTGACACCCAGCGTGACACTGTTGACCGTGGCGGGCAGGTAAGTTGAAAACTGTGTGTTCTTGCCTTCGACCGAGCCTTCAGCCTTGAAGCTGTAAGTGCCCGATGGCAGCTGGGTACCGCTTGAGTCCGTACCGTCCCAGGCAAAGCTGGTAGTACCGGCTTTTTGCGTGCCCAGGTCGACACTGTCGACCAGATTCGATTGCGCGTCGTACACCTTGACAGTCGTTAGCGAGCTCTCGCTCGGCACCACGATCGAACCGGTCAGGCCTTTGGTGGTATCGACCGAAGTACTGCTCGCATCAATGATCACCGAGCGGCCGACCAGTGAAGAGGC
This sequence comes from Pseudomonas syringae pv. coryli str. NCPPB 4273, assembly GCF_000972175.1. Taxonomy (NCBI): domain Bacteria; kingdom Pseudomonadati; phylum Pseudomonadota; class Gammaproteobacteria; order Pseudomonadales; family Pseudomonadaceae; genus Pseudomonas; species Pseudomonas syringae pv. coryli. The sequence continues at coordinate 22,349 of NZ_AWQP01000059.1, read as the reverse complement.
CTGCAAGGCCTGCGACGACTTGTAGCTGCTGGCGATCGTGTCCACCGTCGACGTCAGGTTCTGCATGCTTTCAAGGCTGCTGAACTGCGCCAGTTGCGCCACGAACTGCGTATTGTCCTGCGGGTCCAGAGGGTTCTGGTTCTTCATCTGCGTGACCAGCAGTTGCAGGAACGAATCCTTGCCCAACGTGCCGGTAGAGTCCGTCTTGGTCGGTGTCGGGTTCTGCAGCGTATTCAGAAACGTCGATGAGACGCTGGTTGCTGAGGTGTTATCAACGGCCATAACTTTCGCCTTCTATCACTGACCGAGGGTCAGAACCTTCTGCATCATGGATTTAGCGGTGTTCATGATTTCTGCATTGGTCTGGAAAGACCGGCTGGCAGAAATCATGTCGGCCATTTCTTCCACGACATTGACGTTGGGGTAATAGACATACCCGTCCTTGTCAGCGGAAGGATGATTGGGCTCGTAACGTGCTTCCAGGTTCGAGCTGTCTTCGATGATGCCGTTGACCTGAACGCCCTGCCCGGCTTCACCCTGGTCCTGGAACAGCGAACCACCTGTGGACTGCTGGCCCTGCATCACGGTGGCGAACACCGGGTGACGGGCGCGATAGGTCTGGTCCATGCTCGAAGACACGGTCTCGGCGTTGGCGATGTTACTGGCCGTGGTGTTCAGACGCGTGGTCTGGGCACTCATGGCGCTACCGGCAATGTTGAACACATTGGCTAGTGACATGAATTATTCTCCGCGAAGGGCTGCAACCAGCCCCTTGAACTTGCTGTTGAGCAATGTGAAGCTGGCCTGGAAGCCCATGGCGTTCTCGGTGTAGCTGGCCTGCTCGACCTGGGAATCAACGGTGTTCTGGTCCAGCGAAGGCTGCGACGGCGTGCGATACATCAGCGTCCCGTCGTCATTGCCCATGCCCTCGGCTTCGATATGGCGGCTGTTGGTCTTGTTCAGCGCGAAGTGACCGTTCTGGACCTTGTCGTTTTCGGCAGCCAGCACCGAAGAGAAGTCCAGATCGCGAGCCTTGAAATTCGGGGTGTCGGCGTTGGAGATGTTGTTGGCCAACACCTCTGCACGCTGAGCCCGGAAGTTCAGAGCCTTTTCATGTATGCCTAGCGCTTTATCGAAGCTGATGCTCATTTCGGGAAACCTTTGCCGGTTGACCTGATTCTGTTGTTACTGACAAAGCAATCGGCGTGCCATGTTGTAAAAGCCAATGTTTGCAGGGTCTGCAGGCGACGGCGAGGCGGCAATGCCAGAAAAGCGGCAAGGCATTTCCGCTGTGGAGGGGTAAAGCGGCAAGGTGGGTGCCGTTTTTTTGCCAGTACCGGATTGCCGCCTCGCAATGGCGGCCCTTAATCATTGCCTCAATCAGACACCCAATAAAAAAGAGACCCGAAGGTCCCTTTGACGATTGATCAGAGACCCAGCTCACTCAACCCCGGGTGATCATCCGGTCGGCGCCCCAGCGGCCAATGGTATTTGCGCTCGGACTCGGCGATCGGCGAATCGTTGATGCAGGCAAAGCGCCGTTGCATGAGGCCGTTTGCTGCGAACTCCCAGTTTTCATTGCCATACGAACGGAACCAGTTGCCGGAGTCGTCATGCCATTCATAGGCATAACGCACGGCGATGCGGTTATCCGTGAATGCCCAGAGCTCCTTGATCAGCCGGTAGTCCAGTTCCTTGCGCCACTTGCGTTCCAGAAAGGCCTGAGCCTCTGCGCGGCCATTGATGAACTCGCTGCGGTTACGCCAGTAGGTGTCTTCGGTGTAGGCCAGCGCGACTTTCGCCGCATCGCGCGAATTCCAGCCATCCTCGGCGCCACGGACTTTCTGGACTGCAGTCTCCAGGGTGAAGGGTGGCAATGGCGGTCTTCCTTTATCACTCATCTCGGCGTCCTCAGAACGGTTTGTAGGGCAGGAATTTTCCATCGAGGGTGATCACGGCTCGCTCGCCCCCTTCCGGATCGTCGACTTTCTTGATGTCGAGCTTGAAGTTGATTGCGCTGATGATGCCGTCGCCGAACTGCTCGTGCACCAATGCTTTCAGCGTTGTGCCGTAGACCTGAACCATTTCGTGGAAGCGATAGATGGTCGGATCACTGGAGACGTCTTCGACATTGCCGCGCAAAGGGATGGTTTGCAGTTCGGCGACCGCGTCCCGGTCCAGCCCGAGACGCTCGGCGACTACCTCGGCCACCGCTTCCGGCAGAGGGTGCTGACCAAGCAACGCAGCGGTGACATACACCACGCTCAACCCCGTACCTTCTGCGAGCCCCGCCCAGGTCAGGTTCTTTGCAGTCTTGGCCTGCAACACACGTTCAGTCAGATGCTGGCGCGGCGCTCTGGAAATATTGCTGTGCGGCATAGGTAAGCCTCCGGAATGAATTCACGTCAATCACAGCATCGACGACTATCACCATAAGATCCAAGACTGATTTATGATCATCACCATAATCCTGACTTATGGTGATGCTGTGCTGTTACGCCATATACGTTATTTGCTGGCAGTCGCCGACCATGGCAATTTCACCCGTGCAGCCGAGGCCCTGCATGTCTCGCAACCGGCGTTGTCGCAGCAGATCAGGCAACTGGAAAGCAGTCTGGGCGTGCAGCTGTTCGACCGCACCCGCCGCAGTGTCGTGCCGACCGATGCCGGCCGCGTGTATCTGGACCACGCGCGTCGCTGCCTGCTTGAGCTGGAGGCCGGGAAGCGTGCGCTCGACGATGTCAGCGATCTGTCACGCGGACAATTGCGCCTCGGCGTCACGCCCACCTTCAGTGAATACCTGATAGCACCGCTGATCGACCGCTTCAGTGCGCTGTATCCGGGAGTGGCAATCATCCTCACGGAGCTGCCTCTGGAGCAGATTACCGAGGCATTGATCAGTGACGCGCTCGATCTGGCCATCGGCTTTGCCGGCAGTCATGCTGTCGAGATAGACAGCCAGCCTCTGTTCGATGAACAACTGTGCCTGGTCATGGCCAAGCCTGGGCCCGAAAAGCAGGCCGCATTGACACTTGAGGACCTGCAAACACTTCGCTTTGCCTTGCTCGCCCCCGGATTCGCCACTCGCCAGTTGCTGGATGCCTGGTGCCAGATGCACAACTTCAAGCCGACGGTCGGCCTTGAGGCGAACTCGATTGCCATTTTGCTCAAGGTCGTCGCCCAGGGTCGCATGGCGACCATTCTTCCCGATGCCATCGTTCGCGAGCAGCCTGGATTGCGCGAAGTTCAGACCATCCCTGCCCTGCCTGGGCGGACGGTTGCGCTGCTGCGGCGTAAAAACGGCTACCAGAGCGCTGCCGCCAACGCTTTTGCAAAACTGGTGAGCGGCAGCAGTACGCAAACATGAAACCGATGGGCAGACGATCAGAGCTGTTTTCGGCCGCGCACAAAAAAAGAGACCCGAAGGTCTCTTTTTTCATGACAGGCAACTGACAGATCGTCACTTGGCCTTATAGATGATCCCGGGGCTGCACTGAACCATCTGGTAGTGATCCGGCAAACCATTGAGCGCTTCGGAAGCCCCCAGAAACAGGTAGCCGCCTGGCTTGAGCGTGCCGTGGATACGCAGCAGGATGTCTTTCTTCACTTCGGCCGAGAAGTAGATCAATACGTTACGGCAGAAAACGATGTCGAACTTGCCCAGCGAGGCGTAGCTGTCGAGCAGGTTGAACGAGCGGAATTCCACGCGACTCTTGATCGGCGCCTTGACCACCCAGCGGCCCGGGCTTTTTACGTCAAAAAAGCGCTGCAGACGATCCGGCGACAGGCCGCGGCCGATGGCCAGACTGTCGTATTCGCCGGTCTTGCAGTTATTGAGCATCAAGCCCGACAGATCGGTTGCGACGATCTGTACGCCCGATTTGAGCTGCCCCTGATTGGCTCGCTCGAACTCATCGATGGACATCGACAGCGAATACGGTTCCTGACCCGACGAACAGGCGGCCGACCAGATGCGCAGTCGCTGACCAGGGCTGGCCTTGATCTGCTCGGGCAGCACCTTGTTCTTCAGTACTTCGAACGGATAGGTATCGCGAAACCACAAGGTTTCGTTGGTGGTCATCGCATCGACCACCTGCTCGCGCAAACCACTGCGCGGCTGGGTCTGAATGCGCTGGACCAACTCGCCAAGCGACTTGATGCTTTGCTGCTCCATCAATTTGTTGAGGCGGCTGGACACCAGGTACTGCTTGTTTTCCCCAAGCAGGATGCCACAGGCTTTTTCCAGAAATACCCGGAACTGATCAAAATCCAAATTACCCGTAGACAAAGTGCCGCCTCTCAAATCATGTGAATCACCGGGGACGACGCCCCCGGCTGGTTATTCTGCTGCCTTGATCCGCGCAACGACCCTGGCCGCCAGATCATCAGGCCGGAATTTCGCGAGAAAATCATCCGCGCCGACTTTCTTGACCATCGCCTGGTTGAATACCCCTGACAGCGAGGTATGCAAAGTGATGTGCATCTTCTGCATGCGTGGATCATTACGTATTGCTGCGGTAAGGGTATAGCCATCCATCTCCGGCATTTCAATGTCGGAGATCATCATCAGGAACTCTTCTTCAGGTTTTTTGCCTTCTGCGACCATCTTGAGCAGGTAATCCAGCGCCTGACGACCATCGTTGAGCGCTACGACTTCCACCCCGACGGTTTCCAGGCAGCGACTCACCTGCTTGCGGGCCACCGAAGAGTCGTCGACCGTCAGCACGCGCAGGGAGACAGCCTTGTGCTGAACCTCGGCGTCAATGACACCGACCGAGATCTCTTCGGACACTGGCGCGACTTCGGCGAGAATTTTCTCGACGTCGATGATTTCCACCAGCTGGTTATCAACCCGGGTAACGGCGGTCAGGTAATGATCGCGTCCGGTGCCCTTGGGTGGTGGATGAATCTCTTCCCAGTTCATGTTGACGATGCGTTCGACAGAATGCACCAGAAAGCCCTGAACCTTGGTGTTGTACTCGGTAATGATGACGAAGGAATTAACCAGCGAAATCATCCCCGTGGAACCTGTCGCCATTGCCAGATCCATGATCGGGATCGTGCCGCCACGAATATTGGCCACGCCCCGAACGATCTTGCTCGATTTGGGCATGATGGTGAGTTTCGGGCATTGCAGTACTTCTTTTACCTTGAAGACGTTGATCCCATAGAGCTGCTTGCCGTCGAGACGGAACAAGAGCAGCTCCAGGCGATTCTGACCCACCAGCTGAGTTCGCTGGTTTACCGAATCCATTACACCTGCCATGCCGAACCCCCTTACAAAATGACCGCCGCCCAGACACCAGATCAACAAGCGGCACGGGCTTTGCTATTTATTACTTCATGAACGCAAAGACGACAATTTCTCGACACCTCGCATTAGAAACCCGCAGGCTTCTGTGCGCAATCGCCCTGCTGTGCCTTTCCAGCACGGTGACCCTCGCTCGTGCCGAGAATTTCACACTGCCTGAGCAGCTTATCGGCGTCACCCAAGGGTTTCTTGAGTTCACAGTAGAAGACTATTTGGCAACCAACCAGATTGACGGGCGTCATGAGATACAGGTCAAGCAACTCGACCCGCGTTTAAGGATGGGTGCCTGCGACAAGGATTTGACAGCCACACTGGAAAGTCCGCGCCCGGTTGGCCGGGTTACCGTGCGGGTGCGCTGCGAAGGTTCTTCGCCCTGGACGGTGTTTGTGCCCGCCCAGGTCCTGCTGTATCGCAACGTCGTTACCGTGATGCGCCCGCTCAAGCGTGACGCGATCGTCACCGAAGAAGACGTCGCGATGCGCGAGCGGGATGTCAGCAGCCTGGGTCAGGGTTTCCTGGCGTCGCTGGATCAGGCGGTCGGTCAGAAGGTTGTCCGACAGATGGTCATCGACCAGGTCATTACCCCGGTGGCGCTTGAGCAGCCACAAATGGTTCACAAGGGCGATCAGGTGGTGATCATCGCTCGCAGCGGCTCGCTGGCGGTGCGCATGCCCGGCGAAGCGATGTCCGATGGAGGCTTCAACGAACAGATACGGGTGAAAAACCTCAATTCCCAGCGGGTGATCAAAGCAAGTGTCACCGGCCCAGGGCAGGTGGAAGTCGCTATGTAGTGCATTGATGGTGGCGCGAAGGGTGTGTTTTTTTTAGACTGCGGGGAATGCCCGACGGCAAATGTCGTCTATTGGGAAGCTTTCTCACAATCAGCCTAAAGTTTGATGGGGGTTGGCCGAAAACAAGGCAAGCGTCCAAACACCCAGAGGTTTTTTCAATCATGGTCATAGATTTCAGTCGCCTTAACAACTCACAGTCTGTTGCCGGTGCTTCACGCACCAGCGCCAGTAAAGACACCGCCAAAACCGATGCCCCAGCCCCTGCCGTCACCGCAGGTGTCAAAAGCACCGGGGAAACTTTTTCCTTGAGCAGTGAGGCTCAACAGTTGCAAAAAATCACGGACAAGCTGACCGATCTGCCAACCGTCAACAGTGCTCGCGTTGCCGAGCTCAAACAGGCCATCGCCGACGGTAGTTACACAGTGGACAGCAACCGTGTCGCCAGCAAACTGTTGAATTTCGAAACCCAACGCTAAGCGAAGGCTGGCGCTGGATATTCTGGACGCTTAAAAACCAGAGCATGCGATGCAAGACACTACTTTGCTGCAGATGATCACTGACGACATGGTTTCGGCCCGACAGCTTCTAGAGTTGTTGCAGGCCGAATCACTGATTCTTCACGGCCGCGACATGGGCGAGATGGAGCAGGTGCTGGCGCAGAAACAGGCGCTGGTCATTCTTCTCGACCAGCACGGTCGCAAACGTAGCCAGGTGCTTGCGGGCATGGGGCTGCCAGCCAATCGCAGTGGTCTCCAGCAATTGGCCAGCCAGTCGGATATCGGTGAGCAATTGCTGCTGGCCGCCGACGAACTGAATACGTTGATCAATGAATGCCAGACGCTCAACGAGCGCAATGGTAGTCTGATCCAGATGCAACAGGTCAGTACCGCTCACCAGCTTCGCATCTTGAACGGTGGCGATACGCCTACACTCTATGACAGTCGCGGGTCGACTGCGCTTAGAGCAAAACCACGCCCTCTGAGTCAGGCGTAACTTCCTGTATCAAGGTATCGTGTATAGTGGCAGAATGCCTGCTGTTGCGTTGCCGTAGTATTTTGCCTGGAGATTCAAGAACGTGAATGGCTCAAGCGCGGACGATGCTCCGCAGCCCCCGAAGGTTCTCAATACACCTTTGGAAATTGCCGCTAACCTGCGGCTGCTACTCGAGAGTCATGATCCTCTGATCATTACCTTTCATGAGCGTCCCCAGCGCTTTCAGAGTTATCTGCTTGAAGTCGACCGTGACAACAACGTCATGGCCCTCGACGAAATGATCCCCCGCGATGGCGAACGTTTTCTGAGCAACGGCGAATCCTTCCGTGTCGAAGGCTTTCACGACGGCGTGCGGATTGCCTGGGAAAGTACTGCGCAGATGGACATCCTCAGCACCGACGGTCAACGCATGTACCGCGGCCCGATGCCTGAGGAAGTGGTCTATCACCAGCGGCGCAACGCATTTCGTGCCGCGCTGAAGCTGGCACAACTGGTCGACGTCGAAATTGGCGGTGACCGCCTGAAATTCACGCTGGCCGGCAAGCTGCTGGACATTTCTGCCACCGGTTGCAAGTTGCGCTTCGAGGGCGACGTGTCTGATCGCATGCAATTGGGCCAGGTATACGAGCGTTTCGTTGCCAAGCTGCCTTTCGGTGCCATGACAGCGCCTGTCGAGTTGCGCCATCTGCATTTCGAAGAACGATTCAACACCACCTTTGCCGGCGTGCGCTTCCACAACATGAGTGGGCTGGTGCAGCGTCAGGTCGAACGTTTCGTCTATCAGTTACAGCGCGAAGCACGACGCTTCGACAAAGACGACGACTTCTGACATTCAGCTGAATCCCCGGCGATTGCGGCATTGCTGCCGCAATCGTCCACTGCCCTGCGCTACTCGTCAGGCCTTCCAAGTCTCGCTTTCACGCTCGCGTTCATGCTCATCGGCTTCAGCCGTTTCCGCCTCGGCAGCCGGCTCGGCCTGAACCAGAACCTCGCTTTCCGTATCGACCTCTGCTTCGGACACGACCTCGGAATCCGGCTCCGGCTCTGGCTCTGGCTCAACGGTTGCCTGCATCTGTTCCTGAACCACCTGCTCGTCGACACGCGGGTCAAGTGCAACCACCAGTGGCGAACTGGACATACTGTCCGGCATCGCAACGTGGTGCAGCGGTGCGTTTTCGACCTGGTGCAAGTGAGTGACCGCCTTGGGCCTGATCAGCAGTACCAGAATCACACCAGCGCCACAGACGAACGCATACAGCATGTGCCCGCCGAACAGCTTCATCACCACACCCGCGGCCAACGGACCGATACTGGCGCCAATCCCGTAGGTCATGAGCAACATGGCCGTCAGCGACACTCGGCGCTCGGCCTCGACGTGGTCATTGGCGAAGGCCACTGCCAGCGGATAGAGGCAGAACTGCATCAGCGAAGCCAGAAAACCGACACCGAACAGCACCTCGACGGGCACGCTGGGAAACACCGCCAGCGGTAACGACGCCACCACCAGTGCCGCGGCAAAGATGCGCATCAGCACGGAACGGTCATAGCGGTCGGACAGCAGGCCCAACGGCCACTGCACCAGAAACCCGGCCAGAATGCAGCAGCCCATGAATAGACCGACCTGCTCGGTGGACAGCCCCTGCTCGGCGGCGTAGACCGGTGCCAGACCATAGAACGAACCGATGATCAGACCGGCGCCCAGTACCGCCGTCAGCGACTGCGGCACACGCTTCATGAAGAAGCGCGGCTCCAGTGGCGCCGGATGCAGCGGTGCCGGGTGAATCGCGCGGGTCATGGCGACCGGCACCAGGCACAGTGCGAAACACAGCGCTACCAGCATCAGCAGCTCAGGCCCCAGTTGCGGGTGCACCACCAGCACTAGCTGACCCAGCACTAGCCCCAGATAGGATGCAATCATGTAACCGCTGAAGACCATGCCGCGCTGTTTGGCGGCCGCCTGCTCGTTCAGCCAGCTCTCGATGACCATGTATTGGCACATCATGCCCAGACCGACGATCACCCTCAGCACCAGCCAGGCGGGTAACCAGCTGATCAGGCCATGCCCGAGCACTGCCGCACCGACGATGCCGGCACAGGTGGCGTAGGCGCGAATATGCCCGACACGGCCGATCAGGCGGTGACCGATCTTGCCGCCCAGTACCAGACCGAAATAGTTGGCAGCCATCAACGCACCAACCCACAGGCTGTCAACCTGATCGGCGGCCAGGCGCAGGGCCAGATAAGTGCTCAGCAGACCCGAGCCGATCAACATCATCAACGAGGCAAAATAAAGCGCTCGAAAGGACTTCCAGATTTGGCGCATCAACTTTCCAAAAATAGGGAGTCGCCCGACTGGGCGAGCCCGACACTGCGATTCTTAAACCTGAGCAGCCAGCACGCGCCGTTCCCAGGGGGTTATCTCGTCAAAAAAACTGGTCAGTTCCAGGGCCTTCGACGCGATGTAGCCTTCGATGAATTCATGACCAAACAGTTCCTTGGCCAACTGACTGCTTTTCAGACGCTCCAGAGCAGCGTGCAAGGTACACGGCAACGACAATTCTTCCGGCACCTCCAGTTCGCCCTGCAACGGCGGTGTCGGTTCCAGTCGTTGCTCGATGCCATGCAGCCCGGCCGCCAAACTTGCAGCGATGGCCAGATAAGGATTGGCGTCAGCGCCCGGCAGGCGATTCTCCACCCTTCTGGCCGCCGCTGCACTCGACGGAATACGTAATCCGGCAGCGCGATTGTCGTAGGACCAGCAGGCGTTATTGGGCGACGCATACGGATGGCACAGGCGCTGGTAGGAATTCACATTGGGCGCGAACAGCGCGGTGAAGTCCGCCATGCAGGCTTGCTGTCCAGCAATAAAATGACGAAACGTGTCGGTCGGCTCACCCTGCGCATCACTGAAGACGTTCATTGCGGTCTCTGCTGCCACCACGCTCTGATGAATATGCATCGAACTGCCCGCCGTATGCGCGAGCGGTTTGGCCATGCACACCACGGTAAGCCCCTGCTTGAGCGCAACCTCCTTGAGCAGGTGCTTGAACAGAAAAGTCTGATCGGCCAGCAGCAGCGGATCACCATGCAGCAGGTTGATCTCGAACTGGCTGACACCCATCTCGTGCATCACGGTGTCACGCGGCAGCCCCAACGCTGCCATGCAGGCGTACACCTCGGCGAAGAAAGGTCGCAAACCGTTGTTGGAACTGACGCTGAATGCCGAGTGCCCCTGTTCGCATCGCCCGTCCAGCCCTGTCGGCGGCTCAAACGGATAAAGCGGCTCGGGATTGGGCGCGAAGACAAAAAACTCGAGTTCGGTGGCCACCACTGGCACCAGGTCCTGCGCAGCGTAACGGGCGATAACCGCCTTGAGCTGATTACGGGTAGAGAGCATGCAGGGCTGGCCATCAAGGTCCTGCGCATCACAGATGGCCAGGGCACGCGGCGACGTGCTCCAGGGCAGACGGTGGAGCTGCTGCGGATCACTGATCAGCGCCAGATCGCCGTCGTCACTGCCGTAAAAGTGCGCCGGCGGATAGCCGCCCATGATGCATTGCAACAACACGCCGCGCGCCAGCTGCAAACGGCGACCTTCGAGAAAACCTTCAGCCGTCATCACCTTGCCGCGCGGCACACCGTTCAAATCCGGGGTTACACACTCCACTTCATCAATGCCCATCAGCATTTCTTTCTGCGAATGGGGGTCATTGCCTGTCATGGGTCAGTCCTTTTCAGTTGAGCTGCAAACGCCAAGCTTCAACCTTCAGACTGCAATCTTCAAGCATCCCGCTTCAGGCTGTCGGCCTGACGCGTCAGAGAACCGGGTTATGGAAAGGTGTCCCGGTCACTTCGATGAACTCCTTTCGGTAGTCTTCGTTTTCCGGGTCGACCACAAGGGCCTGACGCAGGAATTCGACGCCTTCGGCCACATTGCCCAATTGACGACTCAGGGCGCCGGCGAGATGCAGCCTGGTGGCATCGAAAAAATTGAATGACAGCATGATCTTGGTCAGCGTCAGCGCGTTCTCGAGCTTGCCCGCCATCAACAATTGGTTGAACTGGGTGTTGAAGTCGCCGACGTCCTGCCACTTTTCGGCAGACAGGCCCTCCACTTTGCGCAGCACGACGGTGTGGCCGTTGCCTACTTTCGAATCGGTTTCTTCGACGCACTCGATGTACCAGCAACCCAGGCCTGACGAGTTAACGTAGTTGACCGCACGGAGCATGCTTTGCAGGGAAAAGACCTGATAGTGACCGCGCCACTCGCCTTCAGTGACGGTGGTCATGTCGACCTTGTTTTCATAGTCCTCGATCATCTGCGCCAGCGTCGTCAAACGACGCGCCCGATCAGTCTTGGCTGCGGTGCGCTTGGGAAAGATGCAGAAGAACACCCCGCCGTTCTTCAGCACTCGGAAGGATTCGACGTAGGCAGAAAGCAGGTTGGGGACGTGCTCGATGACGTGCGAGCTGATCAGATAGTCAACCGACGAGTCTGCCGTATGGATGCATTGAAAATCGCCCAGCATGTCGACCTTCGAAACATCGCCCGACACTTTCATCTGCTCGACGAAGTACTGCTGATAGTCTTCCATGTCACGAGGGTGCAGAAAATCAACGCCGTTGCACGGCGCCACGTTCAGGCAATGGGCAAGATTGAACGCGTTGTGAGCCGCTGCGCCCAACTCTACACCGTGCCCCTGGCAGTACTTTTTAGCTAACAGCATCACCCACCCACCGCTCATCGTGATATCGAATACAGCCTTTCAACGATTTCGGCGGTGTCCGCTAAAACTTTAACCAGCGCCGCTCCAGGCCTTTGGCGTTCCAGCAATTGGCGCAAATATTGCAATCCACCGCGTACATACATCGATTTACGTCAGTGCGGGCTTGAACCACCCGCCATACGGCGACGCCAATCAACAACAATCACGCTAACGCCCGAGAGAACAGAGGATCACCATGATCAATGGTCAAAAGGTTGGCTGCGGAATCATCACCTACAACCGTCCTGCGCTGCTGAAAAAGCTTTACGATTCCCTGCCTGCCGAGATCATCGACTGCGTTGTCATCATCAATGACGGCGAGGTGTACCCGGAGTTTTCCGCGTATGACAGCGAGGTCTTCTTCAACAACGAAACCAACCTCGGCGTTGGAAAATCCAAGAACAGAGCCTTGTCGCGACTGATGGATGCGGGGTGTGAACACCTGTTCCTGATCGAAGACGACATCTATATAAAAAGCCCGGAAGTCTTCGAGCTTTATATTCTGACCTCGACGCTGACCGGCATTCAGCACCTCAATTACAGCCAGCATGGTCTGATGAACAAGACGCCGTCCGGCGAGGCCAACGCGGTGTACAGGATTGACTACGGCAATGGCATCAACCTGCCCTTGTACCGCCATTGCGTCGGCGCGTTTTCCTACTATTCCAGACGCAGCCTGGAAGCCGCCGGCCTGATGGACGAGACGTATCACAACGCCTTTGAACACGTCGATCACACCCTGGCCATCATCAACCAGAACATGCACCCGCCTTTCTGGTTTTTTGCCGACATCGATAATTCACAGCTGTATCTGGGGGACGAGCCCTGGACGCTCGAGGGCTCAACGATTTCGTCCGACACCCTGCACCGCAAAAACGCCCTCGCAGCCATTGAACACTTCACGCTCAAGCACGGCTGCGAACCGGTCAGACATCCGTTGGCGTCTGATCAGGAACTGATGGACAGCCTGAACAGCATCAAACAGAACTTCGGATTGAATATCTAAGCGCCGAGCCCGCCCCGCAATCCTGACAAGGCGTTGCGGGGTACTCGTTGAAAGACCGCTGCCTCAGGGCAGGGTCATACTGAACATCGCCCCGCCCAGCACGCCGCCGTTGGCGATTTCAATGCGCCCGCGCATGCCGTTGCGTACATGCAGCCGGGCAATGTGTGCAGCGAAGTACAAGCCCAGGCCGGTACTGCCGCTGCCCTGGTTGATGCCCTGCACATAGTCGGTCTGGCGCTCGATCAGATACGCCGGGTAGCCCGGACCGTCGTCATTGATGGTGATCTTCAACTGCCCGCCTTCATCACCGACACTCACAGAAATCTGCTCGCGGGCAAAGCCGATGGCGTTGACGATGATATTGCCCACCACCGAGCCGATCAGTTCGCGGTCGAAAAAGCCCAAGGGGCTTGCCACATCGATCGCATGACGCGCGGCAATCCCGCGGCTGGCCAGCACGTCCTGGTGATGGGCCAGTTGCGCTTCGATGAAATCGTCCAGTTCGTGGTAGTCAGGACGCAACGGCATCTGGTTGACACCCAGTTTGTAGAGGCCGAGCAACTGCACGAGCATGCCGTTGAGGTTGGCAAACTCATAGTCGATGACGCCATGCTCCGAGGTGTCGCGCTGCTGGACCGAAAGCTTCGCCTGCCACTGGCTATGTGCCTGGGTCAGGGTCGCCAGCGAGTTCTTCATGTCGTGCACCGTGGAGGCGATCACCATGGAAAAGTCGAGGCCCTGCTCTGTCTCTTCACTCATGCGCTAAACGCCCTCTCCCTGAGTTTATGGTAGCGCTCATAGCGTGGATCGCTTTCCGGGATCTTGCCAAGCGTGGTCAGGCTGGCACGACACTCGTCAATTCCGGCCTGGCCCAGGTTCTGGCCAGGGTGAAGCAGCGACTGCACCATGTTCAGCGCAATACTGATGTTCTTTGGCTGCAAGCCAAGCGCACTGCGGAAAAACGCCTGTGCTTCGGTGAGGTTGCCGGCCTTGTAGCTGCGCACGCCTTGCAGGTTGAAATCGACAGCCGCCTTGCTGGCCCCCAGAATCGCCGGATCATCGGTCATGCTGGCAATGCTTTTCATCACCGCTGGATCGTCGCCGTAGGCCCCGGCACAACTCTTCAAGACGCCGGCACCGGCCTCTTCCTGACCGAGCTTCTTCAGTTGCGCAGCCACCATCAGTGCGGCGTCGGCACTGAGCACCTGCTCCATGCCATCCAGCCTGGCCATTGCCTGCTCGGTGAGCTTGGCTGCGGCTTCCGGGTCCGAATGCTGCAGGCTGGCCGCCTTCATCAGCCGGGTGCGCACTTGCAGACCCTGGTCGTCGCCATGCTCCTTGGCAACGTCGACGAGGGCGTTGTTGATCTCGACGCGGGTGCGCGCATCGAGCCCCTGATCACCACCCTTGCTGATCAACGCATGCGCCAACCCCAGGTTGGTTTCCGGATCCTTGAAACGCGAATGCTGACCTTGGGAGACGGCCTGGCGATAGGCCTTGGAGGCACTTTCGAAGTCATCGTTGCCCAATGCCAGCTTGCCCAGCAGCTTCTGTCGACGCACCGCCAGCGGCGACAGGCGCACTGCGCTTTCCAGCACAGACTGCGCGCGCTTGCCATCGCCAAGCGCGACCAGCACATCAGCCAGGCCGTCGAACAGCGCAGGCATGGTCGGAAACGCCTTGATTGCCTGCTCGTAGACAGCCTGCGCCTCGGCGGTCTTGCCGCGCTTGAGCAGCAGGCTACCCAATGCACCGTAGGCCCACGGCGTGGCCCGATCAGCCAGAATGGTCTTGAGGAACGCTTCCAGGGGCTCGTTCTGCTTCAGGTCACGCAGGGCATCGGCCTTGTAGCGCAGGCACAACGGCGCATAACGCGGGTCCTGCTCGATCAGCTTGTCACACGCGGCCAGCACCTCGGCCGGTTTACGACGGTCGAGGGCCTGCAGAATCGGCTTGAGCAAGGTCTTGCGCTGCACCAGCTTTTCCAGCCGCTGGGCCAGTCCGGCGCGGTTGAACGGCTTGGTCAGGTAACCATCCGGCTCCCACTCAAGCGCACTCATGACCATCGCTTGACTGTTTTCGGCAGTGACCATGATGAATACGCTTTCGTAACTCAGCAGCCGCTCGATCATCAGGTCTTCCAGCACCTGCTGGCCGTTCTTGCGGCCATCACCCAGGTTGAAATCGTGCAGCACGAAGTCATAACGCTTTTGCGAGCACATGCGCAGAGCCTGCTCGCCGGTGTCGGCGGTGTCCACTTCCTTGACGCCCAGCTCACGCAGCATCGATCTCACTGAACTGCGAAAGTCAGAGAAATCATCAACGATAAGAAAGCTTTTTTGGTTGTACGCCAGCATCCGGATTCCTGCACAGGAGAGGGTGAAATATGAGACCCGCGGCCTGAAAATCATTCAGGCCCGACTCGGCAGCCCATTTTTCAGGACGCACATAATAACTGATGGCAAAGCGCCACAATACAGCTTGCCGTCACCCTCCCCCTATGCGTCAGAGCGCGAGGTTGAGGGCAACACTCAGTTTTTCGACCATCCACGCAGAAACTGTAGAACGAACATCAACTTCGCGCACGAACCCGGTGTCAGGCAGGCATAAAGAGTGTGGGCTGGGTCGTGATTGCGGCAGGGGAAAGGCATTTTCGGAGAGGTCTGTCACACATCGGCTGCGTACTCGATACAACGCACAGCGTGGCGGACAACATGCCAGCGCGGGGCGCTGGCATGTGAGGTGGTCCAGGCGGTTTACACCCAGCCGTCGTTCTTCTTGCGGCCCTTGGTCAACGCCGGAAGGATCAGGCCGACCAGCAAGCCGGCACCGGCAATGCTGCCGCCGTAGACCATGTAACGCATCATCACCTGCTTGTTCTCATCGCCAAGTCGCGCCTGAGTAGCACGCAATTCAGCCTGAGAGTCGGCCAGTTGATCGTTGAGGGTCTTGGTGCGCGCCTCCAGTTCATCGACCAGTTTCTTACGCGCGTCCAGCGTTTCCTGCATGCCTTGCACGCGGGTCTTCCAGGTATTGTCGATGCCCGCCAGTTGCTCGGTCAGATCTGCGACCTGCTGAGTCAGCTGTGGCACACGCTCGGCCTGCCCAGGGACTTCCTGCAAGTCGCTGCTCGGAATCCACACCGTGGAACCGCCTTCGCCACGCACCTGGCTGAACTTGCCCGAAGCGCTGAGCAGCTCGACCTTCTGCCCGGATTTCAGCGTCCCCACGATCCGGTGATCATCGGTTGGTCCGCTGCGTACATAGGTGGTGAGGCTGTCACTGACCCAGCGATCGCTGCCTGCGGCCTGTGCGCTGCCAGGCATGACAACGGTCAATGCAGCGCCAACCAGGCCTGCGCCGAGCAAGCGACGCGAAACGGCGAACAGGCCAGGGGCTCGGGAAAGAAGTGCGGAAAAATGACGAGACATGGCGATAATTATCTTTATCTGAAATGAAAATAAAGCCTCGTTTAACGGGCCGGCTAAGGATGGGAGCGGCAAGTGATCAACGGTTTTGCAACTCCTGCCCGGACGGAATGTCTGCCTATCAGGCGCGTTGAAAAAGCACCTGATGATCCCTTTCATGCAGGCCGTCCAGAAAGTCCATCAGCTAACAGACTCCGTTAAAGGGGTCAGGTTCACTATTGCCCGTTGTCCGCGTCAAAATTCAGCCGCACGGTCAGCGAAGCAAGTGCCTGCTTTCAAAAGAATTCGCCTGCCGATTCAATCTGCGATGACGCACAACGGCTCAAACAGGGGACGTCTGCGGTCCGACGTTTGCTTTCCCGGCCAAGTGCTGTAGAAAAGGCTCCACAGGGGCGAATGTTCTCGATATTCGCCATCCTGATGCTCGACTGCATCGCTCTAATGGAAAATAGAATGATCCCAAGACAAGTGATTAACGCCACCGTAAGCCCGAAGGGCAGCCTTGAAACCCTGTCCCAACGTGAAGTGCAGCAGCTCAGCGCGGCCGGTTCAGGCAGCACCTATACCCTGTTCCGCCAGTGCGCCCTGGCCATTCTCAATACCGGCGCCCACGTCGATAACGCCAAGACCATTCTTGAAGCGTACGAGAGTTTTGAAGTCCGCATCCATCAACAGGACCGCGGCGTTCGCCTGGAGCTGCTCAACGCTCCGGCCGATGCCTTCGTCGACGGCGAAATGATCGCCAGTACCCGCGAAATGCTCTTCAGCGCCTTGCGCGACATCGTTTATACCGAAAGCGAGCTGGACAGCCAGCGCATCGACCTGAGCAATTCCCAGGGCATCACCGACTACGTGTTCCACCTGCTGCGCAACGCTCGTACCCTGCGCGCCGGTGTCGAGCCGAAGATGGTGGTGTGCTGGGGCGGCCATTCGATCAATACCGAAGAATACAAATACACCAAGAAAGTCGGCCACGAGCTGGGCCTGCGCAGCCTGGACATCTGCACCGGCTGCGGCCCCGGCGTGATGAAAGGCCCGATGAAAGGCGCGACCATCGCGCACGCCAAGCAGCGCATCGTTGGCGGTCGTTACCTGGGCCTGACCGAGCCGGGCATCATCGCCGCCGAAGCGCCCAACCCGATCGTCAATGAGCTGGTGATCCTGCCGGACATCGAAAAACGCCTCGAAGCGTTCGTGCGCGTCGGCCACGGCATCATCATTTTCCCCGGTGGCGCAGGCACGGCCGAAGAGTTTCTGTATCTGCTGGGCATTCTGATGCATCCGGACAACAAGGACGTGCCGTTCCCGGTGATCCTGACCGGCCCGAAAAACACCGAACCTTACCTGCAGCAGCTGCACGCGTTTGTCGGTGCCACGCTGGGTGAAGAGGCGCAGCGTCACTACCAGATCATCATCGACAACCCGGCGGACGTTGCCCGGCAGATGACTCAGAGCCTGAAGGAAGTGAAGCAGTTCCGCCGCGAGCGTAACGACGCGTTTCACTTCAACTGGCTGCTGAAGATCGAGGAAAGCTTCCAGCACCCTTTCGATCCGACTCACGAGAACATGTCCAGACTGCAACTGAACCACGATGTGCCGACTCACGAACTGGCAGCCAACCTGCGCCGGGCGTTTTCCGGCATCGTCGCCGGCAACGTCAAGGACAAGGGCATTCGTCTGATCGAGCAGCATGGTCCTTATCAGATCCACGGCGACCCATCGATCATGGGCCCGCTGGACAAGCTGTTGCAGGCGTTCGTCGATCAGCACCGCATGAAACTGCCAGGCGGCGCGGCGTACGTGCCGTGCTACCAGGTCGTGACCTGACCGCATAACGACACGCGAAAAGACGACGGGGTGCTCTTGAGCACCCCGTTTCTATTTCTGCTGGCGAAAGGCCTTGGGCGACTGCCCGGTAGCGCGCTTGAAGAAGCGCGAAAAATACGCCGGCTCGGAAAACCCCAGGCTGTCTGAGACCTGATTGATGGTCAGGGTGGTGTAGATAAGGTTGCGCTTGGCCTCCAGCAACAAGCGCTCACTGATGACCTGCAAGGCCGACTGGTTGCACAGCCGCCGACACAGTGCATTCAAGTGCGCGGCGCTGATACCCATCGCCTGAGCATGCTGGTCAATCGACCAGTGCTCGCGAAAACTCGCTTCCAGTTGATGCATGAACACCTGCAAATGCTCGCGGCCGCGATCCATCGCATGAGTCTCTTCGCCGGCATGCTCACTGCTGCGCCGACTGAGCCACACCGCCAGCACATTGACCAGCGAGTGCAGCATCAGATCGCGGCCCGCTCTGGGCTGCCGGTATTCATTGGCAATGGCATCGAACAGCGTGTCTACATAATCGCTGTCTGCCCCGAGCGCATAACACCGTGCCGTGCTGAGGGCTGAGACGTCGAGCGCAGCCTCGAGTTGCTCCACCAAGGGTCTGGCCAGGCTGAGAATATGGCCCTGAATATCTCTGGAGAACCTGAAGGTGTGCACGCTCAGCGCGGGCACGACCTGCAACGAAGGCATCTCGACCTCGCTGACCCGGTCCTCGACCTTGAGCATGGCCTTGCCCGACTGCACGTAAAGCAGCTGGACCAGATCGCCATGCCGATGCGGCTTGATCTCCCATTCGTGAATCCTGCTGCGCTCGGGGATCGACTCGCAATGAATCAGATCCGGGGTCGGCCAGGCCGTGGTTTCTCCGTAGAGCTTGAACACCGGTACCGCTGCCGTGGCAGGTCTGGGCATATCGTCTTCTCCCGTCCGGACCCTCGAAAAGTCCAGATAATGCAGCGGATATTGCCTTCTTATCTCGACGGCATCCATTAAAAATGCAGGAGACAAAAACAAACACTTCCCGCTGACTAAACCTGGCAGGGATCAAAAGACAGGACTATCGCCATGAAGACCAAGGTTGCCATTATCGGTTCAGGCCCTTCCGGGCTGCTGCTGGGCCAACTGCTGCAGCGTGCCGGCATCGACAACGTCATCGTCGAGCGCAAGGACCCCGACTACATCCTTTCGCGCATCCGCGCCGGCGTTCTGGAACAAGGCATGACCGACCTGTTGCGTGAAGCGGGCGTCAGTGAACGCATGGATGCAGAGGGCCTGATCCATGACGGTTTCGAGCTGGCGTTCGCCGGTCGTTGCGAGCGCATCGACCTGAAGAGTCTTGCCGATGGCAGGACGGTGATGGTCTACGGCCAGACCGAGGTCACTCGCGACCTGATGGCCGCGCGCGCCGCGACCGGTGCAATGACGATCTATGACGCCGCGGACGTCAAGGCGCACGACCTCAAGAGCGATAGTCCGTACCTGACGTTTGTGAAAGACGGCGAGACCGTGCGCCTGGACTGCGATTACATTGCTGGCTGTGACGGCTTTCACGGGGTGTCACGGCAATCGATTCCCGCTGACGCCCTCAAGGTATTCGAACGCGTCTATCCGTTCGGCTGGCTCGGCGTACTGGCCGATACGCCACCGGTCAACGAAGAGCTGGTCTACGCCAATCACCCGCGCGGCTTTGCCTTGTGCAGCATGCGCTCGGCCATTCGCACCCGCTATTACGTGCAGGTCAGTGCCGACGAGAAGGTCGAAGACTGGTCGGACGAGCGCTTCTGGGAGGAACTCAAATCCCGCCTGCCCGAGCATCTGGCAGAGCGTCTGGTCACCGGGCCGTCCATCGAGAAAAGCATCGCGCCGCTGCGCAGCTTTGTGGTTGAACCCATGCAGTATGGTCGCCTGTTCCTGCTCGGCGATGCCGCGCACATCGTCCCGCCAACCGGTGCCAAGGGGCTGAACCTGGCCGCGAGCGATGTCAGCACGCTGTATCGCATCCTGCTCAAGGTGTATCAGGAAGGCCGCACTGACCTGCTGGAAAAGTATTCACAGATCTGCCTGCGCCGGGTGTGGAAAGCCGAGCGTTTCTCCTGGTGGATGACGTCGGTGCTGCATAACTTCCCCGACACCGACGCCTTCAGCCAGCGCATTCAGCAGACCGAACTGGACTACTACGTCGGCTCGGAAGCCGGGCGCAGGACCATTGCCGAGAACTACGTGGGCTTGCCGTATGAGGCTGTCGAGTAAAGCGTAGGCCCCGGCGCTGTAATGTTCGTTGCGTACTGACGTTGGCGACAAGGCATAACCTCCCCCGCGTACCTGCGTTGTGCAATCACACAACGCATGCCCCCTGCCGCCGTGCAAAGCCCCAAAGCGTTTTCGTCAACGGCCACCTATGATCAAGCGTGCATCCAATAGCTATCCGGCTATATAAAAACAACAAGCACAGAGGAACACCCGCCATGACACCCGTTTCGACCCACGAGGTGGGCGACGCTGAAGGCAATCTTGTCTACCGTCGCATCACCCTGCGCCTTATCCCGTTTATCTTCATTTGTTACCTGTTCAATTACCTCGACCGCGTGAACGTCGGCTTCGCCAAGCTGCAGATGCTCGATGCCCTGAATTTCAGCGAGACGGTTTATGGCCTCGGTGCCGGTATCTTCTTCGTTGGCTACGTGCTGTGTGGCCTGCCCAGCAATCTGGCGCTGAACCGCTTCGGGCCGCGTCGCTGGATCGGTCTGATGATGATTACCTGGGGAATCTTCTCGACCTGCCTGCTGTTCGTCACCACGCCGGTCGAGTTCTACGTGCTGCGCTTTCTGACCGGTATGGCAGAGGCCGGCTTCTTCCCCGGCATCGTGCTGTACCTCTCGCGCTGGTATCCGAATCAGCGGCGCGGGCGGATCATGGCACTGTTCATGTCGGCGATTCCGGTCTCCGGCCTGCTGGGCGGTCCGTTTTCCGGATGGATTCTCAATCATTTCGCTGCGGGCCAGGGCGGCATGGCCGGATGGCAATGGATGTTCCTGATTCAGGGCGTGCCGACGGTGGCGCTGGGTGTGCTGGCCTTCGTTCTGCTGTGCGACAAGGTCGAGGATGCCCGCTGGCTGACGCCCGAGCAGCGTCAGCGGGTCAAGACCGATATCACCAACGATGAACTGAGCCGTCCGGTGCACGGCAAAAGCTCGGTGGCTTCAGTGCTGAGCATGCCGTTCATATGGATTCTGGGCTTTATCTACTTCTGCATTCAAAGCGGCGTCTACGCGATCAATTTCTGGCTGCCGTCGATCATCAAGAACCTCGGTTTCAGCGATGCACTGGTGATCGGCTGGATTAGCGCCGTGCCGTACCTGATGGCGGGCGTGTTCATGCTGCTGGTCGGCCGCTCTGCCGACCTGCGTAATGAGCGGCGCTGGCATCTGGTGGTCCCGATGCTGATGGGCGCGACCGGCCTGATCATTGCCGCCAACTTCGCGACGCTGCCCATCGTAGCCATCATCGGGCTGACTATCGCGACCATGGGTGCGCTGACCAGCCTGCCGATGTTCTGGCCATTGCCGACCGCCCTGCTGAGCGCCAGCGTTGCCGCAGGCGGGCTGGCGCTGATCAACTCGATTGGGCAGATGGCAGGCTTTCTCAGCCCTTACCTGGTGGGCTGGATCAAGGATCAGACCGGCTCGACTACCCTGGCGCTGTATTCACTGGCCGCGCTGACCATCGTCGGCAGTCTGGTGGCATTGCGGGTCAGTCGTTCGTCAGCAGTCAATGTGGCAGGGCCCGCCTGAATGCACTGGCCGAAGACAGTGTGATCCTGCGCAGCTGGCGTGAAGCGGGATGCGCAGATTTTTGCGCACCCGATACCCGCATAAAACTGACCAAGGCTCGTATTTAAAGCGCTGCAGCACACAGGTATGAGTCAGCGCATGTGCGCAGACGTTTGCGCACTATTTCATGCTTTTTTTGCTTGATGTCTTTGCTTTAAATCTCTATCTATTTGTTTTCAATAGATAAATAGACAGTCGGCACATATCTTGGAATGCACCTCTGTACACAGCGGGCGATATCGCCCGTTTCTGCGCAGAGATTCCATGCATGACCGACAAATCCGGCACCCATACACAACGACGTGCTGCAACGTTCGCCAAGATACCCGCCACGGCCACCAGTCTGTGCCCCTTCCGAAAACCTGAAGTCGCCATCGTGCCAGTGCGC
>NZ_AWQP01000058.1:0-11037 GCF_000972175.1 Pseudomonas syringae pv. coryli str. NCPPB 4273 | reverse complement strand
AGGGGCGAAAAGGTGACCTGAATCGAACCCCAATCTACCTGAAAAAGAAAAACCGCTTTGTGACGCAGAGCGTCATGAACTGCATTCCCACGCGGAGCGTGAGGAACGACAGTCATCAGGCTCCGGGCCGTGCCTCTAGCCCGACTCATCTAAAGTGCTTTTCGATCTCGGTGGCACTGACGACGCAAATTGCGACGTAATCCATCCGAACCACGCCTGATGGCGGGGCGAACGCCCATCCTACTGCTGCGCCACGTCATCCTTCTCCCAGCCGCCGCCGAGAGCCAGAAACAGATTGATCTGCCCCATCGCCACCTGCGTGTTGGCCTCTGCCATCTGCGCGCGTACGTCGGTGTAAGTGCGCGTGGCTTGCAGGTCGGCGAGGAACGAGGCGCGCCCGGCCTGATAGAAGCGGTGCGTCTGGTCAGCCGCTTCCTTGGCGGATTGCTCGGCTTCTCTGAGCGCGTCGCGGCGGTCGAGCAGGGCGGTGTATTGCGCCAGACCGGTCTGGGTTTCCCGGATGGCATTGAGCACCACACCGTCAAAGCGCGCCAGCGCAGCTTGCGCCGAGGCTTCGGCCTGATGGATGCGGGCGCGTGAGCCGTTGGACGGAATGGTCCAGTTCAGCAGCGGCCCGAAGCCCCAGCGATTGGCCGCCGGCTTGCCAAGGTTCTCGATCAGGCCGGTGGTGCCAATGCTCGCGCCGATGCTGATGTCCGGATACAACTCACCGGTGGCAACACCGATCTCGGCAGTCGACATCGCCAGATGGCGTTCAGCCTGACGCACATCCGGGCGGCGTTTGAGCAGCGCTGCGCCGTCGCCCACCGGCATGACCTGCGCAATCTGCGGCAACTGGTTGCAGGTGCTTACCCCGGCGGGCAGTTGCTCGACAGGTTTGGCCAGCAGCATCGACAGGCGGAACATCGCAGCCTGACGGCGCGCCTCGTAACGGGGCATTTCGGCGCGCAATGACTTGAACTGCGTCTGCGAACGAGTGACCTGGGTTTCATCGCCACGCCCGGCATCGCGCAGGCGCTGGTTGAGGGACACACTCTGTTTTTGCAGGTCCAGCGATTCGCGGGCGATGTCGAGCTCTTCATTGGCCGCACAAATCTGCGTGTAGGCGCGCACCACATCGGCGACCACCGTGATGCGTGCCGTATCGACCGCCGCCTGATTGGCATCGACATTGGCCTGCGCCGCTTCGATGCCACGCTGCAAGGTGCCGAACAGATCGAACTGGTACGAAGTGGTCAGACCCACGTCGCCGACATTGGCCACCGGCACCTTGTCGGTCAGCAGAAACGCCTCGCCCGACTCCTGCACGCGCTGCGCGCCGATCTTCGCGCCGTTGGTAAAGCCGCCGGCCGCCTCGGCTTCCGAGGTCTGATAGCGGGCACGCTGCAGGTTGGCGGCAGCGATGCGCAGGTCGGTATTAGAAGCGATGGCCTGGCGCACCAGCTCATCCAGACGCGCATCCTGGTAAAGGCGCCACCAGTGCGCAGGCACCGGGGCCGAAACCGTGTTGACCGAGCGACCCGCCAGTTCACCCTGCAAGTCAGGGCGATTGATCGCGCCGTCTTTGGGCAACTGGTAATCCGGACCGACCATCTGGCAGGCCGACAGCACGGCGGTAAAGCCGAGCGCGGCCACGCGTAAAGCACGTTTCATCGGCTGCGCTCCTGCGTGTCGTCGATAATCGACACCGTCGCGGTACGCCCGGCAATCATGCGGAAATCGGCAGGCACGTCATCGAAGGCAATCCGCACTGGAATCCGCTGCGCCAGACGCACCCAGCTGAAGGCCGGGTTGACGTTGGGCAGCAGGTTCGAGCCGCTGCTGCGATCGCGGTCTTCGATACCGGCAACGATGCTCACCACATGGCCAGTCAGCCGCGCGTTGTCGCCGATGACACGGATGTCGACGCCCTGGCCGACATGGATGCCGTCGAGCTTGGTTTCCTCGAAATAGCCGTCGATGTGGAACGACGTCGAATCGACCACCGAAAGCACTGGACGCCCGGCAGTGACGAACTCATGTTCGCGGGGGGCGCGGTCGTTGAGGTAGCCGTCCACCGGGCTGCGTATCACCGAGCGATCCAGGTTCAACTGCGCGGCGTCCACTGCAACCTTTGATTCGCCGAGTGCGGAAAGGGCCCGAGCCTCGCGCGACTGGCTTTCTTCCAGTTGCTCGCGGGCGACCAGATTGCCCAGGCCACGGTTACGTTTGTTCTCACGGCGTGCCTGCTCCCAGGTTTCCTGACGTTCGGCGACCGTCGCCTGCGCCTGGCGCAGTGCCAGGCGGAAGCGGTCCTGGTCGATGGTGAACAGGACCTGGCCCTTGTGCACAGGCTGGTTGTCAGTGACGTCGACCTTCTGGATCAGCCCGGACACGTCCGGTGCGATCTGCACGATGTCGGCGCGGATATGCCCGTCGCGCGTCCACGGTGCATACATGTAATACATCACCATGCGCCATACCACCACGGCGGCCAGGGTGACAACCAGCAGGGTCAGGACCACGCGGCCCAGTGTCAGTATCGGTTTTTTCATGTCATCAGGTATCGACTTAGAGTATCCACGGCGCCGAGCAACAAAGCGTATAGACCTACGTTGAACAAAGCCCGGTGCCAGACCAGACGGTAGAAGTGGGCACGCGACAGCACCGCGTGCACGACCAGAAACAGCAGATAGGCGATGCCCATCATCGCCAGGAACGTGGGGATGAAGATCCCGCTGATGTCCAGATCACCGATCACAGGGGCGCTCCATCGATGTTGTGCGGCAGTTGCTCGGTCAGTTCGCCGCCCACGGTGACGATTTCGACCCCCGGCAGCAGGGCCAGGCGCAGGCCGCTGAGGGCATGCAGCAGGTGCAGTCGGGCCGGGCTGTCGCCCATCTCCTGATCGGTCAGTGAACGGCGTGCGCGGTCCATGGCCATCAGCAGGCCTCTGGGCGCGGGTAGCCGTTCACCGGCCTTGCGGCACTGTTTGAAATAGCCGCTGACTTCGTCGATCACCTGACGCAGCAATACCTGAGCAGCAGGCGTGGCGCGGCGGGTGTAGGCCAGCAGGTCGAGCATGTTCAGCGCGACGCGCAGTTCACGCAGGGCAATCCCGGTGTCCTGGGCGGTGAGCGTCAGGCGCGGCAGTTGCTGCATCAGGCGGTCGAGCATTTGCACGCCCATGCGCCGATGCTCGGCCAGCGAAGCGTTTTCACTGAGGCTGGCGATGTCACGCCAGCTGAAACGGGTCAGACGCTTGACCGCCAGTTCGACGCCGAACGGGCGGAACACCAGGGTCCAGATGAAGGCGAACAACAGCCCGGCAGGACCCGCCAGGTTGGCGTTGAGGAAGTTCATGAAGTCCGCGTCATAAGCGCTCTGGATACTGATGAACGACGAGGTGTTGACGATGGTCAGCAGCGTGCCGAGAAAGAAGCGCGGCTGCACGGTCAGGGTCCCGACGCATATGAACGGCACGGCAAAGGCCAGCACCAGCATCGGGAAGTCATGCAGGTTGGGCAGCACCACAAACAGGTACAGGCTGGCGAACACCACCGAGAGCAGGGTCCAGAAAAAGAACCGGTAGATTTGCGGAGCAGGGTCGTCCATGGCGGCGAAGAAGCTGCACGACACCGCCGCCAGTGCCACAGCACTGGCGCCGTCTTTCCAGCCGAGCAAAATCCACAACACCGACGCGGCGATGATCGCCAGCACCGTCGAAGTCACTGAATAGAGCATCAGACCGCGGTCGAGAAACGGCGTCAGACGGCCCAGGCGCCAGTGGCGGTAGACCGCGCGCCACTGTGACTGGTCGTCGGTCTTGATCGCGTATTGCAGGGTTCGGCAATCCAGCCACAGGTCGATCCATTCACCCAGCCTGAACAGCGTATTGGAAAGCAGCAGTTGGTCGCGGTCGTCCAGTTGCGCGGAGTCCGGTTGCAGGCTCTGCAGATCGCGGTGCAGCTGCTGCCATTGCTCCACCTGCGGCCCATCGGCAGTGCTTTCGAGCCAGTCGCAAGCCTTTTGCAACAAGGGCTTGATGCTGGCCAGCAGCTCGGGCGTGCGTCGCTCCAGCGCCCACAGCGCGTCATCCAGCGCATCGATGACCGGCAAGAGGTGGATCATCCGGCCGCGCAGTTCATTGGCGTTGCGCACGGTTTGCTTGCGGGCGCCTTCGTGGCTCAACTGGCCGATCATCATTTCCAGTGAGTTGAAGCTGCCGACCATCGAGTTGCGCAGCGTACCGATTTCTTCGGGCTGACATGTGCGGCTGATAAAGCGCTGGCTGTAGGTCGCGGCGTCGCTGAACCACTTTTCCGTGGTGGCCTGAAACACCGGTGCCAGGCGTCTGGGCCAGAACATCGCACCCACGACAGCGGCGCAGATGATGCCGAGAAAAATCTCTTCGGTACGCGACACCGCGATGTCGAATACAGCTTGCGGGTTGTCGACCACTGGCAGCGAAATCAGCGGCATGGTGTAGCCGGCCAGCATCAATGCGTAGCTGTTGGCGGTGCGCAAGTGCAGGGACAGAAACAACAGGGTGCCGGTCCACAGCCCGACCACGATGGCCAGCAACAAGGGTGTCTGCACGAACATGGGCACCAGCACGACCGAGGCCGCAGCACCGGCCAGGGTTCCGGCCGCTCTGTACAGCGCCTTGGAACTGGTCGGGCCGACGAAGGGGCTGGAGACGATGTACACCGTGGCCATTGCCCAGTAGGGGCGGGGCATTTCCATCAACAATGCGATGTACAGCGCCAGCATCGACGCGCCGAAGGTGCGTACACCGTAGAACCAGTCGCGTGCAGGTGGAACGCTGGAGAAAAATCCGTTCAAGCCTGGCCCCCGTGTTCGCGCTGCGCCGCATCGGCAAACGCCTGTAACACCCGCAAGGTGGCCTCCAGGTCGGCAGGTTGCAGCCCGTGCAGCACTTCGGCACGCAAGCGGGTCAGCTCGGCTTCGATGGCACACGCCAGTGCGCGACCTTTGCGCGTCAGGCTCAAGGCCTTGGCGCGGCGGTCATTCGGATCTTCGGTGCGACAAACGATATCGGCCTTGCACAATTGGTCGAGCAGACGCACCAGCGTCGGACTTTCCATACCTGCCGCCTGGGCCACTTTCACCTGATGTGCGCCATCGCCCAAGCGTGCAATGGCCAGCAACGGTCCTGCGCAGGCTTCGGAAATGCCATAGGTCACCAGCGTGTTCTGGCAAATGCGTCGCCATTGGCGAGACGCGGCCACCAGGCCACTGCTGATTGTCCGATGCAGGGATTCGACAGACATGAAAACACCAGGAATTTAGTTAGGAGCGATATTGTTAGTAGGGAGATAAATAGCTTGCTAACTAATATCTCGTAACAACTGCTTACAGTCAACCCGAAGCTGCCCGGCGGAGGCGCTTTCTTTCTAACCCGTTAAAAGCGCGTTTCGAGAAGACGGGACGCTCTAAAAGGGTCGCCTTGGTCAGCTTCAAGTAGCGGAAGTTCATTTCTGAAGAAGATAATTGCTACCGTCTGTCGGTAATTTGCGTTTTTTTGCGCTGTATCGGCCTCGACACATTCAAAAAAATGACGCGCTTCACAAAACACTTCTTCACGTTAATCAACGCTTGTAGCTCGACAGTGGCACATGGCTGCATCGCAACAATTGATATCGCAGTGATGGCATTGGCTATTTTTAGACGGTTTGTTGACGCCAAAGCGTTGTCGAGGCTGTTTAAAAAATAAACGATTCAGCCGATAGTCTGGATGACCAAACGGGCCAGCACACCCGTTTCAGAGCCATTCAGTTGGTGCGCGATGCGCACCTTGCGAGCTACGCGATGATCGACCTTGCTACCTGGAATCTCTCCGTACCTGTCGGAAGCCCCGCGACCATTATCGAAACCCCCAAGTTGGTAAAGGGCTATCGGGATGGCTATTTTCAATCCGGGGATACGCTGTTTTTCTGGGCGCCGGTGACGGGTTCAACCACCGAAAACGCCAAGTACCCGCGTTCCGAATTGCGCGAGACGACTTCAGACGGAAGAGTCTTCAATTGGGCCTACTCCAGTGCCGACAACTTTCTGCGCGCGACCCTGGAAGTCGATCAGGTGCCTTCCAGCGGCAAGATCGTGATCGGTCAGATCCACTGCTACCAGAGCACCGAACCGCTGCTGAAGGTGGAGTATCAGTACAAGGAGAAGCTGCAGACCGGCAACATCGTCGCCAAGTTTCGTCGTACGCCGGACTCGGAAATCGAGGTCATCAACATCGCGCAAGGTGTGCCGCTCAACAAGCAGTTCAACTACACCATCAACCTGTCGCCGTCTGGCGATCTGACGGTGAATGCCTTTGACGCAGTCTGGTACGCCAAGCTGGATTCAGCCTGGGCCAGCAAACTGTTCTACTTCAAGGCAGGGGTCTATACCCAGGACAATACCGGCTACACCACGGAAGGCGGCTCGGCCACCTTCTACAAGCTGGCCATTGCCCACGAGAAAAAGAATTGATCCTTGCGCACTGCAGGCTTCAGGCCGCTGGAAATATCAGGCTGAAGCAGATTCTGCCGACGGCGGGTTGAGCGACTTCGACCCGACCGCCGTGCAGTTGCATGATTGCCGTGACGATCGCCAGCCCCAGGCCGTTGGAATCCGAACGCTCATGGCGTGAGGCGTCACCGCGATAGAAACGATCGAACAAGCGTGCAAGGGTGGCCTCCGGCAGCACCGGTCCCTGGTTCTCCACATCGATCTTCCAGTGCCTGTCCACAGCCGTCACCCGCATCAGAATCTCGCTGTTTTCATCAGCGTAGCGAATCGCATTGGCGACCAGATTGCTCAATGCACGCCGCAGCAAAATCGGATCGGCCAGCAGCGTGCCCTGTCCGTGGGTGCTCAGGGTCAGGTTGCGTTCTTCGGCCAGCCCCTCGAAATAGCCGGCGACCCGTTGCAGTTCATCATGCAGATCCAGCGATTGACGTTCCAGCGCGGCCTGGGCTTCGTCCGCCCGTGCCAGAAACAGAATGCTTTCCACCAGCCGCGAGATGCGCTCCAGCTCTTCCAGATTGGAGGCCAGCAGCGCCTGATATTCATCGGCGCTGCGGTTCTGGCGCAAGGCGACCTGACAATGGCCCATCAGTGAGCCGACCGGTGTGCGGATTTCGTGGGCCAGATCGGCAGAAAACTGCATCAGGCGCCGGTAGCCATCGTCCAGACGGTCAAGCATGGCGTTGAAGGCGTCGCTCAGTTGTTGCAGCTCGACGGGCGTATCGCTGCTGTCGAGGCGTTTGTGCAGGCTGGCCGGGGTGATTGCGGCGGCATGGGCGGCCATTCTGCGCAGTGGACGCAAGCCGCGACGCAGCAGCACATAACCCAGGGCTGCGGTGATCAGAAACGCCAGGGCCACGGCTATATAGATGCGCTGACGGAAGCTGGCGAGCATGGCCATTTCCTTGACCATCAGGTGCGCGGCCTGCAAACGTACTTCGACACCGTTGGACATCACCTGCACGGCAGCAGCGCGTAACGGCACGCCTTGCAGGCTCATGCCGCTGCGCAGGTCGTCGACCCGCAGCGGCTGATCTTGCGCCACGGTCGGCAGCTCCGGCAGAGGCGCGTGCTGCGGGTTGACCGATATCACCGGTGACTTGCCCGGTTCGCCGATGATGAAGATGTCTTCTTCGCTGTCGAGCATGTTCTCGAACAGCTGCGGGCTGCCCTTGAGGTTGTCCATGGTCAGGTCATAGCGCAGCAGCTTGCGAAAGTGGTCCAGCCGCGCGAGCACGGCATGGTCGCTGCGTTGCATGACCGTTTCTTCGATGGACTGATACAGGTACAGGCCTGCGCCGCTGACGGTGAGCATCGCCACCAGGGCAAAGGCCAGGGTCGAACGCAGGGTCAGGGAAGGCTGGCGTCGCATGGGCGCACCTCGCACACATAACCGATGCCACGCACGGTGTGGATGAGCTTGACCGGGTAGGGCAGGTCGACCTTGCTGCGCAGGCGCTTGATGGCGACGTCCACGACATTGGTGTCGCTGTCGAAATTCATGTCCCAGACTTCCGAGGCAATCTGTGCCCTGGACAGTACGTCGCCTTCGCGGCGCAATAACAGGTGCAGCAAAGCGAACTCCTTGTTGGTCAGCACAATGACCTGTTGCTGGCGCGTCACCCGGCGGCGCAGCAGGTCCAGCTCAAGGTCGGCCAGATGAAAGTGGTCCGCCTCGCGTACCACGCCCCGGCGCAGGATGGTGCGGATGCGCAGCAGCAGTTCGGTGAAGGAAAACGGCTTGACCAGATAATCGTCGGCGCCCAGCTCCAGGCCGCGAATCCGGTCCTGCAACTGGTCGCGCGCGGTCAGAAACAGCACTGGCACGTCCTGCCGGGCGCGCAGTACTTCGATGATTTGCCAGCCGTCGATGCCCGGCAGCATCACGTCCAGCACAATCAGGTCATAGCGGTTTTCCAGCGCCAGGTGCAGGCCGTCGGCCCCGTGCTGGGTCCAGTCCACCTTGTAGCCGGACTCACCCAGACCCTTCTTCAGGTACTCGCCGGTTTTGGTGTCATCTTCAATCAGCAGGATATGCATCGTTTTGTCCGCTACGCTTTTGCCTGCACCCATGGTGCGCCGATGCCGGAGTCTAACGAGTTGCCGACAAGGTGTCCGACGAATGACAAAAATGTCATTGCCCGGTCATTCTGCGGTGCCGGTAGCGGTGCAAAGATGGGTTTCAGATCTCACCTGCCAAGGAAGTACCGATGAAGACTGCACTCTCTACTACGTTCGGCCTGCTGTTGCTCAGTGCCGCTGTCATGACCCAGGCTGCCGACATGAAGGTGGTCAAACCGATGCGTGGGACCGTCGACAGCGTCAGCGCCGACACCCTCGATTTCACCACTCGCTCGGGTCAGCACGAAAGTATCAAGCTGACTGACAAGACCGGTATTCGTCTTGTGTCCGAAGCTGACTTCAAGCAAATCAAAGACGACAGCTTTGTCGGTTCGGCTGCCATCCCGCAGGCGGACGGCACCCTGAAAGCGCTGGAAGTGACCGTTTTTGAGGCGAGCCTCAAAGGCAGCGGCGAAGGTCACTATGGCTGGGAAAACGCTGATGGCAGCACCGGCACCATGACCAATGGCACCGTTGGCACGTTGGCTGGCGCCGATGGCCGCACGCTGACCGTCAATTACAAGGGCGGCGAGAAGAAATTGATTGTGCCGCAGGATGTGCCTATCGCCTACGTCGAGCCAGGCAAGGTCGACCAGTTGAGCAAGGGCGCCAAGGTTGTGGTGTTCCCGGCTGACGACGGCAAGTCCGCTCGTGGTGTGGCCGTCGGCAAGGGCGGTTTCACACCGCCGATGTAATCACCGCCAGGGCTGTCAGGGGCGCAAGGCTGCCTCTGATGGCCTTTTCCATGCCTGATCAGAGGGATCTCGACATGAAAACCCGCCCCATTCATCCGTGGCCGGTGCGCCT
This sequence comes from Pseudomonas syringae pv. coryli str. NCPPB 4273, assembly GCF_000972175.1. NCBI lineage: Bacteria > Pseudomonadati > Pseudomonadota > Gammaproteobacteria > Pseudomonadales > Pseudomonadaceae > Pseudomonas > Pseudomonas syringae pv. coryli. The sequence goes on along the minus strand of NZ_AWQP01000058.1, from coordinate 1,572 downwards.
GACCCACTGGGTCAATGCCGTGGGCATGGTCTGTATGTTCATGAGCGGTTGGGCGATCTACAACGCCTCGCCACTGATGCCGTTCACCTTTCCCAAATTTCTGACACTCGGCGGCTGGCTGGGCGGTTCCATTGCCTGGCACTTCGCGGTGATGTGGCTGTTGGTCATCAACGGTCTGATTTATGTGCTGTATGGCGTGTTCAGCCGCCACTTCAAACGCGACCTGCTGCCGGTTCGACCGTCCGAAGTGACGCGTGACATGAGTGACGCGTTGCGTTTTCGACTGGTCCACGTCAAAGGCCGTTACAACGCCGTGCAACGGTTGATGTACTGGCTAGTGCTGGCCATGGGTGTGCTGGTGGTGCTGTCCGGCCTGGCCATCTGGAAACCGGTGCAATTTCAGGGGTTGGTCAGTCTGCTGGGCGGATTCGATTTCGCCCGTTGGGTTCATTTCGGTGCGATGACCTCCATCGGCGCGTTTGTCATCGTCCATCTGCTGCTGGTCGTGCTGGTGCCCAGTACCTTGCTGCCGATGATAACCGGCGGCCGCCAGCCGAACGAAGACGGAACTGCGCAATCATGAACGAACCTCGTAAGCGTACGACTCAGCGCATCATTCTCGAGCCTGCGCAGCAGCGTCAGTTGGTCGATATCCAGCGCCGCTCGTTTCTGCGCGCGGGGCTGACCGTGGGCGCAATGTCGATGCTCACGGGCTGTAACCTGCAGGATGGCGATCAGGTCGATAAGGTGCTGTGGGCCATGTCGCGCTGGAATGACCGGGTTCAGGCCTGGCTGTTCAACGGCCAGAAGCTGGCGCCGACCTACAGCAAGGCGCAGTTGACCAATCCGTTCCCGTTCAATGCGTTCTACCCTGAATACAATGTGCCGGAGCTGGATCTTTCCGATTACCAGCTGGCGGTGTCGGGGCTGGTGCGGGACAAGCAGCCGTGGACGCTGGAGGCGCTGCGCAAACTGCCGCAACGCACGGACATCACGCGGTTGATCTGCATCGAGGGCTGGAGTGCGATAGGGCAGTGGGGCGGCGTGCCGCTGAAGACGTTCCTGGAGTACATCGGCGCTGACACGACGGCGCGTTTTGTCGGTTTCAAGTGCGCTGACCGCTATTACTCAAGTCTGGATATGCCCACTGCGCTGCATCCGCAGACGTTGCTTGCGCTGGACTTTGGTGAAGTGGCGCTGCCACCTGATTACGGTTACCCGTTGCGGGTGCGGGTGCCGACCAAGCTTGGCTTCAAGAATCCCAAGCACATCGTGGAGATTTTCGTCAGTAACGAGAATCCTGGGGGGTATTGGGAGGATCAGGGGTACAACTGGTTCAGCGGGATCTAGGAGCTGACGCAGAGCGTCGCACGATGGCGGTAGTGAGATTATCGTTCCTCACGCTCCGCGTGGGAATGCCGTTCGTGACGCTCTGCGTCACACAGTGGTTTTGGGATGTCAGGTGGATTGGCGTTCGGCTCAAGTCACCTTTTCGCCCCTCGGCGAGTCACTTTGAAGGGGCCAAAGTGACCAAAGCCCCTGGCTCCGTTTCCGGCCCGACTTCGTCGGGTT
>NZ_AWQP01000057.1:0-19017 GCF_000972175.1 Pseudomonas syringae pv. coryli str. NCPPB 4273 | reverse complement strand
GGGCGAAAAGGTGACCTGAGTTGAACCTCAATCCACCTGATATCGCAGAACCGCTGTGTGACGCGGAGCGTCACGAAAGGCATTACCACGCGGAGCGTGGGAACGATAGTCAACTACATTCCAAATTAGCGCGCAGCACAAACCCCACTCAGCCAAACCCCACAATAGCCTTGGTCTCCAGATACTCTTCAAACCCCTGCACGCCGTACTCGCGACCGTTGCCCGAGCGCTTGTAGCCGCCAAACGGGGCCATCGGGTTCCAGGCGGGGTAGTTCAGGTGCACCTGCCCGGCACGAATGCGCGAAGCCACCGCGCGTGCCTGCTCGAGGTTTTGCCCCTGGACATGCGCACCCAGGCCATAGACCGTATCGTTGGCAATTGCGATAGCCTCCTCGACCGTATCGTAGGCAATCAGGCACAGCACCGGGCCGAAAATCTCTTCCCGGGCGATACGCATCGACGAGTCCACATCGGAAAACACCGTTGGCCGGGCATAAAAGCCTCGCTCATGGCCCTGCACCCGTCCCGGCCCGCCGCAGATAAGCTTCGCGCCTTCGCTCAGCCCGGCATCGATCATCGCCTGGACACGATGAAACTGTGCCTCATTGGCGATAGGGCCCAATACCGTCTGCTCCAACTGCGGGTCACCCACAACGATTGCCGCGGCCGTTTCGGCAGCCAGCGCTTCGACTTCTGCCAGTCGGTTCCTGGGCACGATCATTCGCGTCGGTGCGCTGCACGACTGACCCACATTGCGGAACGCGGCCATCACGCCGGGCGGCACGGCTTTGGCGAAGTCGGCGTCGGGCAGCAGGATATTCGGTGATTTGCCGCCCAGTTCCTGAGTCACTCGTTTAACCGTCGGCGCGGCGGCTTGCGCCACCAATGCGCCTGCCCGGTTGGAACCGGTGATAGAGATCATGTCGATATCAGGGTGGGCCGCCATCGCGCCACCAACCTCGGGGCCGCTGCCATTGACCAGATTGAACACCCCCTGCGGCAGACCGGCGTCATGCACCAGTTGCGCGAACAGCAGGGCGCTCAGGGGCGACAGTTCGCTGGGTTTGAGCACCACCGTGCAGCCGGCCGCGATGGCCGGGGCGACTTTGGCGGTGATTTGATACAGCGGCCAGTTCCACGGCGTGATCAGCCCGCACACACCGATGGGCTCGCGGTCGATCGCCGTGCCGCCTTCGACGGTGTGGAAGCGGTAGGTCGCCAGCAGGTCACGTGCGACACGCACGTGTTCTGCGGCCAGCGGCACCTGCATGGCCCGCGCCGAACTGATGGATGCGCCCATCTCCAGCGAGATCGCCTGCGCCAGCTGCTCCTTGCGCTCGATAATGAGCTCATGGATCCGGCCGATGACCTGGGCCCGGGCGTGTGGCGAGGTGCTGGACCAGTCGGCAAAGGCTGCCCGCGCTGCCGCAACCGCACGGTCGACATCGGCGGCCGAGCCACTGGCGACATGCGCCACCACTTCTTCGGTCGCAGGGTTGATCACCGCGATACTGACCGGGTCGAGCGGGGCGGACCAATGACCATCGATATACAGTTTCAGCGCGGTGTCCGGATCAACGTGATGGCTGTTCAAGGGCAGTGAGGTCATCCAGCGGGCTCCTTGGAGCAATAATGGTCAAGGCCAGGCCCTTTGCTGTCAGGCCGTTCGATACCCATAAGCTAACAAAGCAGTCTGGATAAAAAGCGCCGATCTGCCGGGCTGCAAAGAATAATCTGCTGTATGCAACCCGCTAACATGGCGGACCTGTTTCGGCCGTTTATCCGCGCTGTGATCAGCCGATCGCCTGAGTCACCAGCGTGAATTGCTGCACATCCGGGTTGGAGGCGGGCGGCGTCCCGAGCACCATGCGCGGTGCCCTGTCGACACACGGCAGCCCCAGGCTTTCGAGCCACGCCGCCAGCCCGCAGTCAGCCAGAATGTCGAAGCGCACGAACAGGCCGGGTATCTGTTGCAGCAGGTGTTCAATCAAACGTTGTGCCTGATTTACATCACCGGCAACCACCGGACCGATGATATGACCGCGTCCGAAACGGCGCAGCAGGGCGATGCCTTGCAACTGGCCTGCGTATTCAATACCGACCGCCTGTTCTGCATCGTGCAACAGATCAGTCAGCACGGCAGTGCGATCCAGGCCGCTGCCCGCGTTGGCCTGGCGGATCAGTTCTGCGTGGTCGGTCGTGCCCAGCGTACGAATCGGCAGGTCGTCTTTCGCTGGCGCCAGCCCTGACAGGTTGGCAACGCCCTGATGCTGCTGGATGCGTGCGAAGTCAACGAAACCCAGGCTCTGGTAAAGCGGCGCGCCCAGTTCCGTAGCGTTGAGGATCGGCGTGCGCGGTGCTGTTGCGTCGAGACACAGCTTCATCAAGTGGCGACCGATGCCTTTGCCCTGATGATCATCGCGGACGATCACCAGCCCGATCGAGGACCAGTCGCCCTGATGGCAGGTAAACGCCACGCCAACCAGCTGGCCATCGTGCTCGGCGACAAAACCCTCGGAAGTCCGTTGCACCATCGCCCAGTCCTGTTCGCGGTGTGGCCACTTGAGGCTTACTGAAAGGGCATGGGCTGCCGGGATATCCGCCGCAGTCACCGGGCGATACTGGTAGTGAGCGTCTGAGGTTGCAGGCATGGCGCCTCCGTTGCGATGAGGTGGGTGAGTGGTTTGGCTCATACCAGCTTTCCAGTGCTCATCAGGCTGGACATGAGCGGTATTTCGATGGCCGTCGGATCGGTGAAGCGGCGAATATCGAACGGGCTGATCAACGTGCGCGTGCTGCCGGTGCTGATCAGCTCGGCCATGACGTCACCGACGCCGGGACCAAGCTGAAAACCATGGCCGCAGAAGCCAAACGCGTAGAACAGGCCGTCGACTTTACCGCTGCGGCCCATGATCGGCAGCGAGTCCGGCGTGTAACTTTCGATGCCGCTCCAGACGCGGATGATGTTCAGCTTTTCTGCGCCCGGAAGCAGGCGTTTCATCTGTTTCATCTGGTTGATCAGGCTCTCCGGCTTGAAGTAGGCGCGGCGGTTGAGCATGTCCGGTTTATTGCGATTGCCGCCTCCGATGATGATGTTGCCGCGCGGGATCTGCCGGAAATAGATCACTTCTTCCTTGATCCTGGTAAACACCCCGATCACCGTCGGCAGCGCGTAAGGTATCGGTTCTGTCACCGACATCTGCGGTCCGTTGGGCTCAAGAGGGACAGACTCGCCGAACTGCTCGGCGAGCCTGGCGCCCCAGGCACCGGCAGTGATGAGCAACTGTTCGGCGACGAATAGCTGTCCATCGGCGGTGGTGACCTGAAACTCGCCGCCGACCTTCTGCACCTCGATCACTTCGGTGCGCTCTTCGATTCTTGCCCCCGCACGAATCGCCGCACGGGCGAACGCGGGGGCTGCCAGCCTTGGGTTGGCGTGCCCGTCATGGGGCGCATAGGAACCGCCTTTGACTTGCGCACCGAGAAACGGAAAACGGTCGTGCAGCGCCTTGCCGGAAAGGATCTGCAAGTCCAGCTCGCGGGCTTCCGGGGCAGCGGCATAGGCCTCCAGTTCGGCGATTTCGTCCTCGCGATAGCACACGCGCATATGCCCGCTGGGAATGAATTCCAGGTCTTCACCGATCAGCTCCGGCAGGCGCTTCCACAGGGCCCAGGAGCGATTGGACAGTTCCAGCTGGCCGAGAAACCGTCCCTGACGGCGCACGTTGCCGAAATTCACGCCGCTGGCGTATTGGCCGATCTGGTCGCGCTCCAGCAGGGTGACCGAACGGCCGTGCTGGCGCAGAAAAAACGCGGAGGACGCGCCCATGAAGCCGCCGCCGATAATCAGGACATCGCTTTTTTGTGGGGTCATGAGGGGCTCCCGCTCATGTGGATTGGCTACAACGCGCCAGCGCTTCGATCTCGATCAGGTAGCCGTGGTGCAATTCCGGAACCGGCACCACCGCGCGCGCAGGACGATGTTCGCCCAGATAGCCAGCGTAGAGGCGGTCGAAGGCAGGCCAATGCTGGACGCCGGCGATATAAATGGTCACTTTCAGCAGGTCATCCGTATTGCATCCCGCCGCGCCAAGGATGGCCAGCAGATTATCCAGCGCGACCGCAGCCTGGACCTCGAACGGCTCGCCGACGCTGTGACTGCCATCGGCGCGCACCGGCAGTTGTCCGGAAACATGCAGCGTGCCTTGATGCAGCATCGCCTGCGAATAATGCCCACCGGGTGCTGCGGCCAGGGACGTACTGATCGGTTTCATCTCACCAGCCATGCAGGCGACTCCAGGTATGGATTGCGCCTTCGCTGTCGCAGGCGTGGTAGTCCGGGAATTGCGCGCCGGTGGCACAGGCGTGGTTGGGCAGAATGCGCAGTCGGCTGCCGATGGGAAAACGCTCGCTGATGTCGGTCTCGCTGCCCGCAGCAAGCGTGATGATGCCGTGCTCCTGATTGGCACCGGTGACCCGTGCACCGTCGATCCATTCACCGCTTTCGCTGCACACCTGGCCGTAGCCGAAATCCTCGCGCTGACGCTGAGTGCCGCGATCGCGGCTCATGGCCATCCAGCCCGCATCAACGATGATCCAGCCCTTGTCCTGCTGATGGCCGATGACCGTGGTCAATACGCTCAGAGCCAGCTCATCTGCCTGGCATACGCCAATGTTGTGCATCACCAGATCGAAGAACACATACACCCCGGCGCGAACTTCGGTCACGCCGTGCAGGCTCTGCGCCGACAGTGCCGTCGGCGTCGAACCGATGCTGACGTCCGCACAGGGCAGTCCTGCCTGACGAATCCGCTGGGCGGCGCTGACGCAGAGCCTGCGTTCTTGTTCGGCGAGGGCCTGCAGCGCTTCAGGGGTGTCGAGGTCATAGCTGGACCCGGCGTGGGTCATTACCCCGCGCAGTTGCATGCCACCGTCGACCAGCGTGCGCGCGACCTCGACGAGCGAGGGGTCGTCGACGGTCAGGCCGGAACGGTGACCGTCGCAATCGATTTCAATCCAGACGTCGAAACGTTCGTCATGTGCCTGGCCGAAGGCGACAATCGCCCGGGCAGCCGCCACACTGTCGGTCAGGATGCTCAGACGGCAGCCCTTGCGCCGCAGTCTGAGTGCCTGCTCCAGCTTGCCGGGTGCAATGGCGACGGCATAGAACACGTCGTCGATGCCCTCGGCAAAGCAATGCTCAGCCTCCTTCAGCGTCGACACCGTGACACCGCTGGCACCCGCTGCAATCTGCGCCTGTATGACCGGCAGGCATTTGCTGGTCTTGACGTGCGGGCGCAAACGCACGCCCAGCTCGTTCATGCGTTGTTGCATACGCTGGATATTGTGCTGCATGCGCGACACATCGAGCAGCGCGACAGGCGTATCGAGAGAAGACAGGGAGGCTGACATGGAAAGCGCTCGTGTGGCTGGGTACGGGAGCCACTCTACGCAGCGATGATGAAGCTGTGGTTCAATACGTGATCATCAATCATTAAGCTGAAGTGAATGATCGCTATCGAAGACCTGCGTCTGGCCGTGACCCTGTCGCGCTGCGAATCGCTAAGTGCTGCCGCCAGAATCCTCAATGTCTCGCCGCCGGCGTTGTCGATGCGTTTGCGCAAACTGGAGACGCAACTGGGCATCACCTTGGCCAGTCGCGACGCCAGACGCCTGAGTCTGACCGCTGATGGTGAGCGTTTCGCCCGCGAAAGCGCACAGTTGCTGGAGCAACTGGAGTCACTCCCGGAGTCTTTCAGGCAGCGTGATGAACGGCTGGTGGGCACATTGCGTCTGGCAGCGCCGTTCGGTTATGGACGCCAGCGCATTGCGCCGCTGCTGGCGCGCTTCGCCAGGCTGCATCCGCAGTTGTGTCTGCAACTGGACCTGCGCGAAACACCCTGGCCGGACCGTCACGACAGCGATGCGGTGATACACATCGGCAGCCTCAATGACAGCCAGTGGATCGCCAGGCCGTTGGCACAGAATCATCGCTGGCTGTGCGCCAGCCCGGCGTATATCGAGCAACATGGTGTGCCCTCGACGCCCGAGCAGCTGGCTGGCCATCGCTGCATCTGCATTCGCGAAAACGATGAAGACGTCACCCTCTGGCACCTGAGCAAGGGCCAGACGAAAAAGACCCTGCGCATCGAGCCCGCGCTGCTCAGCAACGACGGCTCGGTCGCCCGGCGCTGGGCCGAGCAGGGGCTGGGCATTGTGTTGCGCTCGCAATGGGACGTCAGCGACGCCATTGCCAGCGGCAGGCTGGTGCGGGTGCTTGCCGATTGGCAACTGGCCAGTGCGCCGATCAACCTGCTGGTGCCTGTACGAAAGCATCGCAGCGCACGGGTACAGGCGTTGACCGAGTTTCTCGAGACCGCCCTGAAAGCCTGATTCGGCAAAGCACCGACACGCTGTTGGTCGCTGGGTTGAACACCTTAATTGACGCTCACGGCAACGCGCGGGTATAAACCGCGTCTTGTGTTTTTGTCGGATTTTTCTCCATGAGCTTCAGCCCCCTGATTCGCCAGTTGATCGATGCCTTCCGCGTGCTGCCGGGCGTCGGTCAGAAAACCGCCCAGCGCATGGCGTTGCAGTTGCTGGAGCGCGACCGCAGTGGCGGTTCGCGGCTGGCGCAGGCATTGGGGCAGGCGATGGATGGCGTGGGTCACTGCCGCTCGTGCCGCACGCTGACCGAAGAGGAACTTTGCCCGCAATGCGCAGACCCGCGTCGTGATGACACGCTGCTGTGCGTGGTCGAAGGCCCGACGGATGTCTATGCGGTGGAACAGACCGGCTACCGCGGTCGTTACTTCGTGCTCAAGGGCCACCTGTCGCCGCTCGACGGCCTGGGACCGGAGGCCATCGGCATTCCGCAGTTGATGGAACGCGTCAGCCAGCAGGGCACCTTCACCGAGGTGATCCTCGCGACCAATCCGACCGTGGAAGGCGAAGCGACGGCGCATTACATCGCCCAGTTGCTGCATGACAAGGGCTTGGTCGCATCGCGCATTGCCCACGGCGTTCCGTTGGGTGGCGAGCTTGACCTGGTCGACGGTGGCACGCTGGCGCACTCGTTTGCAGGGCGCAAGCCGATTGCAATGTGATACTGGCCAGCGCTTCTGCAGTCAGTAGCGCGGCGTAATATCGCGCTCGACAGGTGGCGCGTTCGGGTCCTGACCAGCCGGAAACTTGCCTTTCAGGTGCCAGGCGAACGCGATGATTTCGGCAATCGTGCGGTACAGCGGCTCGGGAATACTGTCGCCCAGTTCCATGCGTGCCAACAGCTTGACCAGTTCAGCGTTCTCGTAGATGGGCACTTCGTATTCGCGGGCAATGGCCAGAATCGCCTCGGCCAACTGGTCATCGCCCTTGGCGCTGAGCGTCGGGGCGTGCTGGCCGTCATAGCTGAGGGCAATCGCCTGGCGCGGAGTGTGTTCGGGTAGGCTCATCAGGCGTTCTCGTCGATCCAGCGTTGTTCGAGCGCGGTACGCGGACCGCTTGGTGGTGCGCCGTGACTGCAGGCCAGTTCGCCCACTGCCAGGCCGCAGGCTATCAGCCGTTCGCGCAGATACCCCAGCTCATGTTCGATCAATGCCGCACTGTCGGGGCGCTCGGCCCACAGCTGGCTGGACAGCGTGCCGCGCAGCAACTGTGCATGCACCTGCAAGGGCCCCAACGGCTCGAGATCGAACGCCAGGTCGACTTTCCAGAGCTTTTCCCGGGTGTCTTTGATCTCGATATCATCACGGTCTTCGGCCGCGTCCTGATCGGGCGTGTCTTCACGCTGCACCTTGACCTGCAAGGGCACGATGTCGTGGGCGTTGCGCATCGGCACTTCCAGCTGCCAGGTGGTTACCTGGGTGCCGTCTGCGTTGGTGCGGGTCTGCTCGAGCCCGCCCAGTTGATGGCTTTGCAGGCGTGAGACGGCAGCCGCAGCGAGCTTGAGGAGGATTTCCAGATCATCCTCCTTCTCGCCACCGCTGACCGTGCGCGATGGCAGCGGAAAAGTGCTTGGCTGAGTGCGTGCCGCGACCAGGCCCAGGGTGCCCAGCGCATTGCGGATTGCATTGGGCATCGTGCGCGCCAGGGTGTTGGACGCCGCCGCTGCGCCGTAAGACATGTTGTCCGGCAGGCCGGGAAGGATCTGGGCGATCAGGCGCATCAGGTTGGCTTTCATGTCCGGTAGCTGCTGCGCCGGGTTCAATCCGGCCAGCAGTCTGGCTTCCAGAAACACGCCACTGGCGTTCAGCGCCTGGGCCACGCCCTTGGGGGTGGTCATCTGCTCGACGTCGGGCAGGTCAGCGAGCAACTGGTTGATACTGGCCTGCAGCGGGGCGCTGATGGCCGGGCCGGGACTGGTCGGGCTGCCGGACTGCAGGTTTTGCAGGGCGTTGATCAGGGTGTCCAGCGAGCCTTGGCGATTTTGCTGTGCGGACAGTTGCTGCGCCAAGGCCAGTTGGTCGAAGCGACCGGGCAGGGCCACGAAGTTGAGTGCCTGATTGCCTTGTACCTGAGCGCTAAGGAGGCTGCCAACCGTCAGTGGCTGCGGGCTCTCGATGGTCAGGCTGGAACCCGCCAGCGCCGTGTTGAGCAGCATCACGATGGAGCGGTAGGTGGGCGTCGCAGCGGCCGGGTTCTGGGTGGCCAGTTGATTGACTGCCTGAGCGATCACCTGGCTGGTCATGACTTTGCCCTGCAGCAGCGTGCCGACCGGTAATTGTTGGGTGTCGATGCTGGTCATCGAGTTTTTCAGCGCGCCGTTGAGCTGCTGCAGTGTCAAGGTCAGCTCGTTGGCCGACGCCTGCGCCACTTGCAGCAGGCTGCCGGGCGTGAACGGGACGCTGCTGGTGACCGGTAAATTGGTCAGGCTGCCGTTGGCGAGCACCAGCCGCAACAGCAACTGGAAGTTCTGGTTGACCTGCTTGAGGGTCAGCACTTCGGCGTTAGCGGTTTCGCCTTCGGGGATCAGATTTTCCGCCGATTGCAGCATGGTCAGCACTTGCGCGGGGGAGATGCCGGCGCGCAACAGTGTCAGGGTGGCGTTTGTTGCCGGAACGCTGGTGATGTCGCCTGTCATTGAACTATCGACCCGAGGAAATTGCCCCTTTGATAACAGGACTCGCATGTATAATACCGGCCGAAACCGGACCAGCCGCCATTAACTTCTCTTCATGTAACGGCCGTATCAACTCCGACTTGAACCGCGTTTTACTCCGTATGTGTCTGTTTTGGCACATTTCGCGACGCAAAGCACTGGAAACGCCCGATGATCGCAGCCACCCCATTTTTGCAAGCGACGGCTCTGGCGTGTGAGCGGGACGGGCGGATGCTGTTCGAAAACCTCGATCTTCACCTGCACGCGGGCGACATGCTGCAGATCAGCGGTCCCAACGGCTGCGGCAAGACCAGCCTGCTGCGCCTGCTGTGCGGGTTGATGCAGCCAACGGCCGGGCAGGTAGTGCTCGACGCGCAGCCAGTGGATCGTGGGCCCGCGGCACCGGGCAGCAAGCTGTTGTGGATCGGTCATGCGCCAGCGCTCAAGGATGTGCTGACGCCGCTGGAAAACCTGTCCTGGCTCAGCGCGCTGCATCAGCCAGCCGATGCTGACGCCATAGCCACAGCCCTCGATGCGGTCGGTCTGGCAGGTTTCGAGGACGTGCCCTGTCACACCTTGTCAGCCGGGCAGCAGCGTCGCGTCGCGCTGGCACGTCTGTATCTGCCGGGCCCGCCACTGTGGCTGCTCGACGAGCCGTTTACCGCGCTCGACCGGCAAGGCATCGAGCAACTGGAAAACCACCTCGCCGGGCACTGTGAACACGGTGGCATGATTGTCATGACCACCCACCACAGCCTGAGCCGTCTGCCTGCGGGCTATCGGGACCTCGACCTGGGGCAGTGGTCAGCATGAGCAATGTGTTTGTTCTGCTGATGCTCCGTGAGGTGCGGCTGCTGGCGAGGCGTCCCGCAGAGCTGGCCAACCCGCTGGTGTTCTTCGCGATCGTGGTCGCCCTGTTCCCGCTGGCGCTGGGGCCGCAGACGCAATTGTTGCAAACCTTGTCGCCGGGGCTGGTCTGGGTGGCGGCACTGCTGGCCGTGCTGCTGTCGCTGGACGGGCTGTTGCGCAGTGATTTCGAGGACGGCTCGCTGGAACAGTGGGTCCTTTCGCCGCACCCGCTGGCCCTTCTGGTGCTGATCAAAGTGCTGGCACACTGGGTTTTTTCCGGGCTGGCACTGGTACTGTTGTCACCTTTGCTGGCCTTGATGCTCGGTCTGCCGGTGCAGTGCCTGCCGGTGTTGATGGTTTCGCTGCTGCTGGGCACCCCGGTGCTCAGCCTGCTGGGGGCGTTGGGCGCGGCGTTGACCGTGGGTTTGAAGCGTGGCGGTCTGCTGCTGGCATTGTTGATTCTGCCGCTGTACATCCCGGTGCTGATTCTGGGCAGTGGCGCGTTGCAGGCCGCGCTGCAGGGCATGCCGGCGACCGGCTATCTGCTGTGGCTGGGCAGCCTGGCGGCGCTGGCGATCACCCTGACACCCTTTGCGATAGCCGCTGGCCTGAAAATCAGCATCGGCGAATAATTGAGGTTCCGGGATCGAGACTTCGATGCCGGTCAACACCCTGGATGCACCCTGATGAAAAGCAACGCCATGAAAAGCAGCATCGGTTGGGCCTGGCTGCACACGCTCGGCTCGCCGAAAGGGTTTTATCGCGTCAGCGCACGCCTGCTGCCCTGGCTGAGTGTTGCCGCTTTGCTGTTACTGGTCATCGGTATGGTCTGGGGCCTGGCGTTCGCGCCGCCGGATTATCAGCAGGGCAACAGCTTCCGGATCATTTATATCCACGTACCCGCCGCGATGCTCGCCCAGTCCTGTTACGTCATGCTGGCCGTGTGCGGGCTGGTCGGGCTGGTCTGGAGAATCAAGCTGGCCGATGTCGCACTGCACTGCGCTGCACCGATTGGCGCGTGGATGACCGCGCTGGCGCTGGCGACCGGCGCGATCTGGGGCAAGCCCACCTGGGGAGCATGGTGGGTCTGGGACGCGCGACTGACCTCGATGCTGATTCTGCTGTTCCTGTATTTCGGCCTGATCGCGCTGGGCAATGCCATCAGTAACCGCGACAGCGCCGCCAAGGCCTGCGCGGTGCTGGCGATCGTCGGTGTGGTGAACATTCCGATCATCAAGTATTCGGTCGAGTGGTGGAACACCCTGCACCAAGGGTCGACGTTCAGCCTCACGGAAAAACCCGCCATGCCGGCTGAAATGTGGCTGCCGCTGCTGTTTACCACGCTGGGTTTCTACTGCTTGTTCGGCGTGCTGTTGATGATGCGCATGCGCCTTGAAGTGCTGCGTCGCGAAGCGCGCACGCAGTGGGTCAAGGCCGAGATTCTGCGCAGCCTGGGGCACACAGCTGCGCAGTCGGAGAACACGCTTTGAGTTTTGCATCGTTCAGCGATTTTCTTGCCATGGGCCGCCACGGCGTATTTGTCTGGTCGGCCTACGGTTTGTGCCTTGTGGTGCTGCTGGTCAACGTGGCGTTGCCGCTATGGGCGCGGCAGCGGTTTCTGAAACAGCAGGCACGCCGCCTGAAGCGGGAGAATCGCCCGTGAACCCGCTGCGCAAAAAACGCTTGTTGATCATTGTCGCGCTGCTGGCCGGTGTCGGTCTGGCCGTGACCCTGGCCCTCAGCGCCTTGCAGGAAAACATCAACCTGTTCTACACCCCCAGCCAGATCGCCAATGGCGAGGCACCCCTGGATACGCGGATTCGGGCTGGCGGTATGGTCGAGAAGGGCTCATTGCAGCGTTCGGCCGATTCGCTGGACGTGCGTTTTGTGGTCACCGATTTCAACAAGTCGGTGACCATCACTTATCGGGGCATTCTTCCCGATCTGTTTCGTGAAGGGCAGGGCATCGTGGCGCTGGGCAAACTCAATGCACAGGGCGTAGTGGTGGCCGATGAAGTGCTGGCCAAGCATGACGAGAAATACATGCCCCCCGAGGTCACCAAGGCTTTGCGTGACAGCGGTCAGGCAGCACCGGCTGCGTCTCCCACACCCGTCAAACAGGGTTGATCGATGATTCCCGAACTCGGCCATCTGGCCATGATTCTGGCACTCGGCTTTGCGCTGGTGCAGGCCATCATTCCGCTGATCGGCGCATGGCGCGGCGATCGCTTGTGGATGAGCCTGGCCCGTCCGGCAGCCTGGGGCCAGTTCAGCTTTCTGATCTTCGCCTTCGGTTGCCTGACCTACGCGTTCATGGTCGACGACTTCTCCGTCGCCTACGTTGCACAGAACTCCAACACCGCGCTGCCCTTGTACTACAAGTTCAGTGCCGTGTGGGGCGCGCATGAGGGGTCGTTACTGCTCTGGGCCTTGATTCTCGGTGGCTGGACCTTCGCCGTGTCGGTGTTTTCCCGGCAACTGCCCCAGGTGATGCTGGCGCGGGTCCTCGCCGTGATGGGCATGATCAGCCTGGGTTTCCTGTCGTTTCTGATCCTGACCTCCAACCCGTTCGCGCGTCTGTTGCCGCAGATGCCCGCGAATGGACGTGATCTGAACCCGTTGTTGCAGGATATTGGCCTAATCGTGCATCCGCCGATGCTGTACATGGGCTATGTCGGGTTCTCCGTGGCCTTTGCGTTCGCCATCGCGGCCTTGCTAGGCGGTCGACTCGACGCTGCCTGGGCGCGCTGGTCTCGTCCATGGACCCTGGTGGCCTGGGCCTTTCTCGGTATCGGCATCAGCCTGGGCTCATGGTGGGCGTATTACGAGCTGGGCTGGGGCGGCTGGTGGTTCTGGGACCCGGTGGAAAACGCCTCGTTCATGCCCTGGCTGGTGGGCACCGCGCTGATTCACTCGCTGGCGGTCACGGAAAAACGTGGCGTGTTCAAGAGCTGGACGGTATTGCTGGCCATTGCTGCGTTTTCTTTGAGCCTGCTGGGCACCTTCCTGGTCCGCTCCGGGGTGCTGACCTCCGTGCACGCCTTTGCCTCGGACCCGGCGCGCGGTGTGTTCATCCTGATGTTTTTGCTGGTCGTGGTGGGCGGCTCGCTGACCCTGTTCGCGATTCGCGCACCGGTGGTCAAAAGCCAGGTCGGATTCGGCTTGTGGTCGCGGGAAACCCTGCTGCTGGGCAATAACCTGTTGCTGGTGGTTGCCGCGTCGATGATTCTGCTGGGCACCCTTTATCCGCTGGTGATCGATGCCATGAGCGGCGCCAAGATGTCGGTCGGCCCGCCGTACTTCAATACGCTGTTCGTGCCATTGATGGGCTTGCTGCTGGTGGTGATGGCGGTCGGCGTACTGGTGCGCTGGAAGGACACGCCGCTGAAATGGCTGCTCGGCATGCTGGCCCCGGTACTGGTCGGCAGCGTCGTTCTGGCAGTGCTGGCCGGTCTGCTGCTGGGCGATTTCCAGTGGGCGGTGCTGGCGACCCTGATGCTCGCCGCCTGGGTACTGCTGGCCGGGATTCGTGACTTGCTCGACAAGACCCGCCACAAGGGTCTGCTCAGCGGCGCACGCGGTCTGACCCGCAGCTATTGGGGCATGCAGCTGGCGCACCTTGGGATTGTCGTGTGCGCGCTGGGGGTGGTGCTGTCGAGCCAGAACAGCGCCGAGCGCGATTTGCGCATGGCTCCCGGCGAGTCCACCGAACTGGGTGGGTATACCTTTGTCTTCGAGGGCGCCCGGCATTATGAAGGGCAGAACTTCACCTCGGATCGCGGCACTGTTCGCGTGCTGCGCAACGGCGTTCAACTGACCGAACTGCACCCGGAGAAGCGCCTCTACACCGTGCAGCAGTCGGTGATGACCGAAGCGGGCATTGATGCCGGTTTCAGCCGGGACCTGTATGTTGCCCTGGGTGAACCGCTGGGCGATGGTGCGTGGGCCGTTCGGGTTCACGTCAAACCGTTTGTGCGCTGGATCTGGCTTGGCGGCCTGCTGACCGGCCTGGGCGGGGTGCTGGCGGCGCTGGACCGGCGTTATCGCACCCGGGTAAAGAGCAAGGTGCGCGAGGCGTTGGGTTTGTCGGGAGCAGCACAATGAGACGCTGGGTCATGGTGCTGCCACTGGTGCTGTTTCTGGGCGTAGCGGCGTTTTTGTATCGCGGTTTGTATCTGGACCCCGCCGAGCTGCCCTCGGCACTGATCGGCAAGCCTTTTCCGGCATTCTCGCTACCGGCGGTGCAGGGTGAGCGGATGTTGAGCCGTGCCGATCTGCTCGGCAAACCTGCGCTGGTCAACGTCTGGGGCACCTGGTGCGTGGCCTGCCGGGTGGAGCATCCGGTGCTGACCCGGCTGGCGCAGCAGGGCGTGCTGATCTACGGCGTGAATTACAAGGACGTCAACGCGGACGCGCTGAAGTGGCTCAAGGAATTCCATGATCCTTATCAGCTGAATATTCGTGACCAGGACGGTTCTCTGGGCCTTAACCTGGGGGTGTACGGTGCGCCGGAAACCTTCCTGATCGATGCTCAGGGCGTCATTCGTTACAAACACGTCGGGGTCATCGACGACGCAGTGTGGCGCGAAAAGCTTGCAGCGCGTTATCAGCAACTGGTCGATGAGGCGCGGCCATGAAGCGCTACCTGGTGATCGTCCTGCTCGCCGTGCTGTGTTCCGGTATTGCCCACGCGGCCATCGACGCTTATGCCTTTCGCGACGATGCCGAGCGCGCGCGCTACAGCGAACTGACCCGAGAACTGCGCTGCCCGAAATGCCAGAACCAGGACATTGCCGACTCCAATGCGCCGATTGCCGCTGATTTGCGCAAGGAAATCTACCGCATGCTGGGCGAAGGGCAGAGCAATCAGCAGATCATCGATTTCATGGTCGATCGCTATGGCGATTTCGTTCGCTACAAGCCGAGCCTCAATGCACGCACCTGGTTGCTGTGGTTCGGGCCGGCCGGTCTGCTGGTCGGCGGACTCATGGTGATCGGCCTTATCGTTGGCCGCCGCAAGGCACAATCCGCTCACGCCGACGGACTTTCCGAAGATGAGAAGCAGCGTCTCGCCACCTTGCTGGATGAGCACCGCCGATGATCGACTTCTGGATGGCAACCGGGCTGTTGTTGATAGTCGCGCTGAGCTTTTTGCTGATTCCGCTGCTGCGCGGCCATCGTGCGCAACGGGAAGAAGACCGCACAGCTCTGAACGTGGCCTTGTATCAGGAGCGGTTGAGCGAGTTGCAGGTTCAGCACGAGCAGGGCGTGCTGTCGGTGGCGCAATTGCAGGCTGCACGTGCCGAAGCAGCGCGTGAGCTGCTTGCCGACACCGAAGGCGCCGAGCCCGCCCGCACATCGCGTCTGGGCAAGCCCTTGCTGGTGCTGGCTGCGCTGCTGGTGCCTGTGTTGGGGCTGGCGGGCTATCTCCAGCTGGGTGCCAGTGACCGGGTTGAACTGAGTCGCGAATTCGCTCGACCACCCACCTCGCTGGCAGATATGACCCAGCGCCTTGAGCGCAGCGTCCAGGCTCAACCGGATTCAGCCGAAAACCTGTATTTTCTGGCGCGCAGCTACATGGCGCAGAACCGTCCGGGTGATGCCGCGCAGATGTTCGAGCGCTCGGTGGCGCTGGCCGGAACGCAGCCCGAGTTGCTCGGGCAGTGGGCTCAGGCGCTGTATTTCGCCAGTGGCAAACACTTCACACCCCAGGTGCAGGCGCTGACCGACGAAGCGCTGCAGGCTGACCCCAAGGAAGTCACCAGCCTTGGTCTGCTCGGGATTGCCGCGTTCGAAACACAGCGCTATCAGGCGGCGGTGGATTACTGGACCCGGTTGCTCGCAGCACTGCCCGCAGATGACGCATCGCGGTCGGCACTGGAAGGCGGCATTGCCCGCGCCAGAGATAACCTCGCCAAACGCGCGGCAGACGCGGCGCCGGCAGTTAAGGCGAAGTCGATAAAAATTCATGTCGAGCTGGCTGCGGCACTTCAAGGCAAGGTAAGCCCGAACGACAGCGTGTTCGTCTTCGCCCGCGCCATCAATGGCCCGGCGGCACCTTTGGCGGTCAAACGCATTACCGTGGCGGACTTGCCTGCCGAGGTGGAACTGAGCGATGCCGACGCGATGATGCCGCAACTGAACCTGTCGAACTTCGCGCAAGTCCAACTGGTTGCGCGAGTGTCTCGCGCAGGGCAGCCAACCACCGGTGAGTGGGTCGGCCGCAGTCAGCCACTGGCCAGTGATACTGCAGCGCAGCAGGCATTGATCATCGACAGTCCGGATAACTAGAGAATTCGCTTATGTACCGTACCGCACGCATCACCTTGTTGGGTCTGGTTGTTGGCCTGAGTGCCTGTGCTGTCCAGCATCCGGCACCGCCACATAGCCAGGATCCTATCCTCAACCTGCCGGGTGGCCAGCAGCCAGGCGCGCCGCGTCCGAGTAGCGCGCCTTCGGAGCCTGCCAAGGCGCCTGCCGCCGCGCCGAAGTCCTCGGCCAGCTTCGCGCCGCCACCGGGCGGCGGCAGCCACTGGGACCCGCGCCTTGGCGTGTACGTGATGGACGGTCAGCCCAACACGTTCTATCGCCAGCGCACTTATTATCAGTGGAATGACGGCTGGAGTTGGGCAACCAGCCCCAACGGTCCGTGGCAGGCGACTGATGTCAGTGGCGTGCCGGCAGGGCTGGGCAAACAGTTCAGTAAATGATCCAGGCTCAATAAAAACGGCGACCTCGAAGGTCGCCGTTTTGCATGGCCTGAGCGGTTTATTTGCCCGGGTAGATCTGGTCGAACACACCGCCGTCGATGAAGTGGGTCTTCTGCACCGTGCGCCAGTCGCCGAAGGTTTTCTCCACCGAGAGGAAGTCCACTTTCGGGAAGCGATCGGTGTACTTGGCCAGCACCTGCGGGTCACGCGGGCGCAGGTAGTTTTTGGCCGCGATTTCCTGGCCTTCCGGTGACCACAGGTATTTCAGGTATTCCTCAGCCAGGGGGCGGGAGCCTTTCCTGTCCACGACCTTGTCGACCACACTCACCGGTGGCTCGGCTTCTGCCGACACGGAGGGGTAAACCACTTCGAATTGATCGCGACCGAATTCGCGGGCGATCATTTCCGCTTCGTTCTCGAAGGTGACCAGCACGTCGCCGATCTGGTTGGTCATGAACGTTGTAGTCGCACCACGCCCGCCGGTATCAAGCACTGGCACATGTCTGAACAGATCACCGACGAATTTCTTCGCCGCCGCTTCATCGCCGCCTTTTTTCAGGGTGTAACCCCATGCCGAGAGGTAGGTGTAGCGGCCGTTGCCCGAGGTTTTCGGGTTGGGCACGATGACTTCAACGCCATCCTTGATCAGGTCCGGCCAGTCCTTGAGGGCCTTCGGATTGCCCTTGCGCACAATGAACACCGTGGCCGAAGTGAATGGCGCGCTGTTGTTCGGCAGGCGGCTGACCCAGTCTTCCGGCACCAGCTTGCCATTGTCGGCCAGGGCATTGATGTCAGTGGCCATGTTCATGGTGATCACGTCAGCCGGCAGCCCGTCGATGACCGAACGCGCCTGCTTGCTCGACCCGCCGAAGGACATCTGCACGGTCACCTCTTCATTCTTCTCGGCTTTCCAGTGTTTCTGGAAGGCGCTGTTGTAGTCCTTGTAGAAATCACGCATCACGTCATAGGAGACGTTGAGCAGCGTTGGAGCTGCCTGGGCAGCGCTGGCAAAAGCCAGACCGGCGGCCAGTAGCGAGGCGGCGAAGAGTTTATTCACTGCAGGGTCCTTGAGATGAAGAGTCGTGTGACAAGCCTGATGGCGTAATGCCGCGACACTATCAGCATCGCGCCTGCGGTTTAAAGACCGAAAAGATCTTTGCTTATGCCTTGTGCTCTGTTTTTTTAAACAATTGATTGCCGCAGCGTGAGCAGAACGCCGCGCCATGCTCGTGAAGGTTTTTCGAGCACACCGGACAGTCGTGTTTCAACTGCTCGCCGCGCATGGCGTTGGCCAGCTCGGCGGTGAATATCCCGGTGGGCACGGCGATGATCGAGTAACCGGTAATCATCACCAGCGAGGAGAGCATCTGGCCGAGCGGGGTCTTGGGCACGATGTCGCCAAAGCCCACCGTCGTCAGGGTCACGATAGCCCAGTAAATGCCTTTGGGAATGCTGGTGAAACCATGCTCCGGACCTTCGATCACATACATTAGCGTGCCGAACACGGTGACCAGCGTAGACACCGTGACCAGAAACACGATGATCTTCTGCTTGCTGCCACGCAGCGCCGCCAGCAGGTAATTGGCTTGCCGCAGGTAGGTGCCGAGCTTGAGCACCCTGAAAATCCGCAGCATACGGATGATCCGCACGATCAGCAGGTATTGCGCATCGCTGTAATAGATAGACAGCACGCCCGGCACGATCGCCAGCAGGTCCACCAGCCCGTAGAAACTGAATGCGTACTTCAGAGGCCGTGGCGAGCAATACAGGCGCAGCATGTATTCGATAGCAAACATCAGCGTGAAGCCCCATTCGATCCACGCGAAGAGCATCGCGTAATCACGATGAATACTCTCGATGCTGTCGATGATAGTGACCAGCAGACTGAGCAGAATCGCGACCAGCACCGCCTTGTCAAACATCCGCCCGGCAGGCGTATTGGCCTCGAAAATAACAATATGCAGCCGCTCGCGGCGGCTGAGAGAGCTGTCCATGGTGGTTCCCGAATCAAAGATCGGGTGAGCCTAGGAGCATTGGGTGGTTGAGTGCAAGCACACAACACCTGCGGGAACGAGCCGGGCGACGCTTCGCTTGCTCGCGAAGAGGGCGTTATAGCCCGCGTAAAGGTGACCTGAGTTGAACCCCAATCCACCTGACACCACAGAGCCGCTGTGTGACGCAGAGCGTCACGAACTGCATTCCCACGCGGAGCGCCGGCACGATAGTCAGTATGTGACTCTAATGCGACACAACCTCATGCGTTGCCCGCAACCGCTGCCAACGCAGTGCTTTTCGATCACGATGGCACTGACGACAGATCGGAAAGAGCACACGTCTGAACTCCAGTCACCGATGTATCTC
>NZ_AWQP01000056.1:0-32110 GCF_000972175.1 Pseudomonas syringae pv. coryli str. NCPPB 4273 | reverse complement strand
TTGGACCAAAGTCTTCGTGAGCAAGCTCACTCCCACCAAGATTTCTGTCCAGCCCGATACAGCATGTAGCTGTGACGCGGAGCGTCACGAAATGCATTTCCACACGGAGCGTGAGGAACGATAAGTGCCCGCAACATGCTCCGCGCTCAGCGTTACACACAGTCTTCGTGGGAGCGAGCTTGCTCGCGAAGAGGCCGGTGAAGCCACCGGAGATATAGTGTTTGGACCAACGCCTTCGTGAGCAAGCTCACTCCCACCAAGATTTCTGTCCAGCCAGACACTGCCGCTTCAGCCCTTTTCCAGGCTCTTCGGGGTTTGTGTATAACGCTGATCGCTTCGCGTGGACATGCTGTTCCGGACGCTCTGCGTTCAGCGTCAGGCGTGCTCCACTGTGCCGATGAAGTTCGCCAGTTCCGGGGTTTTCGGGTTGGCGAAGAGTACTTTCGGATCGCCCACTTCATGCACCTTGCCCTGGTGCATGAACACCAGCTTGTCGCCTACTTCACGCGCGAAGCGCATTTCGTGGGTGACCATGATCAGGGTCATGCCATCGGCTGCCAGCTGGCGCACCACGCTGAGTACTTCGTTGACCAGCTCCGGGTCCAGCGCCGAGGTGATTTCGTCGCACAGCAAGACCTTGGGCGACATCGCCAGCGCGCGGGCAATCGCTACGCGTTGCTGCTGACCACCGGACAGGCGATCCGGGAAGGCGTCGAATTTCTCGCCCAGCCCGACGCGTTCGAGCATCTTCCTCGCCAGTTTGGCG
Source organism: Pseudomonas syringae pv. coryli str. NCPPB 4273 (assembly GCF_000972175.1). Taxonomy (NCBI): domain Bacteria; kingdom Pseudomonadati; phylum Pseudomonadota; class Gammaproteobacteria; order Pseudomonadales; family Pseudomonadaceae; genus Pseudomonas; species Pseudomonas syringae pv. coryli. Next base: position 31,344 of record NZ_AWQP01000056.1, on the reverse strand, counting down.
GCCTCGGCCTTCGGTACTTTCTGCACGACCTGCGGCGCAAGCATGACGTTCTCACCCACGCTCAGGTGCGGGAACAGGTTGAACTGCTGGAACACCATGCCGACCTTCTGGCGCAGCGTGCGCAGATCGGCGCGTGCGGCATCCAGGTATTCGCCATCGACCTCGATCACACCATCGTTGATCGACTCCAGGCCGTTGAGCGTGCGCAACAGGGTGCTTTTGCCCGAGCCGCTGCGACCGATGATCGCCACGACCTGGCCTTCTTCGACCGACAGATCGATGCCTTTGAGCACGTGATGATCGCCATAGTATTTATGCAGGGCGGAAATTCTAAGCAGAGGCATGCAGTCTCCTTTCCAGATGGCGCGCGCACAGCGACAAGGGGTAGCACAGGATGAAGTAGCCCAAGGCAACGAAGCCATAGACCATGAAAGGTTCGAACGTGGCGTTGGCCAGCATGCTGCCGGTCTTGGTCAGCTCGGTGAAACCGATGATCGACGTCACCGCCGTGCCTTTGACTACCTGCACGGAAAAGCCGACCGTCGGCGCGACCGCGATGCGCAACGCCTGCGGCAGAATCACATAGCGCATCTGCTCGAACGGGGTCAGCGCCAGGCTCGCGGATGCTTCCCACTGGCCCTTGGAAATAGATTCGACGCAGCCACGCCAGATTTCCGCGAGGTAGGCGCTGGTAAATAGCGTCAAGGCCAGTGCCGCCGCAGCCCAGGGCGAAATGTTCATGCCCATCAGCGCGACACCGAAGAACACCAGAAACAACTGCATCAACAGCGGTGTGCCCTGAAACAGTTCTATATAGAGCTTCGCGGTCACGCGCGGGCCGGATTTTTCCGAGGTGCGCATGCCCATGATCAGCAAACCGATCAGCCCGCCGCCGATGAAGGCCACCAGCGACAAGGCCAAGGTCCATTGCAGGCCGATCAGCAGATTGCGCACGATGTCCCAGAGGGTGAAATCCATCAGCGGTTCCTCGAGATGTAGCGCCGCCCGATCCAGGCCAACAACTGCCGGATCAGCAGTGCCATGGCCAGGTAGATCAGCGTGGTCACAATGTAGGTTTCGAACGAGCGGAAGTTGCGTGACTGAATGAAGTTGGCATAGAAGCTCAGTTCTTCAGTGGCAATCTGCGAGCAGACTGACGAGCCCAGCATGACGATGATGATCTGGCTGCTCAGTGCCGGCCAGACCTTGCCCAGCGCCGGAACCAGTACCACGTGGCGAAAGGCTTCATAACGGTTCATCGCCAGCGCAGCCGACGCTTCAAGCTGACCCTTGGGAATCGCCTGGATACCCGCCCGCACGATTTCGGTCGAGTAGGCACCCAGGTTGATGACCATCGCCAGCACCGCTGCCTGCCATTCCGTGATCTGCACGCCGAGCGACGGCAGACCGAAGAAAATGAAGAACAGCTGGACCAGAAACGGCGTATTGCGGATCAGCTCGACATAGATGGCAAAGATCGTCGCAAAAGGCTGAATCTTCCAGGCCCTCACGACGGCACCGACAATACCGAGACTGACGCCCAGCAGCGTGCCAATGGCCGTCAGTTCCAGCGTGAACAAAGCCCCGCGCAACAGCAGATCGATGCTCTGCAGGACCGGTGTAAAGTCGAAGTGATAAGCCATTGGTGAATCCTGTTACCGGAAAGCAGAGATCAGAGATCAGCAGGCAGCGGTTGCTTCAGCCAGGTCTGGGAAGCTTTTTCCAGCGAGCCGTCAGCCTTGGCGGCATTCAGAATCTCATCGACCTTGCCCAGCAGTTCCGGCTGACCCTTGTTCACGCCGACGTAGACCGGCGAATCCTTGAGTTTCACTTTCAGCGCCGGGATGCGCTTGGGGTTGCGCTCGCTGATCGCGACCATTACCACGTTGCCGCTGGCGATCAGGTCGGTCTGGCCGGCCAGATAGGCTGCGATGGTCGAGTTGTTGTCTTCGAAGCGCTTGATGACCGCGCCTTCCGGAGCCACTTTCGACAGCTCGATGTCTTCGATGGCGCCACGGGTGACGCTGATGGTCTTGCCTTTCAGGTCAGCGATGTCCTTGACCGGCGAATCAGGTGGCCCGAATACCGCCAGGTAGAACGGCGCATAAGCGCGCGAGAAGTCGATGACTTTCTCGCGGTCCGGGTTCTTGCCCAGGCTGGAAATCACCAGGTCGACCTTGCCGGTGGTCAGGAACGGAATGCGGTTGGTGCTGTTGACCGGGGTCAGCTCCAGCTTGACCTTCAGCTTGTCGGCCAGCAGCTGCGCAGTATCGATGTCCAGGCCGCGCGGTTTCATGTCCGGGCCTACCGAGCCGAATGGCGGGAAGTCCTGCGGAACGGCCACCTTGAGGGTGCCGCGCGCTACAACGTCGTCCAGGCCGTTGGCGTGGGCGGGTGTCTGGCTCAGCATCAGACTGGCAAACAGTGCAGTAAGCAGGGCGCTGTAACGCTTGGTCATATGAAGTCTCCGGGCGAAACGAAAGGTGTTGGCCTGTCTCCAGTGCACAGCGCATGCCATCCGCTCGTGAACTGCCATGAATCAGGGTTTGCAGCACGTTTATGGTCTTACTGGTCAGACCAGTCGAGCGGCTTCGCGCCCTGCTTTGGCGCGCTTTAAAGCCTTGCCGCCCCAGTGCTGGGCGTCGCTTGCCGAATGTTCGAGATGGGGATAAAAGGGATTTTTACTGGACTGACTGGCCTGAACAGTGATGCCGCACACTTCACTCGCAGTACCCGAATCAGCCCTCCGGGCCATTCGCAAATTGATCGCCGAGCAAGGGTACAAGCCCGGCGAAAGCCTGCCGTCGCAACGCGATCTGGCGGTTTTGCTGGGGGTCAGTCGGGCGTCTTTGCGTGAAGCCCTGTCATCGCTCAGCGCACTCGGAGTGGTCAGTGTCCAGCCCGGCAAAGGCGTCTTCGTGCAGTCGATTTCTGAACCAGAACAGCGCACGAGTGGTTTTTCCTGGCCTTATGAAGCTCAGGTTTCCCCCGCCGACACCTTTCAGCTGCGCTATGCACTGGAAGGTTTCGCAGCAGGCATGGCCGCCGTGACCCTGACCGCCGACGAGCGCGATGTACTGGAGGACAACGTCGAAGCCATGCGCCTGGAATTGCGTGCCGGTGACTTCGAGGCTGCGGCGCGGCTGGACTTCGAGTTTCATCGGCACATTCTGGTCGCCAGCGGCAATCAGGCGATGCTGGGGATCGTGACTGCCGGGGCCGACATCTTTCTGGAAAGCCAGAAGATGCCGTTCATCCGGGCGGCCAGGGTCATGGAGACCTGGCAGGAGCATCGCAAGATCCTTCGTGCGCTGGCCCGACATGCGTCAGGGCCTGCGCAAAAGGCCATGCAGGACCATATTCGTGGCGCGGCACTGCGCACCGGCATCGTGTTCGTGTCGCCCGCCAACTGAACGCCTGCCATAACTCCAGTCATGAGCCATCATAGTCAGACTCAATGAACCTTCGCTTCCTGAATCACCTGAGGCCCGCTATGATGAACGTCGTTTTTAGCCTATGACCTCGGAGACTTCCATGAGCAACGACCTGATCAAACACGTCACCGACGCCAGCTTTGAAGCCGACGTACTCAAGGCTGATGGTGCTGTACTTGTTGATTACTGGGCTGAGTGGTGTGGCCCTTGCAAAATGATCGCCCCGGTTCTGGACGAAATCGCCAGCACCTATAAAGGCAAGCTGACGGTTGCCAAGCTGAACATCGATGAAAATCAGGACACTCCTGCCAAGCACGGTGTCCGTGGTATTCCTACGCTGATGCTGTTCAAGAATGGCAACGTTGAAGCGACCAAAGTCGGTGCGCTGTCGAAGTCGCAGCTGGCTGCGTTCCTCGACGCCAACATCTGAAGCGTTTCAAAGCCCCGCAAATCGCGGGGTTTTTTTCGGGTGTCGTACTAGACGCCTGGAAAATCAGGTGGTACATTCGGCCCCGCAACGGCTTCTCCGTTGCCCCCTGCTAGCCGTCGCCGACGCTCTCCTTTCGATTTAGTACGCGATCCTGTCGCCTTCTCTGCGGCGCGGCCTCATTAAGCCAAAAGCTTAATTTCCCCCTCCATACATGATTACGTCATTCCCCATATGAACCTGACTGAACTCAAGCAAAAGCCGATTACCGAATTGCTCGAAATGGCCGAACAGGCTGGCATCGAGAATATGGCCCGTTCGCGCAAGCAGGACGTCATTTTCTCCCTGCTCAAACGGCACGCCAAAAGTGGCGAGGAAATATCCGGTGATGGCGTGCTGGAGATTCTCCAGGACGGCTTCGGTTTCCTGCGCTCTGCAGACGCTTCCTACCTGGCCGGCCCGGATGACATCTATGTCTCCCCCAGCCAGATCCGCCGCTTCAACCTGCGTACCGGCGACACCATCGTTGGCAAGATCCGTCCACCCAAGGAAGGCGAGCGTTATTTCGCTCTGCTCAAGGTCGACACGATCAACTACGACCGTCCGGAAAACGCCAAGAACAAGATTCTGTTCGAAAACCTGACGCCGTTGTTCCCGACGATCCGCATGAAGATGGAAGCCGGTAACGGTTCCACCGAAGACCTGACCGGTCGTGTGATCGATCTGTGCGCACCGATCGGTAAAGGTCAGCGTGGTCTGATCGTTGCTCCGCCGAAGGCGGGCAAGACCATCATGCTGCAGAACATCGCGTCGAACATCACGCGTAACAACCCGGAAGTGCATCTGATCGTTCTGCTGATCGACGAGCGCCCGGAAGAAGTGACCGAGATGCAGCGCACCGTGCGCGGCGAAGTGGTCGCCTCGACGTTCGACGAACCGCCAACCCGTCACGTACAGGTTGCCGAAATGGTGATCGAGAAGGCCAAGCGCCTGGTCGAGCACAAGAAAGACGTCGTTATCCTGCTCGACTCCATCACCCGTCTGGCACGTGCCTACAACACCGTCATCCCGAGCTCCGGCAAGGTATTGACCGGTGGTGTCGATGCTCATGCACTCGAGAAGCCTAAGCGTTTCTTCGGTGCTGCGCGTAACATCGAAGAAGGCGGCTCGTTGACCATCATCGCCACCGCACTGGTTGAAACCGGTTCAAAGATGGATGAAGTGATCTACGAAGAGTTCAAGGGTACCGGCAACATGGAGCTGCCTCTGGATCGCAAGATCGCAGAGAAGCGCGTGTTCCCGGCCATCAACATCAACCGCTCCGGCACGCGCCGTGAAGAGCTGTTGACCGCTGATGACGAGCTGCAGCGCATGTGGATCCTGCGCAAGCTCCTGCACCCGATGGACGAAGTCGCGGCTATCGAGTTCCTCATCGACAAGCTCAAGCAGACCAAGACCAACGACGAGTTCTTCCTGTCCATGAAACGCAAGTAACAGGCAGGCTGAAACAAAAAATGGTGTCCTTCGGGGCACCATTTTTTTTGCCTGCGTGCCGCCGATTAGCTGCCTTGAAGGGCTGGAGCAGGTACGATGTGCGTCTATTGGATAAATGGCCGGGTTAATGAAATTCAAAGATCTTAGGGATTTCGTGCAGCAGCTTGAGCAGCGCGGAGAGTTGAAACGCATCCAGATGCCGATCTCGCCTGTGCTGGAAATGACTGAAATCTGTGACCGTACCTTGCGTGCCAAGGGCCCGGCGCTGCTGTTCGAAAAACCGGTCGGTTTTGATATCCCGGTGCTGGGCAACCTGTTCGGCACGCCAGAGCGCGTCGCCATGGGCATGGGTGCCGAAGCGGTCAGTGAGCTGCGTGAAATCGGCAAGCTGCTGGCGTTCCTCAAAGAGCCTGAGCCACCCAAGGGCTTGAAGGACGCATGGTCCAAGCTGCCGATCTTCCGCAAGGTCATCGCCATGGCGCCGAAGGTCGTCAAGGATGCGCCCTGCCAGGAGGTCGTCATCGAAGGCGATGACGTCGACCTCGGCATGCTGCCCGTACAAACCTGCTGGCCGGGCGATGTCGCGCCGCTGATCACCTGGGGCCTGACGGTCACCAAAGGCCCGAACAAGGAGCGCCAGAACCTCGGCATCTATCGCCAGCAGGTCATCGGTCGCAACAAGATCATCATGCGCTGGCTCAGCCATCGCGGTGGTGCGCTGGACTTCCGCGACTGGTGCGCCAAGCATCCCGGCGAGCCTTATCCGGTCGCCGTCGCACTGGGCGCGGACCCGGCGACCATTCTCGGTGCCGTGACGCCGGTACCGGACAGCCTGTCTGAATATGCCTTTGCAGGGCTGCTGCGTGGCTCGCGCACCGAACTGATCAAGTGCCGTGGCAGCAATCTGCAAGTTCCGGCCAGCGCCGAGATCGTGCTCGAGGGTGTGATCCATCCGGGCGAGATGGCCGACGAGGGGCCTTACGGCGACCACACCGGCTATTACAACGAAGTCGACAGCTTTCCGGTGCTGACCGTCGAGCGCATCACGCACCGTATCAAGCCGATCTACCACAGCACCTACACCGGTCGTCCACCTGATGAACCAGCGATTCTGGGCGTCGCGCTGAACGAAGTGTTCGTGCCGATTCTGCAAAAGCAGTTTCCGGAAATCGTCGATTTCTACCTGCCACCCGAGGGTTGCTCGTACCGCATGGCGGTGGTGACCATCAAGAAACAGTATCCCGGCCATGCCAAGCGCGTGATGCTGGGTGTCTGGTCGTTCTTGCGCCAGTTCATGTACACCAAGTTCGTGATCGTCACCGACGACGATATCAATGCGCGGGACTGGAACGACGTGATCTGGGCCATCACCACGCGCATGGACCCCAAGCGCGACACGGTCATGATCGACAACACGCCCATCGATTACCTCGATTTCGCCTCGCCGGTGTCCGGCCTGGGGTCGAAAATGGGGTTGGATGCCACGAACAAATGGCCAGGCGAGACCAGCCGCGAGTGGGGCAGGGCGATCGTCAAGGACGAAGCCACCACACGCCGGGTGGACGAAATCTGGACTCAGTTGGGAATAGATTGATGCGCGTAACCTTGCAGCCATCAGGTGCGGTGCTGGAAACCCTGCCGGGCGAGCGGATACTCGATGCGGCACAGCGCCTGGGTTATGAGTGCCCGCAGAGCTGTCGCAATGGCAACTGCCATGTGTGCTCGGCTCTGCTGGTCGAGGGCCGGGTGATGCAGTCGGGGCAGACGCTCGATCACGGCGAAATTCATACCTGTGTCGCCGAGCCGCTGACGGACTGCGTGGCGCTCTGGGATGGCGTGCTGGCCAAGGGTGAACTGCCGGTGCGCAGTTTTGCCTGCCAGCTGAGCGAATGCGTCGAAGTGGGTGGCGATGTCTGGCGGGTGGGCCTGCGTGCCCCGGCCGGCAAGCCGCCGCGTTATCACGCCGGGCAGTACCTGATGATCGAGCGCGAGAACGGCGAGAAGTCGGCGTTTTCCATCGCATCGGCGCCGCACAGCGGTCGTGACCTGGAGCTGCACGTGCTGGCTCGTGAAGACAGTGCGCGCAGCCTGATCGAGCAACTGCAGCGTAATCGCATGGCGCGGGTCGAGCTGCCCTTTGGCGATACCCACCTCGCCGAGCTGCCAGACGGGCCGCTGGTGCTGATCGCGGCCGGTACGGGCATGGCGCAAATGAACAGTTTGTTGGAACACTGTCGCTCCACAGGCTTCAGTCATCCCGTGCACCTGTACTGGGGCGTGCGTCGCCCCGAGGATTTCTACCAGGTCAGCCATTGGGACGAGTGGGCGAAACTGCCGAACCTGTTCCTGCACAAGGTCGTCAGCGACCTGTGCGGCTGGGAGGGACGTTGCGGTCTGCTGCACGAGGCGGTTTGCGAGGACATCAAGGACCTGTCGGCTGTTCACGTCTACGCCAGCGGCTCGCCAGCGATGATCTACGGAACGCTGGATGCGCTGGTCGACGCCGGAATGGACGCTCATCAGATGCGTGCAGACGTGTTCGCTTATGCACCGCGTGCATAATGCCGGACTGACGGCTGCAGGAGTGGAGTGTAAATTGCTTTAACTGATTACAACCGATGGCGATGCATGGTCGTCGCCAGGCAACTTTTAGTAGAGGCAGGCCGTTGGTCTGTGGCAATAACCGAACCACGACACCCTGATGCCGCTCAACCACGAGCGAGTCGGCGGGGCTCGGTAAAAACTGACAGTCAGACTGTCAGGGAGGCAAATGGAGAATCCAATCAACGAGTTGGCCGCTGCGGTGCATGACGGCCTTGGCCTGACGTATCCGCCCGTTATCGATATGGGCCCACAGCTTACCCGCGAGCAACTGCTCGCATCCATGAACACCACCATGCGTCGTCACAAGGGCGGCCCGGTCTGGCTGTTCGCCTACGGCTCACTGATCTGGCGTCCCGAGTGCACCGCCGTGGAGAGCCAGCGCGCCCGAGTGCACGGTTATCACCGCGGGCTTTACCTCTGGTCGCACGAACACCGTGGCACGCCGGAAGTCCCGGGGCTGGTATTCGGTCTGGACCGTGGCGGTTCATGCACCGGCTTCGCCTATCGTCTGCCGGATGAATGCCTGGAAAAATCGCTGCTGGCCTTGTGGGAGCGCGAGATGCCGTACCCCTCGTATCGCCCGCACTGGCTCAATTGCCGCCTTGAAGATGGCCGCAAGGTGCAGGCCCTGGGCTTCGTACTTGAGCGGCATCTGCCCAGCTACGCAGGCAACCTGCCGGACAGCGTGCTGAGCCAGGTGCTGGCCAGCGCCAGAGGGCGCTACGGGACCACCCGCGAGTACGTGGAGCAGACCGCCAAGGCGCTGCGTAGCCACGCCATGCCAGACCTGAATCTGGAGGCGCGGCTCAAGCGCTGCAAGTCGGAGACTGCCTGATCAGCCTTTGATGTCGCGGGATGTGCTGGCGACCTGTTTGTGCCGCAGCGTCGGCGCAAGGAACACCATCGCCAGAATGCACGCGCCGATCAGCAACACGAAGCCGCCATCCCAGCCAAAGTGGTCAACCGTGTAGCCCATCGCCGCGCTGGCCGCGACCGACCCGCCCAGATAGCCGAACAGCCCGGTAAAGCCGGCGGCCGTGCCTGCTGCCTTCTTCGGTGCCAGTTCCAGCGCCTGCAGACCGATCAGCATCACCGGGCCGTAGATCAGGAAGCCGATGGACACCAGCGCGATCATGTCGACGGTCGGATTGCCTTCAGGGTTCAGCCAGTACACCAGCGTGGCGATGGTCACCAGAAACATGAACACCATGCCGGTCAGGCCGCGATTGCCCTTGAAGATCTTGTCCGACATCCAGCCGCACAGCAGCGTGCCCGGAATGCCCGCCCACTCGTACAGAAAGTAAGCCCAGGAGGTCTTGTCGACCGTGAAGTGCTTGGCTTCTTTCAGGTAGGTCGGTGCCCAGTCCAGTACGCCGTAGCGCAGCAGGTAAACGAACACGTTGGCCATGGCGATGTACCACAGGAATTTGTTGCGCAGCACGTACTTGACGAAGATTTCCCGGGCGCTGAATTCTTCTTCGTGGCTGGCATCGTAGCCTTCCGGATAATCGTTCTTGTAGTGCTCGATCGGTGGCAGGCCGACCGATTGCGGGGTGTCACGCATGGTCGCGAAGGCGAACACCGCGACCAGCAACGCAACCGCCGCCGGCACGTAGAACGCCGCATGCCAGTCGTTGGTCCAGCCCATGCCGAGCAGGAACAGCGGGCCGATCAGGCCGCCGCCGACGTTGTGCGCCACGTTCCACACCGACACCACTCCGCCGCGCTCTTTCTGTGACCACCAGTGGACCATCGTCCGCCCGCTCGGCGGCCAGCCCATGCCCTGCGCCCAGCCATTGATGAACAGCAGCACGAACATGATCGTGACACTGGACGTCGCCCACGGCGCGAAGCCGAAGATGAACATGATCCCGGCCGACACCAGCAGGCCGAACGGCAGGAAGTAACGCGGGTTGGAGCGATCCGAAACGATGCCCATGAGGAATTTCGACAAGCCGTAGGCAATCGCAATGGCAGACATCGCCACGCCCAGCTGACCACGCGTATAGCCTTCGTCGATCAGATACGGCATCGCCAGCGAGAAATTCTTGCGCAGCAGGTAGTAACCCGCATAGCCGATAAAGATGCCTGCGAAGATTTGCCAGCGCAGACGGCGATAGGTGCTGTCGACCTTTTCTTCGGGAAGGGGTGCCTGATGCCTGGCAGGGCGGAAAAACCCAAACATGGAGAAGCTCCTGATTATTGTTGTTTTTGCGAATGCGAATATTACATTTTCATTACAGAAAAAAGCAGTGCCTTCGGGCTGATTCTTTGTAGGAAATGCAGGCAGTCAGCTGTTGTTTTACGAACATTGCGTAAATGTTTGCAGGTGTTTCAAGGATTTGGGATGGGTCCTACAGGCGTATCGGAAGTCGTGTGCTGACTGATGTGTCGGCAGGTTCATACCATCGTCATCCCTGCGCCCTGGAGGTGCACCACGACGATGAGCCCCTACAACAATGAGAATCACCGCGTTCATGATTGCCGCAGCACTGGCCCCTCCCGTCGGCGCTGCAGAGCCATTTCTGGTGCCGATATACACGCCGACACCGTTTTTTCCACCTGAGCTGGTCAAGACCCGCTATGCAGGCAAGGTCCGCGCCCAGCTGTGGATCAAATCCGACGGACAGGTTCGTGAAGCCAGGGCGATCGAGAGCGGGCATCCGCAGCTCGCCGCAGCGGTAGAGCAGGCACTCCGCCAATGGCGCTATAAACCCTGGGTCGGAACAGTCGGCGCGCCGCCCATGACCACGATCACCGTGCCCGTCATTTTCGGTTCCCACGGCTATCGGCGCTTCAACACCGAAGTGACCGTGGGCCTGGGCAACATCCGCTGCGGCTACCTGAACCACGAAGTGAAATCCGCCCGCCAGGACTATCCCAAGGAACCACTGAGCAAGGTCGACGTGTTCTGGTACACCGGGCAGGCGCTGTTCGGCAGCCATGTTGCCCACCTGCGCAGCGAGCCCCAACGCCAGGTCCTGCTTGAGCAACTGGGCGCCGCGATACCGATGATGGTCAGCAATTGCCGAAGCAATCCCGATCGTCTGTACGGCGATTATCTGCCAGCGCCGATCAAGGCGTTGATGGTGGGGGTGGCCGAGCAAGTGGAGGGCAGCGAATGAGCTGCGTGCTGGGTTGCATGATGCTTACGGGGTTGCTTTCGGCGGGGGGAGCACAGGCGTTGCCGTCGTATCCGGTGCCCTTGCACATGCCTGAGCCGGGCTATCCGACATCGATGCTTCGTTCCTTCGTAAAACGCAGTGTCAGCATCAGGGTTTTCATTCAGGCCGATGGAGGCGTGCGCTTCCTGGAAGTGCTGGGGGAGCCCGATCCGAGGCTCATCAGCCTGACCCGAAGTGCTGTCGAACAGTGGGTCTTCGAACCCTGGCAGCCGTCTGCTTCTCATCCCGAGGGCGAAGCAGTTACGGTCACGTTCAATTTCACGGGGCGGCCACATACCAACCCGCCGCTGGCATCCAATGTCGAGCTGAAGCAGGTGTTGTGCTGGCAGCTGAATACGGAAATGTTCGAGGGACGCAAATGGCGCAAGGACGTCAAACCGGATGCGCTGATGCGCACAGAGCTGTACCTGTCGAGCAGTCCGGTCATAGAGCAGTTTCTCACCCTGGACGAGCGTCAGGCCCTGGTTCTTGAGCTGCTGGAAGCGACGCCGGGCATCGTCGCTCAATGCCAAAAAAATCCGATGCGCAGGTACGTTGATTATTTGCCGGAGACTGTGAGGAAGGCGCTGTAAGGGTTGAGCGGTATTGATTACGGACATCGTGAGCGCCCCGTACTTGTGGGAGTGAGCTTGCTCACGAAGGGGCCGGTACAGCCGACGGATATCTCTCGTTTCGCACGCGTCAGCGGGAACGCCTTTCTTAAGGCTCCGCGTCACCATTCGCTCCATGAGCCACATTCAAGATTGGACGCGGAGTCTCCAGAGAAGCATGAGCGGGCATGGCAACTAAAATGTTTGTTGCCCTGTGAATACGCCTTCGCGAGCAAGCTCGCTCCCACAGTTCAGGTAATCCTCCTGCTTTTGAGTGAGTTTCAGTCTGGAGGTCTGAACCGGATATCGTCGTCAGTTACCAAATGATCCGACCTTCAGGTAGGTGGATTATTTGCCGGAGAATGTCAGATCTATCGTGTGGTGCCGGTGTCAAAGCAGTGCTGACTTGACCCGGCACCTCCAGCGAAATGATCAGTGAACAGCGCTCATATTTTGAATCGCTTCAAGCTGACTCATGTCGAGCGCTCCGTGAGCGCTGATCGTATTCGAGAAGTCGGTGATCGCGATTTCGATAGTGCCTCTCAGCACCTTGATCGCATTATCGATTTCTCGCGACGCCTCAGGCCCGAACGTCATCTCTATCGCTCGGTTGGATTCGGCCTCTTTAGCGCGAGCTTCCTCGGCGTTGCGTAGGGCCAATGCGTGCTCGGCTTCTTCGACCTGACGCTGTGCAAGCTGGAACGCTGCCTCTATGGCTCGCTGCTGCGCAGCCTGCTCTTCCGCGAGTCGGCGAGCCGCCTCTTCCGCCTCGGCTCTTGCGCGCGCTTCTTCTTCGGCTTGGCGTTGTGCGGCTTCTTGGGCCATGCGCTCTGCGTGTTGGCGTTCTTGTTCTTTTAATCGAGCGAGCAATGATTCGAGGCTGATCTTGAACTCACCCAAGAATCGAATGCTCTGCATATGAAAATCAGCGTCAATCGTCATTGAAAAAAAGTCAGTTTGCCTTCCACCTGGCATGTTGCGGAGCAATGCCCTGTTTTCCATATCTTGTTTTGAGGATCTGGTGTCGCCCCACATGAACGTTATGTTGTCAATATGTTCTTGGCGCAAAGGGACGCGCTTACTAGTCATAAGATGATGCGTAGCATTAATATAACGCTCTACTACGTGTGCTGGCGGTTGTCCGTCAGTATTTCCAGCATGATGAGAAACCTCCGAATGCAGGAAGTCGGGAAGTTGATTGAGGTGATGAGTTAATTCGTCCATGGATAGTGTTCCTTTTATATTGAAATTGATAGTCGACTATGAGGTGGCAGGTGTCTTGAAGCCAGGCTTGCCATTTTGAGCTCGCCATTCTTTTATTTCTTTCATGACTCCGGCAGCACTGTCCTCGCGATCCTCAGGCGGATAACATATAAGATCCGATTTTTCTGGGTGCTCTGTCACTTCTGTAATGTGCTGAACAAGACTAATAACATACTCTTCAGTGTTATTTTTTGTGTCGCTCACTCCAGTAAATAGCTCATTTAAAATTTCCATGAACTCGGCTTCTGTATATTCGCTTAGTTCTGACTTTAATTTCATTGATTTTGTTTCCTATGAGTTTGAATGTGGTCTTTTGGTGTCATGATAACCAAGTTGTCCAGGTCGTAAACAGCTCCACCTTCGTTGATCCAATGTTTGTGGTGAATCTCATATTTCATGCGTTTGCCTATTTGATGTTCTGCCGGGACATAGGGCGCGCGTTTCTCTGATACCTCTCTAAGGCTTGCTTTCCCAAGATGTCGGCTCAACTCCGGGTCTTTTGATACCTCTAACCAGATCGCTTCCCTTAACTTGGCAAAGCTTGCGAATGGTCGCCCACTCAGCTTTTCCGCAACACTGGAAGGAATCGGCGCTGGTTGGCTTGCCGTCGGCCCTCTCAGCCAGGTAGCTGTCACCGCCTCACCATGCCCACTCGCAACCCCCGGAATCGACCTCGGGTCCTTGAACAGCAGGTAGCTATTCGGCAGCCCTGAATCAATCGGCGATATGAGAATGTAATCATCAGGATCATCTCGATCAATCGCCGGGTAAGCTTCAAGCTCGGGTACAAAAGGTGTCACCACGTTGCCTGGATCTACCGGCAAAGCGGGCGGTCCCGCAGGTGAGCTTGTCGAGCTGTCCGCCGGTCGTGCTATTGGCGTCCATATCAGTGCCGGTGTCGATTCCCCGTCACGGATAAACTCGTAGGAATTGTTCTGTGCGTTATAGGTGAAAGTTCTTACGCGAACCTTGGTACCAACTTTCACACCGTCCGCAGCTACCCAGCGTGTAGCGCTTGTGCCAGCTTCATCGGATGTCAGTCGATGAGGCACATCCAGCGTGCCGTTGACGCTGGCAAGGTAGTGCAGATCGATATGCGGCGGCAGGTTGAGCTGCGACAGAGGTGTGGCGATAACGGCGGGCGGCAGTTCTGCGTCGCCCAACGGTTGTGGATACATCGCCAGCAACGTAACCAGATTGCTGCCCAATGTTCTGGTCGCAATCCTGATGAGCTGGTCTTTCGCGATGTTGGTCGCAACGGTTCTGATGCCTGGTGCTGCGGTGGTGGTTGACGCGGGGGCAATAACTGACCACAACTTGTCGATGCCAGCGGCCTGTCGTGCATCCTGACTCGCCGGTTTATTGGCCAGCGACAGTTCAGCATGGCGCATGGAAAGCGCTGCTGATTGTTCATTGAGCAGTGTGACCGACTCGGCAAGAAGCTTTGCTTCGTAGGTTTGAGATAAAGCGTTTACCCACGCTTCATGGGCCTGCTGCACACGTGGAGGATCACCCTGGCTGTAGTACACCAGATAGTTCAGGTGGTCTTTTTGTGTAGCATGGTCAAGCTCTTGACCGGTGAGACTCAGAGCCTGAGTGCGACGCTCTTCCAGTAAAGGCTGTTTAGTTGCGAGTAAATAGTTAACGCTGGTTTTTTTCTGAAGTATCAGCTCAAGAGCCTGCTTGTCGCCTGGGTAATCAACATTCAGGTCATCACCCGGCGCTATTTCTTTTTGAAGAGTATTCGGCAGCGATGCAGAAGCCAGTGAATACTTTTGTGCCAATCCAGACTGTAACGATGGATAGGCATTTGTCAGCGCTTCAAGAGCCAGTCGATGGGCCTGATCCTTTTCGGCCTGTGCGCGTACTTGCGCTTCAATACGTTCTCGCTCGGCGGCTTCTGCCATTGCCTGGGCATGTGCCTCAGCCTGTAACCTTAGTTGGTGAGCTGCTTGTTCCGCTTCTTGCCGCCGAGCTAAGGCCTTGGCTTCTTTTTTTGCGCGGGCACGAACGAGCGCTGCCCTTCTGGCTCCTCTGTTTTTTGAGCCACCAAAACCACCGCTGCCGCCGCCACCAGAGCCGTTCCAGGAGCCGTTGCCAAATCCATCCCGATTTCCGTCTGATCCTGTCTTTCCAGCTTTCTTATCGTTGCCTTCAGTGACAAGTATGTTTTTTACAGGAGGATCATCGTTACTCATATTCTCGCTCATACAATTTCCTTTTGTTTGTATGGCGATAGGCTAACAAAGGCTTTTTTCTAACATTCCATAATTATATATGGGTGGTGTGTTGTTTTATTGGGTTACAGTGCTTGGTAAGTTCTTTTTTTTACTGTCTGAAATAAAGTCACTGTGATTATTTGAAGGTGCTGCCTTAGTGGTTTATATATTTTCGCGCTTACCTTCTAATAAAGAAGGCTATGCGAGCAGTGTGAGGATTTCTTCTCGGTGCGTACAAAGCTTCAGTCACGGACAGCGTGAGCGCCGCGTACTTGTGGGAGTGAGCTTGCTCACGAAGGGGCCGGTACAGCCGACGGATATCTCTCGTTTCGCACGCGTCAGCGGGAACGCCTTTCTTAAGGCTCCGCGTCACCATTCGCTCCATGAGGCACATTCAAGATTGGACGCGGAGTCGCCAGAGAAGCATGAGCGAGCATGGCAACGAAAATGTTTGTTGCCCTGTGAATACGCCTTCGCGAGCAAGCTCGCTCCCACAGTTCAGGTAAACCTCCTGCTTTTGAGTGAGTTTCAATCTGGAGGTCTGAACCGGATATCGTCGTCAGTTACCAAAATGATCCGACCTTCAGGTAGGTGGATTATTTGCCGGAGAGTGTGAGGAAGGCGTTGTAAGGGTGGGGCGCGTTAGCGAAGTGCGGGGACCAAAGCATTATTGCCTTGGTCCCGGCACTGTTGGTTAGCGGTTAGTCTGGCGTTCATGTGGTCGACGAGGTGGGTGAGCTTGTCATGCTTTTAACTAAATCCCCCACAGTTTTTACGTTTTCGATCTCGGTCTGAACGGCGGTAGTAAACCTGGGACGTATAGACTTCATAAAGTCGTCATTAACCATTGCCTTAATCGCAGCGGCATCAAGTACAACTGGGCCGGTGACGTCAATCGTTACAGTAGCCCCTACAACATAGCCAAGATCGGCTAACTCATCCGCGTAAGATTCCGTGAAGCGATCAGGGATTTGGGTATCTGTTTCTTCTCCTGGACTTCGTTCTTGTCGCATTATTTCCATAAGGACTGGATATAACAGTATGGTTTTATCCAGTGCTCCGTACTTTTTCTCCAGGTCGGAAAATTTAGTTTCGAGCGTAATTTCGGCTATGGCTTTATTTGCGCTTTTTTCGTCTATACCTACTTTTCCTTGAAGCCAGTTATATATAGCAGTTTTAATCTCGTCGAAAACTATTGACGGGTCCATTGCGCACCTCCTTTTTTACATCTGAAATGATGCGTTTTCATACTCTCGCCAGTAGAGACATCTGACTACTATCAGATGTGCTAGGTATGCCTGAGTGCGTCGCTTCGTCAGGACGTGCCGCTGATGCTGAAATGCCCCCCAATGAAAATCGTTATGATCCTTCGCCAAGCGTAAGGGAAGGACATGGTCACGCGCGCATCTATAAAAAGACGCATATGCACAGCCGTTTCCAGGCATCTTCTGCTTTTAAATAGGGTTCAAGGACTCTTCGCAACCAAAACCACCACCTTCCCCACAGCCCTCCGTCCCCCCAACAAATCAATTGCCTCCCCAGCCCTTTCCAGCGGATAAACCGTCGACACCAACGGCTTCAATTTCCCTTCTTTAAACCACGCAAACAACTGCTTGAAGTTCGCCGCATTGTCCTGCGGTTGTCGCTGCGCAAACGAGCCCCAGAACACGCCGACCACCGAAGCGCCCTTGAGCAGGGTCAGGTTGACGGGCAGTTCCGGAATGCGGCCGCTGGCGAAGCCGACGACCAGCAGGCGGCCGTTCCAGGCGATGCTGCGGATGGCCTGGTCGAAGAGGTCGCCGCCGACCGGGTCGTAGATCACGTCGGCGCCGTTGCCTTGGGTGAGGCGTTTGATTTCGTCCTTGAGGCTGGTTTCGCTGTAGTTGATCAGTTCGTCCGCGCCTGCGTTTCTGGCGACTTCGAGTTTTTCTGCGCTGCTGGCGGCGGCGATGACGCGGGCGCCGAGGGCTTTGCCGATTTCCACGGCGGCCAGGCCGACGCCGCCGGATGCGCCGAGTACCAGCAGGGTTTCGCCGGGTTGCAGGCGGGCGCGTTGTGTGAGGGCGTGCATGGAAGTGCCGTAGGTCATGCTGAATGCGGCGGCGGTGGTGAAGTCCATGCCCGGCGGAATCGGCAGCACGTTGTAGTGGGGAACGGCGACCTGCTCGGCAAAGCTGCCCCAGCCGGTGAGCGCCATGACACGGTCGCCGGGTTTCAGGTGGCTGACGTTTTCCCCGACGGCGGCTATCACGCCTGCGGCCTCACCACCCGGTGAGAACGGGAAGGGCGGCTTGAACTGGTATTTACCCTCGATGATCAAGGTGTCGGGAAAGTTGACCCCGGCGGCGTGCACGTCGAGCAGAATTTCGTTCTTTTTGATCGCGGGGCCGGGGACGTCTTCGAGTACCAGTGTGCTGGCAGGACCGAAGGCTTTGCATAACAGGGCTTTCATCGGGCTATTCCTTTTCCGGTAATGGCCGATAAAGTCAGTTAAGCGGGTTCCCGGGTCAACAAGCATGGCCCTGCCTGATAAGCACACATAAGCTGTAAGCTACGTGGCAAACCGTATTAAGGAGTGGACTGTGAAAGCGTGGATTCTGATGTTGCTGGCCTTGTCATTGCCTGTCATGGCGCAAGAGGAAGCCAAGGAAGAAGGGGGTGCCCCGAAAGCGGCGTATGTCTCGCTGACGCCTCCGTTCGTGGGTAACTACGCGCTCGATGGCGGCCCCAAGCTGCGTGTCTACAAGGCTGACATTGCCTTGCGTGTAACCGGTGCCGACGCCGAGGCCGCCGTGAAGCGCAATGATGCACTGATCCGCAATCAGCTGGTCTCGCTGTTCACTCAGCAGACCGTTGATTCCATGAGCAGCGCCGAAGCGAAGGAAAACATTCGTCAGGAAGCACTCAAGCAGGTTCAGCGCGTGATGAACGATGAAGAAGGCAAGCCGATTGTCGAAGACTTGCTGTTCAATAACTTCATCGTTCAATAACGTCCGTCAGCGCAATGCCAGGATCGCCGCCCATTGTTCGGCGGTGACCGGCATGACCGAGAGCCGGCTGCCTTTCTGTACCAGAGGCAGTTGCTCCAGTTGGCTTTGCTGCTTGAGATAACCCAGCCCCAGCACGCGCTTGAAGGTTTCCACGAACTCGACGTCGATGGCACTCCACGGATTCTTTTCCTCCGTGGCCTTGGCGTCGTGATAGTGGCTCTCGGGCTCCAGTGCGGTGGGGTCCGGATAGGCTGATCTGGCGATTTTGCCGATGCCGGCGATGCCCGGCTCCGGGCAACTGGAGTGATAGAAAAAGAACGCGTCGCCCTCTGCCATGGCTCTCAGAAAATTACGCGCCTGATAGTTGCGCACCCCGTCCCAGCGAGCGTTGCCCAGTCGTTGCAGGTCGCTGATCGAGAATTCATCAGGCTCGGACTTCATCAGCCAATAGGCCATTGTGCTCACTCCACAGACAAAAGGTTCACGGTATGACGAACAGTTTGATGACAAACCGACAATCGGTTCGCGCCACTATTTGCGTACTGGTTCACGTTACCGCAAAATGCCGCCCTTTAAAGTTCCACGCTGTTGCAGCGGCCTCCACAAAGCCGATGCTGACATCGTATTGATTTGCCTAAGGAGGGCAGTCAATGAAGCGCAAGCCTGATTTACTCTGGATTCTGGTTATTCTGTTTGGCTTGGGTGTCGTGACAACCGGTTATGCACAGAGCTTGTGGTCCACCAAGGATGATGCTCCAGTCGAGATCACACAGCAGCAGCAAAAAGTCCCCGGCAGGCATTGAGCCCTGCTTGTACTCTGATCGTTGATGGCCTTGTTGGCTGAACGATCAGAGTGTCTGCGTCACATACCAGCCTTTATCCGATACCGTGCCTTGCAGCGGTACATCCCAACTGGCCTGCGCCAGTCGATCGACTTTCTGACACTCGTGAGCCAGCCCCAGTAACACCGGTTTGCGCCAGGTCTTTCTGCGCGCCAGGTACGCCAGGCTACGGTCGTAGAAACCTCCGCCCATGCCCAGGCGACCGCCTTCATCATCGAAACCCACCAACGGCATCAGGATCAGGTCGAGCGCCCAGATAGAGCGTTGCTTTGCCCGGTCGATGCGCGGCTCGGGGATGCGGAAACGGTTGGGGATGAATGTCTCGCCGGGACGCACGCGCTGAAAAACCATGCGGGTGCGCGGCCATGCGTTGAGCACCGGCAGATAGGTTGCCTTGCCGCGGCGCTGGGCTTCGCGCAGCAACAGTCGCGGATCGATCTCGCCATCCATCGGCAGGTACAGCGAAACATGCCGGGCACGTCGAAACAGCGGGTGCTGCGCCAATTGACGATAAATATCCCGTGCGGCTTCGCGTTGCTGGCTTTGACTCAGGGCTTTGCGTGCCTTGCGTAGCTGGCGGCGCAATTGCGGACGAGTAAGTGATTGGGCGCTGATCATGAGCAGAAGGTCATGCAGGCTGATCCGGAAAGGAGGTTGAAGCCGGAGCGGGGTCGTCGTTGCCAGACAACAGGGCTGGCAACGAACTGAATATGGACTCCCCGACGAACCGCTGTCGGTTTAGCCCTTGAACCCGAAAGTTCAAGGTGGAGATTGCAGGAGGTTTTAAGGCTTTCCGTCGAGCGGACATGCACACCAACCCCAACGTGCAACCCCCGTGGTTGTGCGTATCGGCTCAGGGACATGACCGACTGGCAAGCACTCCAGGGAGCAGCGCGAGTATACAGAAATGCCCCGCAATAATCAGCCCCGAGTTGAATCCGGTGTGCCGGGCGTGTCTGTGGCCAGCACCAGATCGACCTTGTCGAGCAGATCGCGGACCTGTTCGCGGGTTGAACCGCTGGTCTGTACGTCAGGCAGATGTTCCTTGTGCAGCAGGTCGTGAGTGATGTTCAGGGCAGCCATCACGGCGATGCGATCGGCACCGATGACTTTGCCGCTGCTGCGGATCTCACGCATCTTGCCATCCAGGTAGCGGGCGGCGCTGATCAGGTTGGTGCGCTCTTCCTGAGGGCAGATGATCGAATATTCCTTGTCCAGGATCTGAACGGTAACGCTGTTGCCATTGCTCATGAGTCTTGCTCCAGGGCTTTAAGGCGCGAAATCATTGACTCGACCTTCTGCCGGGCGATTTCGTTTTTTTCAATCAGTTGGGCACGTTCCTCGCGCCAGGTCTTTTCCTGAGCTAATAAGAGTGCGTTTTGGCCTTTAAGTTGCTCGGCATACTTCAGGAGCAGCTCCACACGTTTCATCAGCGCTTGCAGGTCGGTGTCTTCCATTGTTTTCCACTGAATACTTTCTGATGAATGGCAGGGGGAGCGATGCTTGTGCTCAAGCTCGAACCGCCGTCCGGGTGATCTTGTCGCGCGGATAGTCTAGGATACAAGGCCTTCATTCTAGACATTGCGCCGTTTGGCGACTAGCTACCCATGCCCATTCAGAATTCTCCGTACAAAGCGTTCGCCACTCTGCTCAACAGTGGCGGTCACCAGGTATCTCCTGCCGAGCTGCATGGCCTGTTGCTGGGCCGCAGTTGCGCAGGTGCCGGTTTCGACAACGAAGGCTGGTTCGCCGACGCGTCGGTCCTGCTCGAGACCGAGCCGCAAGACAATATCCGTCAGGCGCTCGTCGGCTTGCAAGAGATGGTCAAGGGCGAGCTCACCGGCGACGACATGACCGTCGTGCTGTTGCTGCCGGGCGACGACGAGCCGCTGACCGAGCGTGCTGCTGCGCTGGGCCAATGGTGTCAGGGCTTTCTGTCAGGTTTTGGTCTGGGCATTGGCGACAAACCGCTGGGCACCGAAGCCAAGGCGGTTCTGGAGGATCTGGCGGCAATTGCCCAGGTTCAGGACGCGCTGGAAGAGTCCGAAGACGGCGAAACCGACTACATGGAAGTCATGGAGTACATGCGCGTAGCGCCGTTGCTGCTGTTCACTGAATTCAACGAGCCGTCCGCGCCGCAACCCAAGCCTTCGCTGCACTGATAGCCGATCACTGCGACACCGGCCTGCGCGTACCACAGCGCGAGCCGGTGGACTCCATCAGGACGCCTGCTGCCCATGATTCAGATCCCGAAGTCCGAGTACGCCCGCCGCCGCAAGGCTCTGATGGCTCAGATGGAGCCGGACAGCATTGCCATCCTGCCTGCCGCTGCGGTTGCCATTCGCAATCGTGACGTCGAGCACGTCTACCGGCAGGACAGCGACTTTCAGTACCTGAGTGGCTTTCCCGAACCGGAAGCGGTGGTGGTGCTGATCCCCGATCGTGAATACGGCGAGTACGTATTGTTCTGCCGCGAGCGCAATCCCGAGCGCGAGCTGTGGGAGGGCCTGCGTGCAGGACAGGAAGGCGCAATCCGCGAGTACGGTGCGGACGATGCGTTCCCCATCAATGACATCGACGAAATCCTGCCCGGCCTGATCGAAGGCCGGGATCGGGTGTATTCGGCGATGGGCAGCAATCCCGAGTTCGACCGGCACCTGATGGACTGGATCAACGTGATTCGCTCCAAGGCGCACCTCGGTGCCCAGCCGCCCAAGGAATTCGTGGCGCTGGACCACCTGCTGCACGACATGCGCCTGTACAAGTCCGCTGCGGAAATCAAGGTCATGCGTTGCGCGGCGGATATTTCCGCGCGGGCCCATGTGCGCGCGATGCAGGCTTGTCGCGCGGGGCTGCATGAATTCAGCCTGGAGGCCGAGCTGGACTACGAGTTCCGCAAGGGCGGTTCGAAGATGCCTGCCTACGGCTCGATCGTCGCCTCGGGGCGCAACGGTTGCATTCTGCATTACCAGCAGAACGACGCGGTGCTCAGGGACGGTGATCTGGTGCTGATCGACGCCGGCTGCGAAATCGACTGCTATGCCAGCGACATCACCCGCACCTTTCCGGTGAACGGCAGGTTTTCCCCCGAGCAGAAAGCCATTTACGAGCTGGTGCTCAAGGCCCAGCATGCGGCCTTCGAGGCCATTGGCCCCGACAAGCACTGGAACCAGGCACACGAGGCGACGGTCAAGGTGATTACCGCCGGGCTGGTCGAACTGGGCCTGCTGCGCGGCGACGTTGGCGAGCTGATCGAAAGCGAGGCCTACAAAATGTTTTACATGCACCGTGCCGGGCATTGGCTGGGCATGGATGTGCACGACGTCGGCGAATACAAGGTCGGCGGCGAGTGGCGCGTACTCGAGGTCGGCATGACGCTGACCGTTGAACCCGGGATTTACATATCCCCCGACAACCTGGAAGTCGCGAAGAAATGGCGAGGTATTGGTGTGCGAATCGAGGATGACGTGGTTGTGACCAGGCAGGGGTGTGAAATTCTGTCCGGCGGCGTGCCCAAGACCGTCGCCGAGATCGAGGCGCTGATGGCGGCTGCACAGGAACAGGTCGCATGAGCCGCTTCAATATCGCCATCGTCGGCGGCGGGCTGGTCGGTGCAAGCCTTGCGATGTCGCTGCAGGCCGGTGCCAAGGCGCGCGGCTGGAAAATTGTGCTCATCGAACCCTTCGCGCCGGGTGAAGCCTGGCAGCCCAGCTACGATGCGCGTTCTTCGGCACTGTCGTTCGGCTCGCGACGCATCTATGAGCGGCTTGGCCTGTGGCAGCAGATTTCCCGACGCGCCGAGCCGATCCTGCAAATCCAGGTGTCGGACCGCGGTCGCTTCGGCGCCACTCGCCTGTCTGCGCTCGAAGAGGGCGTTCCGGCGCTCGGCTATGTGGTCGAAAACGCCTGGCTCGGTCAGGCTCTGTGGGCCGGGCTGGATCGTGATGTGGTCAGTTGGCGTGTGCCGGCCGAGGTCAAACACATGCAGCCATTGGCCGATGGTTATCGCCTGAGCCTTAGTGACGACAGCGAGCTGGACTGCGACCTGGCGGTGCTGGCCGACGGCGGCCGTTCCAGCCTGCGCGAGCAGTTGGGTATCGGGGTGCGGCAACGGCCCTACGACCAGCATGCGCTGATTGCCAATATCACACCGAGCGAAGCTCACTGTGGTCAGGCGTTCGAACGTTTTACCGAGGACGGGCCGATGGCGCTGCTGCCATTGCCGGATAACCGCTGTGCGCTGGTCTGGACACGTCCGGGCAACGATACCCAGCGTCTGGCCGAGCTGGACGACCGCAGTTTTCTGGAAGAGCTGCAGGGCGTCTTTGGCTATCGCCTGGGCACGCTGCGTCAGGTCGGTGCTCGGCATGTCTACCCCTTGGCACTGATCGAAGCCGAAGAGCAGGTGCGCTCGCATCTGGTGATTCTGGGCAACGCGGCGCACAGCCTGCATCCAGTCGCCGGGCAGGGGTTCAACCTGTCCTTGCGCGACGCCGATGCACTGGCCGAGACGCTGCTGGACAGCGACGCGCCGCCCGGTGAGCTGCCCACGCTGCAGCTCTACCGTGAGCGTCAGCGCCAGGATCAGCAATTGACCGTGGGCTTCTCCGACAAGGTGACACGCCTGTTCGGCAGCTCCCGGTCGGCGGTTGCCACCGGGCGTAACGTCGGGTTGCTCGGGCTGGACCTGCTGCCTGCCGCCAAGCGCTGGTTTGCCCGCCAGGCCATGGGGTTGGGGACTCGATCCGATGTGTGAATCACACACTTTAAACACAGGGCTTCGGCCGCAAGCGAGAACGGTTTGACCATGGAAACGCGCGTAGATGTGCTGATTGTCGGAGCCGGAATGGTCGGCAGTGCCCTTGCCTTGGCATTGCAGGGCAGCGGCCTTGATGTGCTGGTGGTCGACGGTGGACCGCTGAGCGTCGAGCCGTTTGATCAACAGTCGACCTTCGAGCCGCGGGTCAGCGCCTTGTCAGCGGCCAGCCAGCGAATCCTCCAGCGGCTGGGCGTATGGGACGGCATCGCTGCGCGCCGCGTCAGCCCCTATGCGCATATGCAGGTCTGGGATGGCAGCGGCACCGGGCAGATTCACTTCTCGGCCTCCAGTGTGCATGCCGACGTGCTGGGGCACATCATCGAGAATCGTGTGGTGCAGGACGCGCTGCTTGACCGTCTGCATGCCAGTGACATCGGCCTGCTGGCCAACGCGCGGCTGGAACAGATGCGTCACTCCGGCGATGACTGGCTGCTGACCCTGGCCGATGGTCGTCAACTGCGCGCACCGCTGGTAGTGGCCGCCGATGGTGCCAATTCCGCCGTGCGCCGCCTGACCGAAACGCCGACGCGTGAATGGGATTATCTGCATCACGCTATCGTCACCAGCGTGCGCACCGCCGACCCCCACAGAAAAACCGCCTGGCAGCGTTTCACCGATGACGGGCCGCTGGCCTTTCTGCCGCTGGAGCGCGAGGGCGAGCACTGGTGCTCCATCGTCTGGTCAGTCACACCTGCCGAAGCCGAGCGCCTGATGGTGCTGGAGGATGACCTGTTCTGCCGCGAACTGGAGCAGGCATTTGAAGGACGACTGGGCCAGGTGCTGTCTGCCGATAGCCGCCTGTGCGTGCCGCTGCGTCAACGTCACGCCAAGCGTTACGTTGCCGGAGGATTGGCACTGATTGGCGATGCGGCACACACCATTCACCCGCTGGCCGGGCAGGGCGTGAACCTCGGTTTCCTCGACGCCGCAGTGCTGGCTGAAGTGCTGACCCATGCTGCAAAGCGTGGCGAGCGCTGGTCTGACCTGCGTGTACTGGGCCGCTACGAGCGCCGCCGCATGCCGCACAACCTCGCGCTGATGGCCGCGATGGAAGGCTTCGAACGCCTGTTCCAGGCCGACCCGCTGCCCTTGCGCTGGTTGCGCAACACCGGCCTGAAAATGGTCAACCGCATACCCGAAGCCAAAGCGCTGTTCGTCCGCGAAGCGCTGGGGTTGTCGGGGGATCTGCCCGAGCTGGCGCGGATCGAAGCACGCTAGAAGCCAAGACATACCTACGCGGAGCCCAGGCGCGACGGTGTTCTTGAGAGCACTATTGCTCCGCACGCTCCAGCGTAGGAATGCCTTGAGTGACGCTCTGCGTCACATAATCAGGAGAGGACGCAGAGCGTCTAGAACGGCATACCCACGCGGAGCATGGGTACGAGGTGTTCTTGCGGGCACGTTACGCTCGCGATCCCCCAGACACCTATCGTTCCGCACGCTCCAGCGTCGGAATGCCTTGAGTGACGCTCTGCGTCACATAATCAGGAGAGGACGCAGAGCGTCCAGAACGGCATACCCACGCGGAGCATGGGTACGATGGTGTTCTTGCGGGCACGTTACGCTCGCGATCCTCCAGACACCGATCGTTCCTCACGCTCCAGCGTGGGAATGCTCTTCGTGACGCTCCGCGTCACACATCTGCGCTGCGCCGCTTGATCAAGAGTGGACGCTGAGCATGGGCACGATGGTGTGTCCTCCATCAACGCACCACGGCGCTGCGGTATTGTTCCGGTGTCAGCCCGGTCCAGCGTTTGAAGGCGCGGCTCAGGCAGTCGGTGTCGGAAAAACCCAGCAGGTAGGCGATTTCGCTCAGCGAGCTTTGCTGATCGTTCATATGCAAAAGCGCCAGGTTCTGGCGGCACTGATTGAGCAGCAGGTCATAGCAGCAGCCCTCGTCGGCCAGATGGCGCTGCAGGTTGCGCGGGCTCAGGTGCAGGGCTTCGGCAATGCTTCTGACGGTGGGCTCGCCGTCCGGCAGCAGGGTCTCGATGGCGGAGCGTACGCGCTGCTCCCAAATCAGTGACGGTAACGGATCCCCTTGGGATTCCTGACCGTTTAGCTGTACCGGGCCGTCATCCAGATGGCTGTCGAATTGATCACCGCCAAACTCCAGCAAGTTCTCCTGCGCCGCAAACATGACCGGCGAGCGAAACAGGTCGTGCCAGGGCCGCGGGTCCTCGGGTGCGGGACGCTGCAGGTGCACGGCGAGCGGCGCATAGCCCCGGCCGAGCCGATTGCGGCAGGTGCGTACGTAAATCGCGGCAAATGCATCGAGCAGTTCATGAACCGGTGACTGGCAGGAGGGTGGTGTACCGAAGCGGAATTCATAACGCTCGCCGACTGTTCTGAAGTCCAGCTCCAGAGAGTCCTCGGCCATCGAGCGGTAACGTACGATGCGCTCGAAAACTTCACGCAGCGAACCGCTGGCCACCAGTGTGTAGCCCAGCGCATGAAACGCTGTGGGGCTGACGAAGCGTGAAACACGTAGACCCAGAGCCGGGTCAAGGCTGGCCTGAACTGCATGTTGCCAGAGCGTGGCGGTGACATCCGGCGAGAACTGCGCACCGGGCTCACTCAGCCTGTTCAGTTCAATACCCGCGCTCTGGCACAACGCATCACTGTCCATACCCAGGGCAGTGAGCTGCTTGCGCAGAGCGGGGGTCCAGCTGGCGAGACTGCTTGGCTCGGGCATGCACACGCCTCTTCCTGACATGAGGTGACTTCAGCATCAGGCCCGTGCCGATGAGGTCTCACCGGGCATTTCCCTTGCCTGACGCCGCTTTCAAGAATGAAAGCATTTGTGACAGTTGTGCAAGTGCCAGGACGCGTTTCTTGCCGTTACGCAGAAAATAGTCCGCGCTGTCACCACTGAGCGACGCTCTATAGGCCGAAACGAGCTATGAGCAGGCGCTGATTATGCAGTCGTCGTATAACGCTAAAGCGCGCCTCCCATTCCCGACGCCGCGCTAACCCATCCCTGATGCAGGTCAGAGCGTTTCTGTCATTTGACACTGGAATGGCAAATGACTATAAGTGCATCATGTTGTACGACAACATAAGACTTGAAGAAAATTACAACCACAAAAATAATTCAAAGAGTAAAAACCTCATGATCAGTCTGAGTTCTCAGGCCATAAAGGCATGCTCCTCGTGCGAAAAACCCGTTTTTACGCACGATCGTCGGCAGAAAGCGCCTAAAAGTCTTCTGAAGAAGCCGTAATCTGAAGTTACATAAAACCAGCCGCCTCACGGCCTTGGCCGCGGGACGCTCATCGCCAATCTAAAAATAAACAGGGTGAAGAGATGAAGATAAAAGGCATTCGGTGGTGGATGGTGGGGCTGGTCACGGCCGGCCTGGTCGTCAACTACCTGGCACGCAACACACTGTCCGTCGCAGCACCGACGCTCATGAGCGAGCTGAGTATTTCCACCGAGCAGTACGCGCACATCGTGGTCGCCTGGCAATTGTGCTACGCCATCATGCAGCCCGTGGCGGGCTATATCATCGACGCGATCGGCACCAAGATGGGCTTTGCGATTTTCGCCATCGCCTGGTCTGCCGCCTGCGCTGCCGCCGCATTTGCAACCGGCTGGCAGAGTCTGGCGATCTTCCGCGGCATGCTCGGCCTGACCGAAGCCGCAGGGCTGCCAGCAGGCGTCAAGGCGACCACCGAATGGTTTCCGGCCAAAGAGCGCTCGGTCGCCATCGGCTGGTTCAACATCGGTTCGTCGTTTGGCGCATTGCTTGCGCCGCCGCTGGTGGTCTGGGCCATTCTGCAGAGTGGCTGGGAGCTGGCGTTCCTGATTGTCGGCGGTCTTGGCATTGTGTGGAGCGGCCTGTGGCTACTGCTGTACAAGCACCCGCGCGATCAGAAGCGTCTGGGCGATGCCGAACGTGACTACATCCTCAGCGGCCAGGAAGCGCGTCTGAAGGACGCACCTGCCCAGAAAGGCAGCTGGAAGCGACTGTTCAAAAACCGTAATTTTTACGCGATTGCCTCGGCGCGAATCCTCTCCGAGCCTGCCTGGCAGACCTTCAATGCGTGGATCCCGCTGTACCTGATGACCGAGCGTCACATGAATATCAAGGAAGTCGCGATGTTCGCCTGGCTGCCGTTTCTGGCGGCTGACATCGGCTGCGTACTGGGCGGTTACCTCAGTCCGTTGTTCCACAAGTACTGCAAGGTGTCGCTGTTCACCTCGCGCAAGATGGTCATGCTGTTCGGCTGCTCCTGCATGATCGGGCCTGCGTGCATCGGGCTGGTCGAAAGCCCCTACACCGCCATTGCGTTGCTGTGCATCGGCGGTTTTGCCCACCAGACCCTGTCGGGCGCGCTGTATTCGATCACCTCGGATTCATTCGGTAAAAACGAGGTGGCCACCGCGACCGGGATGGGCGGAATGTTCGGCTTTTTCGGGGCGGCGGCATTCACAATGGTCTTCGGCGTTATGGTCACCAAAATCGGTTACAGCCCGCTGTTCGTGGTGCTGGCGATCTTCGATATCGTCGCTGCGATCGTGGTCTGGAACGTTGCCCGTGAAATCCCGCAGCACGACGAGCCAGTACCGCTGACTGCGGGCGAGCAGGGGTCGCGTACTGTGCCGGCAACCTGAGGCCGTCGTAATCCTGTAACGAAGTGCGGATAGTCTTTGCCCTGAAAGTGATTTTTATTAGAGGCCGTTCCTCGAAGGCAGGGAGTGGCCTCTTTTTTTGCTTGTCAGTTGATATTCGTTTTGGGAATTAATAAATAGCTTCTTATTCCTTAGAGGATATACCTTCCATCCCTATACTCGTCTCATGAACGCATACATGCAGGAGGCGAATCCATGCATAACGAGTCGATCCGGTATCTGATCGTGCCAGGCTGGCAAGGGTCTCCTGATGATCATTGGCAGACCCACTGGCAGAACAGCCTGCCCAACAGCACGCGCGTGGAGCAGGCCGACTGGCTCAAGCCGCGTCGTGAAGACTGGGTGGGTGAGTTGCAACGCACGATCGCCGCGCACGACACGCCAGTGATCCTGATCGCGCATAGCCTGGGTTGCGTCACCGTCGCGCACTGGGCCCGACTCGCGCCGCTTGAAACCTTGCGTCAGGTGCAGGGCGCACTGCTGGTGGCACCAGCCGACGTCGATCGTCCGAATTGCCCGCCTGCGTTGCGTAATTTCGCACCGATCCCTACTGATCTGTTGCCGTTTCCGACGCAGATCGTCAGCTCTGACAACGACCCTGCGGTCAGCTCCCAGCGGGCCATGGAGATGGCGCGTCATTGGGGCGCCGAGCTAGGTTTTTTGAGTCAGGCCGGGCATATCAACGTGAAGTCCGGCCATCAACGCTGGGAGCAGGGCTTCGCCTACCTGTATCGCCTGCAAAACCGTCTGGAGCAACACGCGCGTCGTCGCGCATGACCGGGCAGCCTGTTTATCGGACTCACCGGGTCCCGTCTTTTTAAACGCTTGAGCCATCGCAAGGGCTCAGGCGGGAGTGTGTCATGAGCCTTCACGAAAACTTCGGCCAGCCGCTGCTGACCTTTCCCGATGCGGAAAAAAGCCCACTGAGCATTCGCGCCAAGGCGCTGGTGTTTATTGATCCACGCTCGCGTCGGTTGCGTGAAGAAATGGAGCAACTGGCTCCCCGTTCTTTACCGGTACTGATCCGTGGCGAGTCCGGGACCGGCAAGGAGTTGCTGGCGCGGCATATTCATCGCGGCAGCGATCGCTCCGGGTTGTTCGTTTCAGTCAACTGCGGTGCCATCAGTCCGACCTATGCCGACGCCGAATTATTCGGCTACGCCGCCGGAGCTCACAGCGGGACGGTCAGCAGTCGCGCAGGCTGGTTCGGTTCAGCCAATGGCGGCACCTTGTACCTGGACGAGATCGGCGACCTGCCGTTGCCGATCCAGGTCAAGCTGCTCGCGGCCCTTGAAAATCACGAAGTCACGCGAGTGGGCGCCCAGCAGCCGAGCCCGGTCGATGTGCGTCTGGTCGCCGCCACCAGTATCGATCTGGCCCAGGCGGTGGCCGCCGGGAAATTCCACGAGCGGCTTTATCATTACCTGAGCGAGGGCCGCCTTGATCTGCCTGCTTTGCGCGAGCAGCCGGGCAACATCCTGCCGTTGGCCGAATATTTTGTGGGGATCTACAGCCAGCGTCTGAACCTGCCGGTGCAACTGATCAGCGAGGACGCGCAGCGCACGCTGGAGGCGCACAGTTGGCCCGGTAATACCCGTGAGCTGGAGAACGTCATTCACTTTGCCCTGCTGGTCAGCAGCGGTGATGAAATTCGCGCACACGATATCAATCTGCCGGACATCGCCGATCCGTTGACGCTGATCGAGCGCCAGACGCAGCGATTGCTCGATGGTAGTGATCGCAGGCAGCTTTCCAAGCTCAGGCAATTGCTTGAAACAGTCACCTCGGAGCTGGCGCGGCATCCCGCTTGAGCGCGCCCCAGCGCGGTCTTGATGAGGTACAGTAGATCCTGATGCAAAAAAGCATAAGCACTCGATTAAAAAGTATTTTATCGGAATATAAAACACCGGTAATGTCAGCATGATGTCGCAGGGTTCGGATAGCTGTGGCAAACCATTGAATAATAAGGTGTCATTTTCTGGATGACGCTCTCGGATTTCGTTAAGGACATTGCATGAAAAAGACGTTTTTGCTGACCGCTCTGGCGGCTGTGTTCTCCATTGGCCTGGCTCACGCAGGTGAAAAGCTGGTCGTCGGCGCGACGCCCGTACCGCATGCGGAAATCCTCAAACTGATCCAGCCGACGCTGGCCAAGGAAGGTGTGGACCTGGAAATCAAGGTCTTCACAGACTACGTACAGCCCAACGTCCAGTTGAGCGAGAAGCGTCTGGACGCCAACTACTTCCAGACCAAGCCTTACCTCGATGGCTTCAACAAGGGTAAAGGCACCAACCTGGTAACCGGCGTTGGTGTGCACGTCGAACCGTTCGGCGGCTACTCGAAAAAGTACAAGAGCGTGAAAGATCTGCCTGAAGGCGCAACCATCGCCATTCCGAACGAAGGCAGCAACGCCGGGCGTGCGTTGATCCTGCTGGACAAAAATAAACTGATCACTCTCAAAGACAACACCAATGCCTTGTCCACTGTGAAAGACATCGCAAGCAATCCGCACAACTTCAAATTCCGCGAGCTGGAATCGGCATTGCTCCCACGCGCCCTGAGCCAGGTTGACCTTGCCCTGATCAACACCAATTAC
Organism: Pseudomonas syringae pv. coryli str. NCPPB 4273; assembly: GCF_000972175.1. Lineage (NCBI taxonomy): Bacteria > Pseudomonadati > Pseudomonadota > Gammaproteobacteria > Pseudomonadales > Pseudomonadaceae > Pseudomonas > Pseudomonas syringae pv. coryli. Next base: position 246 of record NZ_AWQP01000056.1, on the reverse strand, counting down.
GCACTGGAAGCCAAGCCTCCGCTAAAGCCGACAAAAGATGCCTTGATCATCGAAGGTTCGGATTCGCCTTACGTGAACTACCTCGTGACCCGCGAAGACAACGCCCACACCGACGCGATCGAGAAACTGTCGAAAGCGTTGACCAGCCAGGAAGTGAAAGACTTCATCAACAAGAAGTACGACGGCGCGGTACTGCCTGCGTTCTGACCCACTGACGCTCGTTCCTCCAACTATCGTGCGACGCTC
>NZ_AWQP01000055.1:0-10751 GCF_000972175.1 Pseudomonas syringae pv. coryli str. NCPPB 4273 | reverse complement strand
ACAGATCTGCGCCGCACCGCATCCTCTGGATCGGAGGCCGAGCACATGGAGTACTCATAGTTACATGCAGTCTTCGAACGCGCGGAATAAAAGGATTTGTTTGCGTATATGGCGTTTCAGTCGATACATTTTCGACGATCATACGGCCCTTTCGCGAACAAGTTCGCTCCCACGGCCTCCGGCCAGAATCAAAAGCGGACTTGTATAGGGTGATGGGCACGGAGCATCGGCACGATGCTGTTCATGCGGACACCTGCGAGGCGGGTCAGAGCATCAGTTTGATGACGTGTTCGGAAGGGTCGCGGGACTTGCCGGCTTTTTCGAGTTCCTGCAAGTAGTCTTCCCATAGCGAAGCCTGGCGTGTGGCCAGTTCGTACAGGTATTCCCAGGTAAACAGGCCGCTGTCATGGCCGTCATCGAAAGTGAGTTTCAGCGCATATTGCCCGGCGGGCTCGACCTTGGTCAGGCCGACTCCCAGTTTGCCGAATTGCAGGATCGGCCGGCCGTGGCCCTGAACTTCGGCAGAAGGGGAATGCACCCGCAGAAATTCGGCGGGTAAATGGTATTCCTCATCCGGCGCGTATTTCAGCGTCAGGGTCTTGGAGGCCTTGTGCAACTGGATGGCAGTGGGCAGAGCGGGCATGGCGGCAGTCTCGGGTTTCAAGCGTCGGGCAGAAGCAAAAAGCTGCAAGAGTGAACAACCTCTTGCAGCCTGAAATGCCAACCGCGTGTGGCTTAGAGAATATAACGCGACAGGTCTTCGTTTTCTGCCAGATCACCGAGGTGGCTGTTGACGTATTCCGCGTCGATCTCGATCGGCGCTGCGTCAGGGCTGATGGCCAGGTCACCGGCGCTGAACGAGACTTCCTCGAGCAGGCGCTCAAGCAGCGTGTGCAGGCGGCGGGCGCCGATGTTCTCGGTCTTCTCGTTGACCTGCCAGGCAATCTCGGCCAGACGCTTGATGCCTTCAGGCTTAAACTCGATCTTCAGGCCTTCGGTCTTGAGCAGCTCGCGGTACTGTTCGGTCAACGACGCATGCGGCTCGCTGAGGATGCGCTCGAAGTCCTGAGGCGACAGCGCCTTGAGTTCAACGCGGATCGGCAGACGGCCTTGCAGCTCGGGGACCAGATCGCTGGGTTTGCTCAAATGGAACGCACCCGAGGCGATAAACAGGATGTGGTCGGTCTTGACCATGCCCAGTTTGGTGTTCACGGTGCAACCTTCGATCAGCGGCAGCAGGTCGCGCTGCACGCCTTCACGCGACACGTCGACACCGCCCGAATTACCGCGTTTGGCAACCTTGTCGATCTCGTCGATAAACACGATGCCGTGTTGCTCGACCGCTTCCAGCGCCTTGGCTTTCAGCTCTTCTTCATTGACCAGACGGCCGGCTTCTTCTTCGCGTACCAGCTTGAGCGCTTCCTTGACCTTGAGCTTGCGGCTCTTGGTCTTGCCCTTGCCCATGTTGGCAAACAGGCTTTGCAACTGATTGGTCATCTCTTCCATGCCAGGCGGCGCGGAGATATCGACACCAACGGCTTCGTTGATCTCGATCTCGATTTCCTTGTCATCCAGCTGGCCTTCGCGCAGGCGCTTGCGGAACAGCTGACGGGTATTGGAATCGCTGCTCTGCGCCGGATCTTCGTTGAAGCCGACCCGGGCCGGTGGCAACAGGGCATCGAGGATGCGCTCTTCGGCGGCATCTTCGGCACGATGACGCACCTTGACGATTTCCTGTTCGCGCAGCAGCTTGATCGCGGCATCGGCCAGATCACGGATGATCGACTCTACATCGCGACCCACATAACCCACTTCGGTGAATTTGGTGGCTTCGACCTTGATGAACGGTGCGTTGGCGAGCTTGGCCAGACGACGGGCGATTTCGGTCTTGCCGACACCGGTCGGGCCGATCATCAGAATGTTCTTGGGGGTTACTTCGACACGCAGCTCTTCAGGCAACTGCATGCGGCGCCAGCGATTGCGCAGGGCAATGGCCACGGCGCGCTTGGCATCGTCCTGGCCGATGATATGGCGATTGAGTTCATGGACGATTTCGCGGGGAGTCATTGACATGGTTATTCACGGTCCTCTGTTGCGGGCAAGTCGATGGGGCCGCAGGGTGTGCGGCCCGGCAGCGGCTTAGCCAGCGAGGTCCTGCTCCTCAATGGTGATGTTGTGGTTGGTGAACACGCAAATGTCGCCGGCGATATGCAGGGAAGTCTCGGCAATTTCGCGGGCCGACAGGTCGGTCTTGAGCAGCAGGGCGCGTGCTGCGGCCTGAGCGAATGCGCCACCGGAGCCCATGGCGATCAGGCCGTCCTCGGGCTCGACCACGTCACCGTTGCCGGTGATGATCAGCGAGGCGTCCTTGTTGGCGACGGCCAGCATGGCTTCAAGACGGCTCAGTGAACGATCGGTGCGCCAGTCCTTGGCCAGTTCGACGGCTGCACGAACCAGATGCCCCTGGTGTTTTTCCAGTTGGGCCTCGAAGCGTTCGAACAGCGTGAATGCATCGGCGGTCGCGCCAGCGAAGCCGGCGATCACTTCACCGTGATACAGGCGGCGTACCTTTTTGGCGTTGCCTTTCATGACGGTGTTGCCCAGAGAAACCTGGCCGTCGCCAGCCATGACGACTTTACCGTGGCGGCGCACTGAAACGATGGTGGTCAAGGGAGAGTCTCCACACTGCGGGGCGAAAATGCCCTGATGCAAACTCATATGGGGGTGTGGGTGAGTATTTCAACCTTGAGGATGAATCGGGGGGAATGACCGTATGATTCTTGTCCCAACTCTTTAAGCGGACCGGGCGACGCTTCGTTTGTCCACGATCTCCCGGTTTTTGTAGCGGACAGAAGGCCGTTTTGATTCTGCCCAACGGGCGTAGGAGCGGACTTGTCCGCGATGGGCTGCGAAGCGGCCCCCAAACAGGCTGCCTCGGCTGGGTCTGATACACCGATGCGGCTGGTTTTGCTGCCGGTTCCCGGCAGATCGCGGACAAGTCCGCTCCTACGCCCTTCGGGCAGAAGCTCCGTTCTCCGTACTCATCGAAAACACGCGATGAGCACGGAAACAGCGGCGCTTTGGCTAGCGGCTTTGACGCTGTTGCAACAACAGGTTACTAAATCCGCCGCTTGCCAGTTGTTTCTGCGCGGTGGTCAGCTGTTCGCGGTTGCTGAACGGGCCGACCAGTACGCGGTACCAGGTTTCATCCTTGACAGTGCCCGACTCGACGGTAGAGGTCTGGCCCAGCAGGATGATTTGTGCGCGGACTTTCTCGGCGTCAGCCTGTTTGCGGAACGAGCCCGCCTGCAGGAAGAACGTCGTCACCGCGGCCGGCTTGGTGGTCGCAACCGGCGGGGCTGGCGGAGGCGTCAGGCCGCTGAGGGCTGCCTGGGCACGTGCCGTGTCGATCTTGGCGGCCTGTTCCGGCGAGACCGGTGCGGTCGGTGCCACAGGCGGCGGGGTCTTCTCCGGCACGGCTTCGTTCGGCACGATCACTTCCGATTCCGGCAGCAATGTATAGAAGTCGTACTTGGGTTTGACCGGCGCCGTAGGGCTTGGCGGTGTCTTGTTCGCTTCGGCGATCTTTGCAGCCTTGGCGTCTGCCCTGACCCGCTTGACGTCATCGCCACCGGGTTCGAGCTTCATCAAAAAGACCACGAATGCGCCCACGGTCAAGCCAATCGCCAGCCACAACCATCCTGGAATCGGCTTCTTCGCGGGTGCCTGATAACGGCTGGCGCCCCGCTTGGGTGCCGGTTTCTTCTTCGCAACTGCCAACTTACATACGCTCCAGAGTTTCCAGACCCAACAGGTCCAGGCCTTGCTTGAGGGTGCGGCCGGTCAGTGCAGCCAGCCGCAGACGGCTCTGTTGCTGATCGGGGTTTTCCGCACCAAGGATCGGGCAGTTTTCGTAAAAGCTCGAAAACAGACCCGCAAGGTCATACAGGTAAGCACAAAGTACGTGCGGTGTGCCTTTTTCTGCGACGTTGTTCAGTGTTTCGGTGAACTGCGCCAGACGTGCGGCCAGTTCCTGCTCCTGCGGCGCCTCAAGGGCGATCTGCCCTTTGCTTGCGTCGAAGGGTGTACCAAGCTTGCGGAACACGCCGGCCACACGGGTGTAGGCGTACAGCAGATAGGGCGCGGTGTTGCCTTCGAAACTGAGCATCTGATCGAAGTTGAAGCTGTAATCGCTGGCGCGGTGCTTGGACAGGTCGGCGTATTTCACCGCACTGATGCCCACGGCCTTGGCGATGCTGCGCAATTCCGCTTCGGCGACTTCCGGGTTCTTTTCCTTGACCAGCGTGTAGGCGCGCTCTTCGGCTTCATCGAGCAGGTCGATGAGCTTGACCGTGCCGCCATCGCGGGTCTTGAACGGGCGGCCATCGGCGCCGTTCATGGTGCCGAAGCCCATGTGTTCCAGTTGCATGCCGTCATGCACGAAACCGGCGCGGCGCGCCACTTCGAACACCTGCTGGAAGTGCAGGGCCTGACGCTGGTCGACGAAATACAGCACGCGGTCGGCCTTGAGCACCTTGCTGCGATAGCGGATCGCTGCCAGGTCGGTGGTGGCGTACAGATAACCACCACCGGCCTTCTGCACGATGACCGGCAACGGCGTGTCATCGGCGGTACGGAATTCTTCGAGGAACACGCATTGTGCGCCATTGCTCTCGACCAGCAGGCCCGCGGCTTTCAGGTCGTTGACCACATTGGCCAGGTCATCGTTATAGGCGCTTTCGCCCATCACGTCGGCCGGGGTCAGCTTGACGTTGAGGCGCTCGTAGGTTTCCTGGCAGTGCGACAGCGAGATGTCCTTGAAGCGCGTCCACAGCGCCAGGCACTCGGCATCGCCGGCCTGCAGCTTGACCACCAGACCACGAGCACGCTCGGCGAACTCTTCGGACTCGTCAAAGCGCTGCTTGGCGGCGCGGTAGAAGTTTTCCAGGTCGGACAGCTCGTCGCTGGTCGCCGGCTTTTCCTGCAGATAGGCCAGCAGCATGCCGAACTGGGTGCCCCAGTCGCCGACGTGGTTTTGACGAATGACCGTGTCACCGAGAAACGTCAGGACGTTCGCCACGCCGTCGCCAATAATGGTCGAGCGCAAATGGCCAACGTGCATTTCCTTGGCCAGGTTCGGTGCCGACAGATCGACGACCACGCGCTGTGCAGCGCCCGCCTTACGCGCCGACAGGTGCGCGTCGGCCAGTGCAGCGTCGAGGCGTGCGGCCAGCGCGGCAGTGTTCTGGAAGAAGTTCAGGAAGCCCGGGCCGGCAATTTCGACCTTGCTGACCTGCTCGTCGGCCGGCAGTGCGGCGATCAGCTTTTCAGCCAGATCGCGCGGTTTCATGCCGGCAGGCTTGGCGAGCATCATCGCGATATTGCTGGCGAAGTCGCCGTGCGTCTTGTCGCGGGCGTTTTCCACCTGGATCGCCGGCGTCAGCCCTTCTGGCAAGACGCCCTCGGTGACGAGACGGGTCAGGGCTTGTTGAATCAGCTGGCGAATCGTGTCTTTCATGGTGCTCTCTTCGACCGCAAGCGCGGTGGCGCTTCGATGCGCGGGTGGAAAAACTCCGCATTATCCGTTGCTCAAGCCTGCTTGCCAACGGCGTGACTTAATAAAGATCCACAGGATCCACATCCAGCGACCATCTGACCTGCCGACCGCTGGGCATTTGCTCCAGCGCGAGCAGCCAGGTGGCTAGCAATTTATGCAAGGGCGCGCGGGCGCTGGACTGCACCAGCAGTTGCGCACGATAACGCCCGGCGCGGCGTTCCATCGGTGCCGGAACCGGGCCCAGCAGCTCGATGCCGCCGAGCGCCATTTGCGCAACCAGTTGCTCGGCATCGCTGCAGGCCTGATCGAGAAAGGCCTCGGCCTGTCCCGGCTTGTGCGCTTCGGCGCGCAGCAGCGCGAGGTGTGAAAACGGTGGCAGACCCGCCGAACGGCGCTCGCTCAAGGCCTGTTCGGCAAAGGCGAAATAACCCTGCTCGGTCAGCTGGATCAGCAGTGGGTGGTCGGCCAGGTGGGTCTGGATGATCACCTTGCCAGGCTCTTCGGCGCGCCCGGCACGACCTGCCACCTGCACGATCAGTTGCGCCATGCGCTCGCTGGCGCGGAAGTCGCCGGAAAACAGCCCGCCGTCGGCGTCCAGAATCGAGACCAGCGTGACCCGGGGAAAGTGATGGCCCTTGGCGAGCATTTGCGTGCCGACCAGAATGCATGGCTGGCCGCGCTGGATCGTCGTGAACAGCTGGTTCATGGCGTCCTTGCGCGACGTGCTGTCGCGGTCGACACGCAGTACGGGGTAGTCCGGAAACAGAATCGCCAGACGCTCTTCGGCGCGCTCGGTGCCGGCGCCTACCGGGCGCAAATCCACCTTGCCGCACGACGGGCACTGACGCGGTACGCGTTCGACATACCCGCAGTGATGGCAGCGCAGCTCGCCCGAGCGCTGGTGCACGGTCATGCGTGCATCGCAGCGCTGGCAGCCGGACATCCAGCCGCAGTCGTGGCACAGCAAGGTTGGCGCAAAGCCGCGACGGTTGAGGAATACCAGGACCTGCTGGCCTGCCGCGAGCGTCTGGCCTATGGCCTGCTGCATGGGCCCGGAGATGCCGCTGTCCAGCGGTCGGCTCTTGACGTCCAGGCGCATGAAACGCGGCTGCTGTGCGCCGCCCGCGCGCTGATTCAGGCGCAGCAGGCCGTAGCGGCCTGTGTAGGCGTTGTGCAGGCTTTCCAGGGACGGCGTGGCCGAGCCCAGGACAATCGGAATGTTTTCCTGACGCGCCCGTACCAGTGCCAGATCGCGGGCGTGATAGCGCAGGCCTTCCTGCTGTTTATAGGAGCCGTCGTGTTCTTCGTCGATGATGATCAGGCCGGGGTTTTTCATCGGCGTGAACAGCGCCGAACGCGTGCCGATGATGATGTCCGCCTCACCATCGCGAGCCGCCAGCCAGGCGTCCAGCCGTTCGCGGTCGTTGACCGCCGAGTGGACCAGCGCAATGCGCGCATTGAAGCGTTGCTCGAAGCGCGCCAGGGTCTGCGGGCCGAGGTTGATTTCCGGGATCAGCACCAGCGCCTGCTTGCCGGCTTCGAGGGTTTCGCGGATCAGTTGCAGATAGACTTCGGTCTTGCCGCTGCCGGTGACGCCGGCCAGCAGAAACGCATGAAAGCTGTCGAACCCGGCGCGGATCGCTTCGTAAGCGGCGCGTTGTTCGGTGTTGAGCGGCAATTCAGGCTGGGCCAGCCAGTGTTCATGGCGTGCGCTGGGTGCATGGCTGCGGACCTCGACGTACACCAGCTCCTTGGCCAGCAACAGGTTGAGGCTGTCCTTGTTAAGCATCAGCTTGCTGAGCAGTTGATGCGCCACCCCGTGCGGGTGCTGGGCCAGAGTGGTCAGGGCTTCGCGCTGTTTGGGTGCGCGGGCGATGCGCGGATCGTCGACGCTGGCGCCGGGGGCCACGTGCCAGAAGCGTTCCTGGCGACTTTCGGCCAGTTCGCCCTGACGCAACAGCACCGGCAAGGCCCAGCTCAGGGTGTCTCCGAGGCTGTGCTGGTAATACTGCGAGGTCCACAGGCACAGCTTGAACAGCGCGGGTGGCAGCGGCGCTTCGCTGTCGAGCAGAGCGATTGCCGGCTTGAGCTTGTCGGCGGGCACTTCGCTGTGATCGACCACTTCCACCAGAATGCCGATCATTTCCCGGCGTCCGAACGGCACTCGCAGGCGCATGCCCGGCTGCAAGGCGCTGCGCGACACGCCCGCTGGGGCGCGGTAGTCGAACAGGCGGCGAAGCGGCGAGGGCAGGGCAAGGCGCAGGATGGCGTCGGGCACGCGGTGTTTCCCTGTGGTGATAAGTGATGACGGAGGCGCGATCTTAGCAGACGACCGGTGTGAAGGTTCGCTTGCGTCGTTGCAATTGTCTGGTACTATCCGCAGCCTATTTCCGTGCGGTATTCAACAATAGTGTTGAGTGGCGGCGCGTTAGACCGAGGAAGTACCGATGAAAGCTGATATCCATCCAGTTTACGAAGCCATTGACGCTACCTGCAGCTGCGGCAATGTCATCAAGACCCGTTCCACCCTGGCCGCTCCTCTGAGCCTGGACGTGTGCAACGAGTGCCACCCGTTCTACACCGGCAAGCAGAAGACGCTTGACGTTGGCGGCCGTGTCGACAAGTTCAAATCCCGTTTCGGTGCGTTCGGCGCTACCAAAGCGAAGTAAGACTGGCTGCCCGATGGGCATCTCCAGGCTGCTTGAAAAGGCGCTCCTTGTGGGCGTCTTTTTTATGCCCGCGATTTGGGTGTCCGGCGCGCAGGCCTTCTGCCCGGCACCTGCCTCGTTGCCAGTCGCGCAGGTACAGCGTGTGGTCGACGGCGACACCTTGAAGCTGACCGATGGCCGCAGTGTGCGGATGATCGGGCTCAATACGCCTGAAACCGGCAGGAAAGGCCGGTCGGCCGAACCGTTTGCCGAGGCGGCGAAAAAGCGCTTGCAGACGCTGGTCAATGAAAGCGGCGGCAAGGTCAGGCTGCGTATCGGCCGGCAGGGCAAGGATCATTACGGCCGCACGCTGGCCAACGTCTATGACCGTAAAGGCGCCAACCTCGAGGCGCAGCTGCTCAGCGAAGGGCTGGGCTATCTGGTGGCCGTTGCGCCCAATGTCAGGCTGGTCGCTTGCCAGCAGGGCGCGGAGCGTCAGGCACGTCAGGCGCGGCTGGGTGTGTGGCGCAATTCTCCGGTGCAGTCCTCGGCCCGACTGAGCAAAAGCGGGTTCGCGATTGTGTCCGGTCAGGTCAGGCGTGTGCAGCGCAACCGCGGTGGTATGTGGATCGAATTGCAGGGCTCGCTGGTCCTGCGTATCGCGCCTGCCCACCTGAGTGCATTCGATACGGCGACGCTCCAGCGCCTCGAAGGACGGCAGGTCGAAGCGCGTGGCTGGGTCGTCGATCGCTCCCGGCGCGGAGGCCTGAAAAAGGGGCAGTCCCGCTGGCAGCTGTCACTGACCCATCCCGCAATGCTGGACCTTTCACGCCGTTAGAAGCGCCCTTCAAACCGGTGATCTGACGAGCCTGACCGAGTGTTCACGTTTCAGCCCTCTGAGCGTAAAGTCTAAGCCCTAGCCTATTGACAGCAGTGACTGGTCAGTCTTGTTAGGACTATGCATCTTGCGTATCCTCGGCGGTCCGTCTGTCCCACAGTAAAAAAAGCGGAATCCAATACATGTCAGATCTGAAAACTGCCGCGCTCGAATACCATGCCAATCCTCGTCCGGGGAAGCTGAGCGTCGAACTCACCAAGCCGACTGCAACCGCTCGTGACCTGGCTCTGGCCTACAGCCCTGGCGTTGCTGAACCCGTGCGTGAAATTGCCCGTGACCCCGAGCTGGCTTACAAGTACACCGGCAAAGGCAACCTGGTAGCAGTTATTTCCGATGGCACCGCGATTCTCGGCCTCGGCGATCTGGGTCCATTGGCTTCCAAGCCGGTCATGGAAGGTAAAGGGGTTCTGTTCAAGCGCTTCGCCGGTATCGACGTTTTCGATATCGAAGTCGATTCCGAAAGCCCACAGGCGTTCATCGACACCGTCAAGCGTATCTCCATCACCTTCGGTGGCATCAACCTGGAAGACATCAAGGCGCCTGAGTGCTTTGAAATCGAGAAGGCGTTGATCGAACAGTGTGACATCCCGGTTTTCCACGATGACCAGCACGGTACCGCGATCGTGACAGCGGCCGGCATGATCAACGCACTGGAAATCGTCGGCAAGACCCTCGATTCGGCGAAGATCGTCTGCCTGGGCGCTGGCGCTGCGGCCATCTCCTGCATGAAGCTGCTGGTGAGCATGGGCGCGAAGATCGAAAACATCTTCATGGTCGACCGCACCGGCGTTGTTCACTCCGGCCGTACCGACCTGAACCAGTACAAGGCTGCTTTCGCTCACGCTACCGAGAAGCGCTCGCTGACCGACGCACTGGATGGCGCTGACGTATTTGTAGGCCTGTCCGGTCCTAACCTGCTGAGCGCTGAAAACCTCAAGCTGATGGCCAAGGATCCGATCGTGTTCGCCTGCTCGAACCCTGATCCGGAAATTTCCCCGGAACTGGCTCACGCCACCCGCAGTGACGTGATCATGGCCACTGGCCGTTCGGACTACCCGAACCAGGTCAACAACGTACTGGGCTTCCCGTTCATTTTCCGTGGTGCCCTGGACGTTCGCGCCAAGCGCATCAACGAAGAAATGAAAATCGCCGCGGCCAACGCCCTGCGCGAACTGGCCAAGCTGCCTGTACCACAGGAAGTCAGCGACGCCTACGGCGGCATCAAACTGGAATTCGGTCGTGAGTACATCATTCCGAAGCCAATGGACACCCGCCTGCTGGGCCTGATCTCCGATGCAGTGGCCAAGGCCGCCATCGAGACCGGCGTTGCCACCCTGCCGTATCCGAAGCACTACCCGCTGACCAGCGTGGATGATGTGTTCAAGGGTTGATTCCTGACCCAATAAAAAACCCCTGCAGCGATGCAGGGGTTTTTTTATGCCTTGGATACCCTGCACTTGTTGGGTATTTTCAGGGATTGAACTGGCCTCTTCGCGAGCAAGCTCGCTCCCACATAGCCCCGGATCATCCCCGAATCCGTAGGAGTGAGCTTGCTCACGAAGAGGCCTGTGCAGCCGCTGAAAATCTACTGACCCATTAATACGCCTTCGCGAGCAAGCTCGCTCCCACAAAGCCCCGGATTATCCTG
>NZ_AWQP01000054.1:0-86740 GCF_000972175.1 Pseudomonas syringae pv. coryli str. NCPPB 4273 | reverse complement strand
GTGTATGCCTGCTGGTCATGATCGGTAGCCCCGTCGGCTGAAGCGCCGGCAGCCGAGGCACCAGCACCGGCACCGGCTGCCAACCCAGCCGCAGTGCCGCCGCCAGCCGCCGACAAGCAGTCACAGTACGTCACCGCCAATAACGACACCTTGTGGGAAATCGCTGCCAAGGTGCGTACTGGCGGGACTGTCCAGCAAACCATGCTGGCGATTCAGGCGTTGAATCCGGATGCGTTCATTGGTGGCAACATCAACCGCCTGAAGAAAGGGCAGGTGCTGCGCCTTCCGACGCCGCAACAGACCACCGCGCTGCCGCAATCACAGGCAGTGGCAGAAGTTTCCCGGCAATACAGCGCCTGGCGTGAAGGTCGCCGTCTGCCAGCCGGTACACGTCAGGTCGATGCTACCCGTCGTGACCGTGCGGGCGCGGCGCCCTCCAAAGTCGATACCGCCGACAACCTCAGTCTGGTGTCGGCAAGCGGCAAGCCTGCGGCGAAAGGTGCGGCGGGCGACAGCGATGTTGGCAACAAGCTGGCCGTGGCTCAGGAAGCCCTGGATACCACGCGTCGCGACAATGCCGAGCTGAAAAGCCGCATGAACGACCTGCAAAGCCAGCTCGACAAGTTGCAGCGTCTGGTCGAGTTGAAAAACGGTCAGTTGGCCAAGATGCAGGCCGCTGGCGCAGCTGTGCCGCCTCCTGCCGCCACTCCGGAAGCGTCGACACCCGCCAACGCGGCGGTGCCTGCCTCGCTGGTTGACGCCAACGGTGCTCCGGTGAAACCGGCTGGCGAGATCGCGCCTGAAGATGCGCTGCCTGCCGGTGCTGCCGAAGTTGCGACCCCGGCGCCAGAGCAGCCGCTGGCGGTGGAGCCGGTTGCAGCAGCAGAAGAGGACGAGGACGCGCTGCAGAAAATCATCAACAACCCTGTGTTGCTTGGCTTGATCGGCGGTGCGGTATTGCTGATTCTGGCCTTGCTGCTGTTGTTCCTGGCGCGTCGTCGTGCGGCGAAGGCCGAGGCCGAGAAGCACAAGCGCATGGCACGTGCGCTGGCCGAGGAGTCGGATTTCGTCTCGGACATGGACATGAATGCACCCCCCGCCAGCTTCGACGGGCTTGATGTGCCGCCGCCCAATGTGCGCATGGGAGGCGCCGCAGCAGCAGGCGCTGCCGGTCGTGAACGTCCTGCCGATCCGCTGGTTCAGGCCGAGATCCACATCGCTTACGGTCGTATGAATCAGGCGATTGAATTGCTGGAAGAAGCCGTCAACGAAGACCCGAAGCGCGACGATATCCGTCTGAAACTGATGGAAATCTACGCCGAGCAGGGTAACAACAAAGCCTATGCCGCCCACGAACGTAAACTGGTGGCAGCGGGAAAGCTTGAAGCTGAGGTCGAGCAGCGGGAAGAACTTAACTCGACCCTGAAGCCGGTGGCACCTGTTGCTGCGCCGCTGGCTTCTGAAACCTCCACTGCATCGGCTGCCCCAGCGGTAGCTGCAGCCGCCGCAGCGGCCACGACAGCCGCACTGGTTGCAGAGCTCGATGCCAAATATCTTGAAGAGCTGCTGGCCGATGATGCGGCAGAGCAGGAGCCCGAGCCCGAGCCCGAGCCCGAAATTGTTGCTACGCCTGAACCTGAGCCGGAAGTAGTCGCGCCGCTGGCCGCAGAGCCTGTTGAAGAGGCAGACCCGTTCGATAACGATTTTGACTTGAGCTTGGACGAGTTCGAAGAACCGTCTGTGCCTGAAGTCTCTACTGTTAACGATCTCGATGACCTGATGCTCGACGAGCCCAAGGTATCGGCGGTAGCGGATGACGAAGAGCTGAGCTTCGAGTCGGTCATGCAGCAGCAGGAAGAGGCCCGTGCAGCGACAACGCCGCAGGACCTTGCCGACTTCGACCTGGACTTGTCCGAGGAAGACCCGGCCCTCAAGAACGAAGATGATTTCCTGCTCGGCCTTGGCGAAGATCCGCTGGATTTGGGTGAAACCTCGCCAGCACCACCGGTCAGTGATGACCTGGAGCTTCCAGAGGATTTCGACCTTTCGCTGGCGGACGAGATTGAAACCGATCAGGCAAGTCAGGCGTTCGCGACTGAAATCGACGACGTCAATGCCGAGCTTGAGCGTCTTTCGCAGAATCTCGAACATCCGCCGCTCGATGAGCCGAGATTCACCGCCGAGGATGCGGCCGCGCTGGATGACGAGCCGGACTTCGACTTCATGTCCGGTACTGACGAAGCGGCGACCAAGCTTGATCTGGCGCGTGCCTACATCGACATGGGCGATGCGGACGGCGCTCGGGATATTCTTGATGAGGTCGTCACCGAGGGCGATGACGGTCAGAAAAGTGAAGCGCGGGAGATGCTTTCTCGGCTGGCCTGATTCAACCCCGGCAACCTGCACACGGCCGCTTATGCGGCCGTTTGCATTTCAGATGTCCGGCTTGAGTAGCGTGTTTTTTTTGCGGCCGTATAATGGCCGACTTTTCGCGAACCGACAGGCTGTACCACTTTGGCGAACATAGATAACCCGGCCGCCGAGATGGCGGCCGAGGGCTTTTCCCGAATCGCGCTGGGCGTTGAATACAAGGGCTCGCGCTATTGCGGCTGGCAACGTCAGGCGTCCGGCGTGCTGACCGTGCAGGAAACCCTTGAAGACGCTCTGTCAAAAGTGGCCGCGTCACCGGTTTCACTGATGTGTGCCGGTCGCACGGACGCGGGCGTGCATGCCTGCGGTCAGGTGGTGCACTTCGACACCCAGGCCGAGCGCACCCTGAAGGCCTGGGTCATGGGCGCCAATATCAATCTGCCCCATGATGTCAGTGTCACTTGGGCCAGAGTCATGCCGGCCACCTTTCATGCGCGCTTCAAGGCCATTGCCCGGCGTTATCGTTACGTGATCTACAACGATCAGATCCGCCCGGCGCACCTGAACCAGGAAATTACCTGGAACCACCGCCCGCTGGATGTCGAGCGCATGGCGCAGGCTGCCGAGTATCTGGTGGGTACTCACGATTTCAGCGCGTTTCGCGCTGGTCAATGTCAGGCCAAGTCGCCGGTCAAGCAGTTGCACCATCTGCGCGTGACCCGTCACGGCAAGATGATCGTGATCGATGTGCGCGCCAATGCCTTTCTTCACCATATGGTGCGCAATATCGCCGGTGTGCTGATGACCATCGGCACCGGCGAGCGTCCGGTCGAGTGGGCGCGCGAGGTGCTGGAAAGCCGGATTCGGCGCACCGGCGGTGTCACGGCCCATCCCTACGGGTTGTATCTGGTCGGGGTCGAGTACCGTGATGAATTCCCGTTGCCCGAGCGCTACATCGGTCCTCATTTTCTTACGGGCTTTGCGGAATTGGACGGCTGACGATCCTGGCCGCATTTGCTAACATCCGGGACTTTCCGAAAGGCCTGAGGTTACTCACGACATGTCAGCCGTTCGCAGCAAGATCTGCGGGATTACCCGCATAGAGGATGCACTGGCTGCCGCCGAGGCAGGTGCCGACGCGATAGGCCTGGTGTTCTATCCGAAAAGCCCGCGTGCGGTGACGGTATTGCAGGCGCGTGCCATCATTGCTGCGCTGCCGCCGTTCATCACCACGGTGGGCCTGTTCGTCAACGCCAGTCGCTGCGAGCTCAACGAGACGCTGGATGCGGTCGCGCTGGACATGCTGCAGTTTCATGGCGATGAAACACCCGAGGAGTGCGACGGGTATCATCGTCCTTACATCAAGGCGCTGCGGGTCAAGGCCGGTGATGACATTGCCGGGGTCTGCCGGACCTATCGCAATGCACGCGGCGTGCTGCTCGATACCTACGTCGAAGGTGTGCCCGGCGGTACCGGAGAAACCTTCGATTGGGCATTGATTCCGGACGACCTGGACAAGCCGGTCATCCTGGCGGGCGGGCTGACGTCGGCCAATGTGGCGCAGGCCATCGCTCAGGTCCGGCCCTATGCCGTGGATGTCAGCGGCGGCGTTGAAAAGAGCAAGGGCATCAAGGATCGGGAGAAGATCCTGGCGTTCATGAGTGCGGTGCACGGCACCTGATGTGACGGCTATTGATCGGCCGCCGTCCATAAGCCTGTCCGCGCCAAGAGGCACGCGGGTCGAATCGAGTAAGCGGTGGGGCCAATGTGCAACGCCGTCGTTGTGAAAAATCGGGGTGAGGGGTGTGCAGGTCCGGCCGTGAGTCGATCGCTATCCTTTCATCGTCGTCCATATACGAATTTATCTGAGGGCATGCGACTGGTGTTTGATTTGTCAGTCGTTCGAGCCGCACCGGTACTGGAGATATAAAGCATGAGCAACTGGTTGGTAGACAAACTGATCCCATCGATCATGCGTTCCGAGGTCAAGAAGAGCTCGGTTCCCGAAGGCCTCTGGCACAAATGCCCGTCCTGTGAGGCGGTGCTGTATCGCCCTGAGCTGGAAAAGACCCTGGACGTCTGCCCCAAGTGCAACCACCACATGCGTATCGGCGCACGTGCACGCCTGAACATTTTTCTGGACGTCGAAGGGCGCGAAGAGCTGGGTGCCGATCTTGAGCCGGTCGACCGTCTGAAATTCCGCGACGGCAAGAAGTACAAGGATCGCCTGACCGCTGCGCAGAAGCAGACCGGTGAGAAGGACGCGCTGATTTCCATGAGCGGCACCTTGCTGGGCATGCCGGTGGTGGCTTCGGCATTCGAATTCTCGTTCATGGGTGGTTCGATGGGGGCCATTGTCGGCGAGCGCTTCGTACGTGCCGCCAACTATGCGCTGGAAAATCGCTGCCCGTTCGTCTGCTTCGCCGCTTCCGGCGGTGCGCGCATGCAGGAAGCGCTGATCTCGCTGATGCAGATGGCCAAGACCTCGGCGGTTCTGGCGCGCCTTCGCGAAGAAGGGCTGCCGTTCATCTCGGTGCTGACCGACCCGGTCTACGGTGGCGTTTCCGCCAGCCTGGCCATGCTGGGTGACGTTATCGTCGCCGAGCCCAAGGCGCTGATCGGTTTCGCTGGTCCGCGGGTCATCGAGCAAACTGTTCGCGAGAAGCTGCCTGAAGGCTTCCAGCGCAGCGAATTCCTGCTGGATCACGGTGCTATCGACATGATCGTCTCGCGCAGTGAGCTTCGTCCGCGCCTGGGTAACCTGCTGGCACAGATGATGAACCTGCCAACCCCTCGCTTTGTCGCACCCGTCATCGAGCCAATCGTCGTTCCGCCGGCACCCGCGACGATATGACCTCTACATCCCTGAGCGACTGGCTCGCCTACCTGGAGCAACTGCATCCGTCGGCCATCGACATGGGCCTGGACCGGTCTCGACAGGTGGCGCTGCAACTGGGGCTTACACGCCCGGCGCGTCAGGTGATCACGGTGACGGGCACCAACGGCAAGGGCTCGACCTGCGCCTTTGTCGCCGCCTTGTTGCAGGCTCAGGGCTTGAAGGTCGGTGTCTACAGCTCCCCGCATCTGCTTCGCTATAACGAGCGGGTGAAAGTGCAGGGCGTCGAGGCAACCGATCAGGAACTGTGCGATGCCTTCGCTGCGGTCGAAGCGGCACGCGGCGATGTCACCCTGACTTATTTCGAAATGGGCACGCTGGCGGCGTTCTGGCTGTTCGAGCAGGCCCGGCTCGATGCGGTGGTGCTGGAAGTCGGTCTGGGCGGTCGTCTGGACGCGGTCAATCTAGTGGATGCGGACCTGGCGCTGGTCACCAGTATCGGGGTCGATCACGCCGAGTACCTGGGCGACACCCGTGAGTCGGTCGCTTTCGAGAAAGCCGGGATCTTTCGCGCCGGCTGTCCTGCGCTGTGCGGTGACCCTGCGCCCCCTGAGCCGCTGCTGGCCAAAGCTCGCGAGCTGGGCTGTCCGTTGTTGTTGCGTGGCCGGGATTTCGATCTTTCCATAGGTGACGACAGCTGGGACTGGCGCGGTGTCGCTCAGGGCGAGCAGATCGAGCTGCGCGGTCTGCCGCTGCTCGACCTGCCGATGCAGAATGCAGCGCTGGCACTTCAGGCCTTCGCCCTGCTGGGGTATCCATTGCAACCGGATGCGACAGGCAAGGTACTTGCCGAGACCCGGCTCGCCGGTCGTCTCGATCGCAGGGTCGTCAAGTGGCACGGCAAGTCGCTCAACCTGCTGCTGGATGTAGGTCATAACCCCCACGCGGCACAGTTTCTGGGGCAGCGCCTGGCGCGGCAGCCGGTTGGCGGCAAGCGTCTTGCGGTATTTGGCCTGCTCAGCGACAAGGATCTCGACGGTGTGGTCGCGCACCTGGTGCCGGTCATTGAAGAGTGGGCTGTTGCGCCGCTTCCGACCTCGCGCAGCCGGCCGGCAGAAGAGTTGCAGGCGGCCTTGCAGAACCTTGGGGCCCGCGTGACGTCCTATCAGAGTATCGCGTTGGCGCTGGGAGCTCAGTGCGCGCATGCCACGCCCGATGACGAGATTCTGCTGTTCGGTTCATTTTACTGTGTTGCCGAGGCCCTTGAATGGTTGGCCCGGTACACCGATGAGGACGCTGCAAATGGCTTTGCTGGATAACGTATTCAAGCAGCGAATGGTTGGAGCACTGGTGCTGATCGCCGTGGCGGTCATTTTCCTGCCCATGCTTTTCACGCGTGAAGATGAAACACGTCAGGTGCAGGTCGAGGCGCCAGCCGCGCCTCAGGCGCCTGCGGCTGCGCAGGTGCGGGTCGATCCGGTACCTGTTCCGGAGCCGCAGGTTCTGCCTCAGGAGCCTGTGCCGGGTGACGATGACATGAGCAGCAGCCAGCCGCCTGCCATGCCGATCGCGCCTGCGCCGACCGCACCTGCTGCTCCGGCTTCCAAACCTGCTGCCAAGCCGGCACCTGCTTCGGCGCCAGCGACAGCTGCTGCACCAGCAGCGACACCGGCGCCTGCCAAACCTGCGGCACCTGCTGGCGTCGACGCCAACGGCCTGTCGATCAGCTGGTCGGTGCAGTTGGCGAGCATGTCCAATCGTGCCAATGCCGACAATCTGCAAAAGACGCTGCGCACCCAGGGCTACAACGCCTACATTCGCACCGCTGATGGCGTGAACCGGGTGTTTGTAGGCCCGCTCATCGAGCGCGCCGAGGCTGATCGCCTGCGCGATCAGCTCGACAAACAGCAAAAGCTCAAGGGTATTGTGGTGCGCTTTCAGCCCGAGCGCGGCTGACCGTTCGGCACCTGGTGCCCCTGGCACAAAGGAAAATGCCTCGCGCCGGTAATCGCTGCTTACCGGCAGGCGGGCGCTCTGCTAAAATGCGCCGCCTTATCCGTCTGCAGGCTGCAACGTGCCATTTACTCCGGTTGACTGGGCAATTCTCGGAATTGTCGCCATCTCCGCCCTGATCAGTCTGAAGCGCGGCTTCGTAAAAGAAGCACTGTCGTTGACGACGTGGATCATTGCAGGTGTTGTGGCCTGGATGTTTGGTGCAGGGCTGTCGCAGTATCTGGTCAATTACATAGAAACACCTTCGGCCCGCGTGATCGCGAGCTGTACCATTCTTTTTGTCGCCACCCTGCTGGTAGGCGCC
This sequence comes from Pseudomonas syringae pv. coryli str. NCPPB 4273, assembly GCF_000972175.1. Taxonomy (NCBI): domain Bacteria; kingdom Pseudomonadati; phylum Pseudomonadota; class Gammaproteobacteria; order Pseudomonadales; family Pseudomonadaceae; genus Pseudomonas; species Pseudomonas syringae pv. coryli. The sequence continues at coordinate 79,217 of NZ_AWQP01000054.1, read as the reverse complement.
ATGGTCAATTTTCTGATAGGCGAGCTGATTCGCGTCACCGGGCTTTCCGGGACCGATCGTTTTCTCGGCATGGTCTTCGGCGCAGCGCGCGGAGGCCTGCTTGTCGTTGTGGCGGTAGGGCTGTTGAGCCTGGGGCCGGTGCAACAGGATCAATGGTGGCAGCAGTCCAGGCTGGTGCCGCAATTTCTCATGGTCGCTGACTGGTCGAAAAACCTGATTCTCGGGATGTCCAGCAAGTGGCTCGCCAGCGGCATCAGCGTACCCGCTGACATGCCGTTCAAGGAACAGATCCTGCCGTCTACAATGCCGCAGGATGTGCTCGGTAAATCCAGTTCCACTAAGTAGGGGTTGTGTCGCATGTGTGGCATCGTCGGTATCGTCGGCAAGTCGAACGTCAATCAGGCGCTGTATGACGCGCTTACCGTCCTCCAGCACCGCGGCCAGGACGCTGCCGGTATCGTAACCAGCCACGATGGCCGGTTATTCCTGCGCAAGGACAACGGATTGGTGCGCGATGTGTTTCATCAACGTCATATGCAGCGTCTGGTCGGGCATATGGGCATCGGTCATGTGCGTTACCCCACCGCGGGCAGCTCGACGTCGGCCGAGGCTCAGCCGTTCTACGTCAACTCGCCTTACGGCATCACGCTGGCGCACAACGGCAACCTCACCAACGTCGAGCAGTTGGCCAAGGAAATTTACGAATCCGACCTGCGCCATGTGAACACCAATTCCGATTCGGAAGTGCTGCTCAACGTGTTCGCCCATGAGCTGGCCGTGCGTGGCAAGTTGCAGCCGACCGAAGAGGATATCTTCGCGGCAGTGACCGACGTGCACAATCGCTGCCGTGGTGGTTACGCGGTCGTGGCCATGATCACCGGCTACGGTATCGTCGGCTTCCGTGACCCGGACGCCATTCGTCCTATCGTGTTCGGCCAGCGTCACACCGACGAAGGCGTCGAGTACATGATCGCCTCGGAAAGCGTATCGCTGGACGTGCTGGGCTTTACCCTGATTCGCGACCTGGCGCCGGGCGAAGCGGTCTACATCACTGAAGACGGCAAGCTGCACACCCGTCAGTGCGCGGCCAACCCCAAGTACGCACCGTGCATCTTCGAGCACGTCTATCTGGCGCGCCCGGATTCGATCATCGACGGCATCTCGGTCTACAAGGCGCGCCTGCGCATGGGCGAGAAGCTGGCCGACAAGATCCTGCGCGAGCGTCCTGATCACGATATCGACGTGGTCATCCCGATTCCGGACACCAGCCGTACTGCGGCGCTGGAGCTGGCCAACCATCTGGGCGTCAAGTTCCGCGAAGGCTTCGTCAAGAACCGTTACATCGGCCGGACCTTCATCATGCCGGGCCAGGCTGCGCGCAAGAAATCCGTACGCCAGAAGCTCAACGCCATCGAGCTGGAGTTCCGCGGCAAGAACGTGATGCTGGTGGATGATTCCATCGTACGCGGCACGACCTGCAAGCAGATCATCCAGATGGCCCGCGAAGCCGGTGCCAAGAATGTCTACTTCTGTTCTGCAGCCCCGGCTGTGCGCTACCCCAACGTCTACGGCATCGACATGCCGAGTGCTCACGAACTGATTGCCCACAACCGCACCACTCAGGACGTGGCCGACCTCATCGGTGCCGACTGGCTGGTCTATCAGGATCTGAATGACCTGATCGAAGCGGTCAGCGGCAGCAAGAAAATCAAGATCGACAACTTCGATTGCTCGGTTTTCGACGGCAAGTACGTGACCGGCGACATCGACGAGCATTATTTGAACCGGATCGAGAGCGCGCGTAATGACGCCTCCAAGATCAAGACTCAGGCAGTGAGCGCGATCATCGATCTGTACAACAACTAATTGGGCAAGGAGTGGGCGGCATGACTCAGGAATGGGATGCAGGTCGGCTGGACAGCGACCTTGAAGGCGTAGGTTTCGATACCCTAGCCGTACGTGCCGGGCATCACCGCACACCGGAAGGAGAGCATGGCGAACCCATGTTCTTTACCTCCAGTTACGTATTTCGCACAGCCGCCGACGCGGCTGCGCGTTTCTCCGGTGAAGTGCCGGGCAACGTCTACTCGCGTTACACCAACCCGACGGTGCGTTCGTTCGAAGAGCGCATTGCCGCACTGGAAGGTGCCGAGCAGGCCGTCGCTACGGCGACCGGCATGGCGGCAACTCTGGCTGTGGTGATGAGCCTGTGCAGCGCTGGTGATCATGTGCTGGTGTCACGCAGCGTCTTCGGCTCGACCATCAGCCTGTTCGACAAGTACTTCAAGCGCTTTGGTGTCGAGGTGGATTACGTTCCTCTCGCCGATCTGAGCGGCTGGGATGCGGCGATCAAGCCCAACACCAAAATGCTCTTCGTCGAATCGCCGTCCAATCCCCTGGCTGAACTGGTCGACATCGCGGCGCTGGCCGAGATCGCCCACGCCAAGGGCGCGATGCTGATCGTTGACAACTGTTTCTGTACGCCGGCCTTGCAGCAGCCGCTGTTGCTGGGCGCTGACATTGTCGTGCATTCGGCCACCAAGTTCATCGACGGCCAGGGCCGTTGCATGGGCGGCGTGGTTGCCGGGCGCAGCGAGCAGATGAAAGAAGTGGTCGGCTTCCTGCGTACTGCCGGGCCGACACTCAGCCCGTTCAACGCGTGGATCTTCCTCAAGGGCCTCGAAACCCTGAACCTGCGGATGCGCGCTCACTGTGCCAATGCTCAGGCACTGGCCGAGTGGCTCGAGCAGCAGGACGGCATTGAAAAGGTCCATTACGCCGGACTGAAGAGTCACCCGCAGCACGAGTTGGCCCAGCGTCAGCAAAAGGGTTTCGGCGCGGTGGTGAGCTTCGAGGTCAAGGGTGGCAAGGACGGTGCATGGCGCTTCATCGATGCCACACGACTGATTTCGATCACTGCCAACCTGGGTGACAGCAAAACCACGATCACTCACCCGAGCACCACCTCTCACGGTCGCCTGGCACCTCAGGAGCGTGAAGCCGCAGGTATTCGCGACAGCCTGATTCGGGTTGCAGTGGGGCTTGAAGACGTGGCTGACCTGCAGGCTGACCTGGCTCGTGGTCTGGCGGCGTTGTGAGTAGCGAGGCCAGCAATCCGGCCAGTGGCAAGCCGGGCGAGGAGTGGGCGTTGAAATTTGCCAGCGTCCACAATGGTCGTGTCGCCCTGGTGACCGGTGCCGCTCGCGGTATCGGGCTCGGTATCGCAGCGTGGCTGATTGCCGAAGGCTGGCAAGTAGTGCTGACCGATCTGGACCGTGCGCGTGGTTCGAAAGTGGCCGGTGCGCTGGGTGAAAATGCCCTGTTCATTGCCATGGACGTTGCCAGTGAAGAACAGGTCGCAGCGGGCGTGGCCGAGGTGCTTCGGCAGTTTGGTCGTCTCGATGCCTTGGTGTGCAACGCTGCGATCGCCGATCCGCACAACACTACGCTGGAAAGCCTGGAGCTGTCGCACTGGAACCGTGTGCTGGCAGTCAACCTCGGCGGTCCGATGCTGCTGGCCAAGCATTGCGCGCCTTACCTGCGTGCGCATTGCGGCAGCATCGTCAACCTGACCTCCACACGCTCCCGTCAGTCGGAGGCCGACACCGAGGCTTATGCAGCCAGCAAAGGTGGCCTGATGGCGCTGACACATGCGCTGGCGATCAGCTTGGGGCCGGAGATTCGTGTCAATGCCGTCAGCCCTGGCTGGATCGACGCGCGTGACCCCTCGTTGCGCAGAGCCGAGCCGTTGTCCGAGACCGATCATGCCCAGCATCCGGCGGGCAGGGTAGGGACGGTGGAGGACGTTGCGGCGATGGTTGCCTGGCTGTTGTCCAGAAACGCCGGTTTCGTCACCGGGCAGGAGTTCGTGGTCGACGGTGGCATGACGCGCAAGATGGTGTACGCCGAGTAGTTTGTGCGGGCGAGCTTCGATTGAGCTATTGCTTGTGCTTTTGGTGTGTGGTTAGGGTTTTGTGATTGAGGCGGTTTTTAAAAAAACTTCAATCAGGCTATTGACTTAGGTTCGTTAGGTGCGTAAATTTCGCGGCCTCAACGAAGCAAAGGGTGATTAGCTCAGCTGGGAGAGCAGCTGCCTTACAAGCAGCGGGTCGGCGGTTCGATCCCGTCATCACCCACCATCGTTGAGTTTGAAAGCTGAAGTACGAGGGCTTTCAAAAGTAACTTTACAAAGCTTATATGGACGCAAGTCCACAATGCGCAGCGGTAGTTCAGTCGGTTAGAATACCGGCCTGTCACGCCGGGGGTCGCGGGTTCGAGTCCCGTCCGCTGCGCCATATTTGTACAGATCGGGTTCGCCGGGTCTGCGATTGAAAAGCCCAAGGGTCTTTCAGTCACGTGTACAGGAAGCAGACTACTGAAAGTTTGTTTCAAACAGGTTTACAGCGATACGCAGCGGTAGTTCAGTCGGTTAGAATACCGGCCTGTCACGCCGGGGGTCGCGGGTTCGAGTCCCGTCCGCTGCGCCATACACCGCTTCAAGGCCCTTGAACTCCTTGAAGCAAACAAGAAAGCGGCCCTAGGGTCGCTTTTTTGTTGTCTGCGTTTTTGTGTGCCTGCGGGGAGATCTGGTTCGCTTGAGCATGGACTGTATCCAAATCCTTTTGAACTGTACGTTGATCCAGCGTCGGCCTTGTTGCAGACTTACCGCCATTTCCCAGTTCGCAGTCTTGCTGGCAGTCTTTTCCTTCCTCAGGATTTTCGATGTTTAAGCTACTGAACGTTCGTACCGCCTTCTGGATCTCCGCCGTGCTGATGGCGGCCGGCTGTTCATCGTCGCCCAAGCAGGCGGTGTATGACCATGAACACTTCGACGACGCCGGGACCTTCTCCCGAAGCTACCCTGCGACCGATATGGCTTACTGCGAGGCGGGGCGGCGTGCCTTGCTGAGTCAGGGCTATATCATCACCAGCAGCGACCCGAAGATGATTGCCGGCCGCAAGAGCTTCCAGCAGACCGGCGATACGCATATCGAGATCAGCTTCAATCTGGTGTGTGCCGCCGATGCGAAGGATGGCAATTCCACCATGTTTGCCAACGCCCTGCAGGACCGTTACGCGCTGAAGAAAACCAACAACTCGGCCAGCCTCGGCGTAGGCGTGCTGGGCTCCGTGTCGATGCCGATAGGCTCGACTGACGACTCGATGGTCAAGGTCGCCAGCGAGACCGTCTCGTCAGCGAAATTCTACGAGCGCTTTTTCGGTCTGGTGGAAAACTTCCTGCCGCCCGAAGTGAAAAAGGCTGCGCATATTGTCGAGAAGCCCAAGGCCGACCTCGGTGTGCCTGACACGGCTCCCGCAGCCCCTGCGATTCCCGCCAAGGCTGCCGAGCCTGCGAAGCTGGCGCCTGCGTCGTCAGAAAACACGCCGAAGGCCGAGCATGCCGCCGAACCGGTCACGCCTGCTGCAAGCGAACCTGTGCCTGCGCCGTCCGAACCTGCTTCATTCAAGGCAGAAACGGTCGAAACACCGGCCGCAGAACCTGCAGAAAGCACCGCGCCCACGCCAGCCGAGCCCGCCCCGGCGCAGTAAGGAGTGGCGCGGAGCGTCGTGAACTGCATTCCCACGCTGGAGCGTGAGGAACGATAGTCGTCAGTCAGATCACCATCGTACCCCTGCTCCGCGTGGGTATGCCGGTCTGGACGCTCTGCGTCCTCTTGCGACGCAGAGCGTCGTGAACTGCATTCCCACCAGAGCGTGAGGAACGATAGTCGTCAGTCAGATCACCATCGTGCCCATGCTCCGCGTGGGCATGCCGGTCTGGACGCTCCGCGTCCTCTTGTGGCGGAGCGTGAGGAACGAGAAATCTCCACGGCCTCAGCCCAGAAACAACCGGTACGCCGGGTTCTCGCTTTCGTCCCAATACCGGTAACCAATCTCATCCAGCGCAGCGCCGACCAGATGCCGCTCATCCTCCGGCACGACCAGCCCGGCGACCACCCTGCCATCGGCTGCGCCGTGGTTGCGGTAGTGGAACATCGAGATGGTCCAGCGACCGCCCAGGCGGTTGAGGAAGTTGAACAGCGCGCCCGGTCGTTCCGGGAACTCGAAGCGCAGCACCACTTCATCGTCGACGCGCTCGGCATGCCCGCCAACCATGTGACGGATGTGCAGTTTGGCCAGTTCGTTGTCGGTCAGGTCCAGCACCGGGAAGCCTTGCCCGGTCAGGCTGGCGATCAGGGCGCTGCGCGGGTCGTTTTCGGGATGGGTCTGCACGCCGACGAAGATGTGCGCCTCGCGATCGGTGTGATAGCGGTAGTTGAATTCGGTGATCTGCCGCTTGCCGATAGCCTCGCAGAATGCCTTGAAGCTGCCCGGCTGCTCGGGAATGGTCACGGCAATGATCGCCTCGCGACCTTCGCCCAGCTCTGCACGTTCGGCCACGTGGCGCAAACGGTCGAAGTTGACGTTCGCCCCTGAATCGATCGCCACCAGCGTCTGGCCGCTGACGCCGCGCTGCTCGACATACTTCTTGATCCCGGCCACGCCCAGCGCGCCGGACGGCTCGGTGATCGAGCGAGTATCGTCGTAGATATCCTTGATCGCCGCGCAGATCTCGTCGGTGCTGACGGTGATCACTTCATCGACATAATGGCGGCACACTTCGAAGGTGTGATGGCCGATCTGCGCCACTGCCACGCCATCGGCAAACAGCCCGACCTGGCTCAGCACCACGCGCTCACCAGCAGCCATCGCCGCCTGCAGGCAGTTGGAGTCGTCCGGCTCGACGCCGATGATCTTGATCTCCGGGCGCAGGTATTTCACATAGGCCGCGATACCGGCAATCAGACCGCCGCCCCCGACCGGGACAAAGATCGCATCCAGCTGGCCCGGTTGCTGACGAAGAATCTCCATCGCCACAGTGCCTTGCCCGGCGATGGTGTCAGGGTCGTCATACGGATGGATGTAAACGAAACCTTGTTCGTCGACCAGCTTTAGCGAGTAAGCCAGCGCTTCCGGGAACGAATCGCCGTGCAGCACCACGGTGGCACCCCGCGAGCGCACACCCTCGACCTTGATCTCCGGCGTGGTGCGCGGCATGACGATGGTCGCCTTGATCCCAAGCTCACGTGCCGCTAGCGCCAGGCCCTGAGCATGATTTCCCGCCGATGCCGTCACCACGCCCCGTGCAGTCTGCTCTGCGGGCAATTGCGCGAGCTTGTTGTACGCCCCGCGAATCTTGAACGAGAACACCGGCTGCAGGTCTTCGCGCTTGAGCAGCACCCGATTGCCCAGCCGTTCGGACAGCTGGCGAGCGCCTTGCAGCGGCGTTTCAATGGCAACGTCGTAGACGCGCGAGGTGAGGATTTTGCGCGCGTAATAGTTGAGCAGAGCGTGCGGGTCCTGGCTCATCGCATCGCCTCTTCGTACGTCGTGCCTGGGTACTCGGCAAACGCGCGCGGCAGATCGATAATCAGGTCCAGAGCGGCGAGAAGGGCGATAGAGCGAGGGATGGCGATCATGTCTGACTCCTGATTCGGCAATTGTTGCCCGGGAGACAGAAGAAACCCGCCTCCAAGGCGGGTTTTTTGCAAACGTCGGCTAACCCGCCATGACTGGAATGACGGTAATAATAATCTGGCCGAGGTTGTGCTTGATGAGGTTCATGAGCAGGAGGTTAGGTCGACACTGGCATGCAAGTCAATAGCGCCCGTCCGCTACAGAGGTGAGAGGACTACTGAATCGGCCACGGTCTTTTTCGTCTGTTTGACAGGAATCAACATTTTTATTTCACATTGGCACTTTAATGTTGATCTTGCGGTCAGTTATTTCAGCTTTGATTATCACCCCACTCACTCAGCCAAGAGGGCGAAGAAATGGACGAATACCAGGAAGAACTACTTGAATACCGTGCATCGGAACTGGACCCGGTAGAGCCTGCCGACGACGCTACCGAACTGTGAACGGCTTCATGCGCTTTGACGCTGGCTGCGGCGGAACTCTCCCGGAGTCTGACCGTTCCAGCGTTTGAAGGCGCGTTGAAAGGCTTCGGCAGAAGCGAACCCCAGCAGGTAGGCGATCTCCCCGAACGCCAGTTCAGTGTCGCGAATGTAAGTCATCGCCAGATCGCGCCGTGTGTCATTGAGCACTGCGCGAAAGCAGGTGCCTTCCTCGGCCAGCTTGCGGCGTAACGTCCAGGTCGGCAGTTTGAGCCTTGCCGCCACTTCCTCCAGATCCGGTTCACTTCCGCCGTTCAATAGCGGTCCCAGCAATTGAATGATGCGTTCACGCAGGCTGCGGGTGCGGGTCTGTTGCTCCAGTTCACCTTCGCACAACTGCAACAGGTGCCGCCAGGTACTTGGGCAATGGTCCGGGTTGCGCAATGCCAGGCTGGTCTGGTCCAGACGCAGTTGATTGGTCGCCGCGCCAAACAGCACCGGGTTATCACTCAATGCGGCGTATTGCGCGGCATAGTCAGGCGCCTCGAATTCGATCTCGACGCGTTGCGCGCGCAGCTCTGTACCTGCCAGCGTCGAAAGCTGAGCCAGCCAGCCAGCTAAAATCGAGTCCACCACAAACCTGTTGTAAGCGTTATAGGGGCTGATTGAATAGAAGCGCATCCAGGCGCCGCCGGCATCCTCGTGGAAACTCGACTGGCCGCGATAATTGGAACCGTACAAGGGTTCAAAGCGAATCAGCGTGCGCGCCGCCTCGCGCACGTTGGGTGCCTGGGCCGCGGTGATACCGGCCAGACCTGCCTGCGCAAAACGACTGAGCTGGCCCATGCGCAACCCCAGTCCGGGCTGGCCGGTCAGCTGGATGGCAGAATGCCCCAGGCGCATGTAGCGCGGGATCGACAGCCGCGCCCGCGCCTGGCTCAGGCGAATCGGGTCAAGACCGTACTGCTCCAGCAGCGCGTCAGGGTTCCTGTCGAAACTGTTGACCGCATCGGTCAGGCTCTGGATGAAACCCACCGACAGATCACCGAGGCGCAGCGTCAGGGTCGGCATCGTCAAAGCCAGAGGTTGATCAGGCGCGCACCGCCAGCGGCAGCATTTTCCGGCTGCGGCTCGGCGATCGTTTGTCCTGCGTGGCTGGCAAAACTTTGCCCGGCCACGCCCTGATTCCAGAACTGCCCGCGCATGAACACGCTGATCCCCGCCTGCGCAGTGCTTTGCGGAGCACGCCCGGTCAATGTCAGGTGATGCCAGGCTTCGCCCTCGCTAGACGTGTCGGTCGGTACGTCGATGTCTGAATGCCGGGGTTTGCGCCACGCTTCGGACCAGGCTGTCTTGCCGATCACAAAGGCCGGCACCGCAATCAGTTGCGCACCGCTCTGGTTCAGGCGCGCGTAATTCTCCGGGTACCAGCTGTCGCTACCGATCAGCACTCCCAGACGCCCGGCCGGGGTGTCGATCACATTCAACGGCGCGTCGCTTGCCGTGCGCACATAACGCTTCTGATAGCGCTCGGGGTACAACTGACGTTGCGGCTGACCCAGTGGCAGGCCATCGCTGCCAAATGTCAGACTGCTGTTATACAGGGCGCCGCTACCGACTTTCAGCTGACCGCCTTCAACACTGGGATCGGGCAGCACAATTGAACCGGCCACCAGTGTGACGCCGAACTCTCTGGCCAGACCGCCAAACAGTGTCTGATAGTCCCGCGCCATTGATCGGGCCTTGATCCGCAAGTGGGCGTCATCCAGACGGTCCCGGCCTTCGGCCCCCAGCACCGCTTTGATGAATTGCAGCGGATTGCTCCACGACAGCCACTTCATGGCTTCATCCAGCGTGGCAGCCTGATAGAGCTGATCCTTCTCGCCACTGGCGAACAGCCAGGTGCCGATATGTTCCGGCAGTACCACCACCGTGCGTGGGTTGATCAGCCCCTTGTCACGGGCCTGTTGCAGATAAGCAGCGAGCTTGCGGTGCAGTCGCTCGGTGTTCTGGTAATCAGTCGGAAACAGTTCGGGCTCGATCCCCAGCAGGTTGCCGCGTTCACCGGGCTGGCCTTCATTGATGGCCAGACGAATGCGCAGATCGGACAGGTAGTGACCCGCCGGACGTTGATCGGTCCAGATTGCGTAGCTGACGAGGCTGGCAACGCTCAGCAGAAGCAGGCAGATGGCGAAGAATTTGCGCATAAAAAGATCGAATGACGGCCATCGGGGAATTGTCGACTAGGGTAGGGCGGCGTCGGGCACTTGCCAAGTGCCACTGCGCGCTTGGATCAATAACTTGTCACTTTCGGTCATTGAGTGTGTGGCGGGATGCGTCTTTACTGTTGCCCATGAACCAGAGGACCCGCAGAGGTCCTTGCTATTCCGTGATTGACTCGATGGAGCTTCGCCATGACTGCTGCTCATTATCCGCACCTGCTGGCCCCGCTGGACCTGGGCTTCACGACCTTGCGCAACCGCACCCTGATGGGCTCGATGCACACCGGTCTTGAAGAGCGGCCGGGCGGCTTCGAGCGCATGGCGACCTATTTTGCCGAGCGCGCCCGTGGCGGGGTCGGGCTGATGGTCACCGGGGGCATCGCGCCCAACGAAGAGGGCGGTGTCTACGATGGCGCGGCAAAACTCACCAACGCCGAAGAAGCGGATCGCCATCGCATCGTGACGCGTGCGGTGCACGAGGCTGGCGGCAAGATCTGCCTGCAGATCCTCCATGCCGGTCGTTACGCCTACAGCCGCAAGCAGGTTGCGCCGAGCGCCATTCAGGCGCCGATCAACCCGTTTACGCCGCGAGAGCTGGACGAAGAAGGCATCGAAAAGCAGATCGCCGATTTCGTGACCTGTTCAACGCTGGCCCGCAGCGCCGGTTATGACGGTGTCGAAATCATGGGCTCGGAAGGCTACTTCATCAATCAGTTCCTGGCCGCGCACACCAACCACCGGACCGACCGTTGGGGCGGCAGCTATGAAAACCGTATGCGTCTGGCGATCGAGATCGTCAGGCGCGTGCGTGAAGCGGTCGGGGCGCACTTCATCATCATCTTTCGCCTGTCGATGCTCGACCTTGTGGAAGGCGGCAGCAGTTGGGAAGAAATCGTCGAGCTGGCCAAGGCGGTCGAACAGGCCGGTGCGACGCTGATCAACACCGGCATCGGCTGGCATGAAGCGCGCATTCCGACCATCGCCACCAAGGTGCCGCGCGCCGCGTTCAGCAAGGTCACTGCCAAACTGCGAGGCTCGGTGAGCATCCCGCTGATTACCACCAACCGCATCAATACCCCGGAAGTCGCCGAGCGCATTCTCAGCGAAGGTGATGCAGACATGGTCTCGATGGCTCGTCCGTTTCTGGCCGATCCCGAGTTCGTCAACAAGGCTGCTGCCGGCCATGCCGAACGCATCAACACCTGCATCGGCTGCAACCAGGCCTGCCTCGACCATACCTTCGGCGGCAAGCTGACCAGCTGTCTGGTCAATCCGCGTGCCTGTCACGAGACCGAGCTCAATTACCCGCCCACCCTGCAGGTCAGGAAAATTGCGGTAGTGGGCGCCGGTCCTGCGGGTCTGGCCGCGGCAACCGTTGCCGCACAGCGCGGGCATGAGGTGACGCTGTTTGATTCGGCCAGCGAAATCGGCGGCCAGTTCAATATCGCCAAGCGCGTGCCGGGCAAGGAGGAGTTTGCCGAAACCCTGCGTTACTTCCGCAACAAAGTGCAGGAGACCGGTGTTCAGTTGCGCCTCGGCAATCGGGTGAAGGCCGCAGACTTGCTGGGCGCAGGCTTTGACGAGGTGATTCTGGCGACCGGCATCGCGCCGCGCACGCCGGCCATCCCCGGCATCGATAACCCCATGGTGTTGAGCTATCTGGACGTCATATTGCAGCGCAAGCCGGTCGGGCGCCGCGTGGCAGTGATAGGTGCAGGTGGCATCGGTTTCGATGTGTCGGAATTTCTCGTGCACCAAGGCGTGGCCACCAGTCTGGATCGCGAGGCTTTCTGGAAAGAGTGGGGCATCGACACGACCTTGCAGGCTCGTGGCGGTGTCGCCGGGGTCAAGCCCGAAGTCCACGCGCCGGCACGCCAGGTGTTTCTCTTGCAGCGCAAGAGTTCCAAGGTCGGAGACGGCCTGGGCAAGACCACCGGCTGGATTCACCGCACGGGGCTCAAGAACAAACAGGTGCAGATGCTCAATGCCGTGCAGTACCTGAAAATCGACGATGCAGGGCTGCATATTCGCATTGGCGAAGATGGCGAGGAAAAGCTGCTGGCGGTGGATAACGTGGTGATCTGTGCCGGGCAGGACCCGTTACGCGAACTGTATGACGATCTGCTCAATGCCGGGCAAAGCGTGCACTTGATCGGCGGCGCGGATGTTGCCGCAGAGCTGGACGCCAAACGGGCTATTGACCAGGGCTCACGCCTGGCCGCTACCCTGTGACAGACAACGCCTGATCAAGGGTTTCGCAACTCAGCCTGCTGACCGGCGAAGACCCGGAAACGGCTTGGCTGTAAACTGCGGCGCATGATGCTCGATGCCCTTGGCTGGCAACCCACTGCTCCTCTTGAACGCTTGAACCTGCCCTGGCTGCAAAAAGCCAGGGTCGAGGTTGCGATCCTGCGCCTGGACCTCATCGACGCGCTGATCAGCGGCAACAAATGGTTCAAGCTCAGCGAGCACCTGAGCCTGGCTGTCGATTCGGGTGCCGAGGGATTGATCAGCCTTGGTGGTGCACACTCCAATCATCTGCATGCTCTGGCCGCAACAGGCAAACGCTTCGGTTTCCCGACGGTCGGCCTGTTGCGCGGTCATGCTCAGCAGACGCCGACGGTGCTCGATCTGCAGGCTTTCGGCATGCAACTGCACTGGCTGGGTTACGCCGGTTATCGCGAGCGGCATGCTACGGGCTTCTGGTTGCCGTGGCAGGCCCGCTATCCAGGTCTTTATCCGATTGCCGAAGGCGGTGGCGGGCTTGCCGGTGCGTTGGGGTGCGGTCGGCTGCGGGCAATGCTCGACGCGCAGCTCGCGCATCTGGGCTGGGACGATTACCACGGATGGTGGTTGGCAGCAGGCACCGGCACCACGCTGGCCGGCTTGCTGTTGGCAGAGGCGGGCGCCCGTCCGGTGTACGGAGCGATGGCTGTGCCCGAGGATCACGGGGTCGCGCCAAACATTATCGCGGTGCTGAATGAGGCTGCGCAGGCTCAGGCCGATGTCAAGCCGTGCTTGCCTCCCGGTTGTATTCTGCTCGATGCCAGCCGCGGCGGTTTTGCCAGAACCGACGCGGCGCTGCTCGACTTCATTGCCGGCAGCGAGGCACAGAGCGGCATACCTCTGGAACCGCTGTACACCGGCAAGGCGTTGCTGGCCCTGCATGATGAGGTGCTGGCCGGTCGTTTCGCGCCCGGCACGCGCCTGGTCTTCGTTCACACCGGAGGCCTTCAGGGACGACGCGCCATGTGCCTGTAAACCACGTGGCAGAGCCTTTGGCATGAATCCTGCGCAGTTCGATGACAAGACGTCGGCCCTGACTACGTGGATGACACTTCTGGAGAGGGGCATCCGGGTCGCTGTCTCGATAATCGATCCATTCCAGATCAAGACGCCGAGGCCCGCCATGACAACTACTACCGTAGAGCAAGTCGATCCTGCCACGCTGAAAAAAGTCATCGTTGCTGCGGCCATCGGCAACTTCGTCGAGTGGTTCGATTTTGCCGTGTATGGCTTTCTGGCGACGACGATCGCATTGCAGTTTTTCCCCTCCGGCGACAGCAGTGCAGCGTTGTTGAAAACCTTTGCCGTGTTCGCCGTGGCCTTCGCATTCAGACCGCTGGGCGGGATTTTCTTCGGCATGCTGGGTGACCGGATCGGGCGCAAGAAAACCCTGGCGATGACCATCCTGCTGATGGCCGGTGCAACCACACTGATCGGCCTGTTACCGACCTATGCCGCGATCGGTGTGATGGCGCCGGTGCTGCTGACCATCATTCGCTGTGCGCAGGGTTTCTCCGCCGGCGGGGAGTATGCCGGTGCCTGCGCCTACCTCATGGAACACGCACCACGCACGCAACGTGCCTGGTATGGCAGCTTCGTTCCGGTTTCGACGTTCTCCGCGTTCGCTGCCGCGGCAGTGGTGGCCTATGCGCTGGAGTCGTTTTTGTCGACTGAGGCCATGGGTAACTGGGGCTGGCGTCTGCCGTTTCTGATTGCTGCACCGCTTGGGCTGGTCGGGCTGTACCTGCGCTGGAAGCTCGATGAGACCCCGGCGTTTCAGGCGGTGGCTCAAGAGCACGCTGTTGCTCACTCGCCACTCAAGGACACCTTGCGCCATCATGCCGCCGCGATGTGCTGTCTGGGTGCATTCGTGTCATTAACGGCGTTGTCGTTCTACATGTTCACCACCTATTTCTCGACCTACCTGCAAGTGGCCGGTGGACTGAGCAGGGCAACGGCGCTGCTGGTCTCGTTGATCGCTCTGGCCTTCGCCGCCGCCCTCTGCCCACTGGCCGGTGCCTATTCGGACCGGGTAGGGCGCCGCGCCACCATGGCAACGGCCTGCATCCTGTTAATGGTCGTGGTGTTTCCGTCATTCCTGATGGCCAGCTCCGGCTCTTTCATCGCCTCGATCATCGGCGTCATGCTGCTCGCCGTGGGCGCAGTGCTATGCGGCGTGGTAACAGCGGCACTGCTGTCCGAAACCTTCCCCACCCGTACCCGCTACACCGCCTCGGCGATCACCTACAACATGGCCTACACCCTGTTCGGCGGCACCGCGCCGTTGATGGCAACCTGGCTGATCAGCATGACCGGCAGCAACCTGTCGCCCGCGTTCTACCTCATCGCCGTGGCAGCACTGGCAATGGCCGGCGGCATGGCCCTGCCGGAAACCTCGAAAATCTCGCTGCATGATGTACCTGTTGCAAGCGAGGAGCCGGTGGTGGGGTCAATTGCCTGAAGACTAGGGCCACAACATCGCTCACATCGCAGAACGCTGTGTGACGCGGAGCGTCACGAACTGCATTACCACGCGGAACGCTCATCTTTATACTTAAGTGCTGAAGAGCCGGGAGGACGGCGCTTTCAGGCTCCTGCCCGCAGAGCATGGGAGCAGACCGGGCGACGCTTCGCTTGTTCGCGAAGGCGTCGGTTCAGACGATGTATTTTCGGTGACTGTACCGGCGCTTTCGCGAACAAGTTCGCTCCCACGGCCTTCGGCCAGAATCAAAAACAGATGTGTGTATAACGCTGAGCGCGGAGCATCGGCACGATAGTCAGACACAGGAAAGAGCCATGCCCGGCAGAGCACTTTCCGACCCGTCAGCAAAAACGCAACAAAACGTGGCACAGTCGCCCCGAAAAATGGCACATTGGCGCGCCCCGGTACGCGTGACACATCTTGTAATCATCCGTACCGGGCGAACCGCGAACCCTTTTACGGATAAATACCATGGCGACCAGTGCTCCGCCCGCGACGGCGAAGGCCTCGACCACCCCTCAAGCCAGCCCGCTGGTGATGCGCATCATCGGCGCCGTTGCCCTCGCGCACCTGGTCAATGACCTGATTCAAGCCATCCTTCCGTCGATCTACCCCATGCTCAAGGCCAGCTACGACCTGAGCTTCACCCAGATCGGCCTGATTACCCTGACATTTCAGATCACAGCCTCGCTGCTGCAGCCCTGGGTCGGTTATTACACTGATCGCCATCCCAACCCGCTGGTACTGCCCGTCGGATCGATCTGCACGCTGATCGGCATCGTGATGATGTCGATGGTCGGCAGCTTCCCCTTGATCCTGCTGGCCGCCGCGTTGATCGGCATCGGCTCTTCGACGTTCCACCCGGAAGCCTCGCGTATCGCGCGACTTGCCTCCGGTGGTCGCTACGGGCTCGCGCAATCGACCTTTCAGGTCGGTGGCAATACAGGCACGGCGTTCGGGCCGTTGCTGGCGGCGGCGATCATCATCCCGTTCGGCCAGGGCAATGTCGCCTGGATTGGCCTGTTTGCATTGTTCTCGCTGGGGCTGCTGTACGCAATCAGCTGCTGGTATCGCGCGCACCTCAACCTGTTCAAGCTCAAGGCCGGTCAGGCCGCCACTCATGGTCTGTCCAGAAAGCGCGTGATCGCCTCGTTGGCAGTGCTGGCGTTTCTGGTGTTTTCCAAGTTCTTCTACATGACCAGCCTGACCAGCTATTTCACCTTCTACCTGATCGAGAAATTTGACCTGTCGGTTGCCAGCTCGCAATTGCACCTGTTCCTGTTTCTGGGCGCCGTGGCGGCGGGGACCTTTTTCGGCGGGCCGATCGGTGACCGCATTGGCCGCAAGGCGGTGATCTGGTTCTCGATTCTTGGTGCTGCGCCGTTCACCCTGGCGCTGCCCTATGCCGATCTGTTCTGGACCAGCGTACTCAGTGTGATCATTGGCTTTGTCCTGGCCTCGGCCTTTTCCGCCATCGTGGTCTACGCCCAGGAGCTGGTGCCTGGCAACGTGGGCATGATCGCCGGGCTGTTTTTCGGCCTGATGTTCGGCTTCGGCGGCATTGGCGCTGCCTTGCTCGGCTATCTGGCTGACAGCCACGGCATCCTGTTCGTCTACACGCTGTGCTCTTACCTGCCGCTGCTCGGCATCCTCGCGATTCTTCTGCCTCGGACCAAATAATGCTGATAGCAACGCTGATTTTCCTGTTCACCATCACGCTGGTCATCTGGCAACCCAAGGGTCTGGGCGTAGGCTGGAGCGCCGTACTCGGGGCAATCCTGGCGTTGCTGACAGGCGTCGTGCACGTCAGTGACATCGCTGTGGTGTGGGGCATCATCTGGAATGCCACGGCAACGTTCATTTCGCTGATCATCATCACGCTGCTGCTCGATGAAGCCGGTTTCTTTGCCTGGGCAGCGCTGCATGTGGCGCGCTGGGGCAAGGGCAACGGACGCCGTCTGTTTGCCCTGTTCGTGCTGTTCGGCGCGCTGGTATCCGCCTTGTTCGCCAACGATGGTGCCGTGCTGATCCTCACCCCGATCGTCATTGCCATGATGCTGGCGTTGCGCTTCTCGCCTGCCTCGACACTGGCGTTCGTCATGGCGGCCGGTTTCATCGCCGATACGGCCAGCCTGCCGCTGGTGGTCTCGAATCTGGTGAACATCGTGTCGGCGGATTACTTCAAGATCGGTTTCAACCGTTACGCAGCGGTCATGGTGCCGGTGAATCTGGCCAGTGTCGCCGCCACCCTGGCCGTGCTGATGTGGTACTTCCGTCGGGATATTCCCGCCGAGTTCGAGCCCGAGCAGCTGGACAAGCCGGAAACGGTTATCCATGACCGGGCCACGTTTCTGGCCGGTTGGGCGGTGCTGGTGATTTTGCTGTTGGGCTGTTTCGCCCTTGAGCCGCTGGGCATCCCGATCAGTGCGATCTCGTCGGTGTGCGCAGTGTTGCTGCTGGGCATCGCTGCCAAAGGGCATACGATCAAGACGCGCAAGGTGATGAAAGAAGCACCGTGGCACATCGTGGTCTTTTCGCTGGGCATGTACCTGGTGGTCTATGGCCTGCGTAACGCCGGGCTGACCGATTACCTGGCCAATCTGCTGGACTGGTTCGCGGGCTATGGCATCTGGGGCGCGGCGATGGGCACCGGTGTGATGACGGCGTTCCTGTCTTCGATCATGAACAACATGCCCACGGTACTCATCGGGCTGCTGTCCATCGACGCAAGTCATGCCAGCGGCGCCATCCAGGAAGCGATGATCTACGCCAACGTGATCGGCAGCGACCTCGGCCCGAAAATCACTCCCATCGGCAGCCTGGCCACGCTGCTTTGGCTGCATGTGCTGCAGCGCAAGGGCATCACTATCAGCTGGGGCTACTACTTCAAGGTCGGTATCGTGCTGACCGTGCCTGTCCTGCTGGTCACACTGGCTGCGCTGGCATTGCGGTTAAGTTGAGCGGATGACTGGTGTCGGCCAGGTTCGGCCACATGTCCGACACCAGAAACAGCCGCTCGGCTTCCTCCCAGTGGCCCTCTGCATTTTCCCTGAGGCGCACTAATAGCTGCGCCGGGGCCAGCGGGTCGAGTTCACTCAGCCATTCGTGCAACTGATGATCGCTCCACGCCTGATTGTAGAGTGCCGGCGCCAGCCAGGCATGGCGCGGCAGGGGCTGCCAGCGTCCAGGGTGGCTTTGCGCCTGAAACGACTTCCAGTCACGCTGATGCAGCCAGCGACCCTTAAGGTGCTGCGGATGAACGCCGGCGGGCGATTGGCATGAGCCTGGCCACGGATACAGCAGGTAGCCGCCCAGCCACAACCGCGCACTGAACGCCTCGACCCCCAGCGCTGCCAGCGTCGCACGGCTTTCCGGACGTGCCGACATCGGCAACTGATGCTGGCTCAGATGGGTCAGCTTGCGGTCCAGCCGGTCCTGACAGCCAGGCCCCAGCCAGTGCGCCGGATCGCTGCCATCACCGTCCTGCGGCCCCAGGTAGAGCTTGATCGCCAGCTCTACGTGGTGCACGCCGTCACCATCACGCAGCAGCATGTCCAGCTCGCCCAGCGTCTGGCTGCCAAGCTTGATCTGCAGGTTGGCGGCGATTATTTCCACCCCCGGCGCATGCTGTACGGCGAATTGCCAGAGCCGCTCGTAATAGCGCCCCAGTCTTCGTGCGCTGGCCTGCGCCAGCCAGTTTTCGAGCGGGCGGCTGTCGCTGTCCAGTTGCCAGAGAAAATCCGCCAGTTGCTGTGGGGCTTTTACCCAGTCGCTGCCCGCCAGTGGATGGCGCTGCGGCCAGGGTGCAGTTTCAAGCATGGGCGGCGCAAGGATCACCCAGGCAAGGTCGCGCACTTCGGGATGCCGCAATTGGCGGGGGAGATCGATCAGGCCGGGAAATAGAGTCATGCGCTGAGGATAGCGTGAGTCGCCGCTGACAGACAGGGTGTTCGGCAAGCGGCATATTCGCGGTGGTGTTTCTGCTTCGAAGACAACGTATGACGTATGACGTGCGACAGGATGTTCATCGAATAACGAAAGGTTATCGAAAACTATCAGTGGCCTTCTCTTTGTGCAAACTGTCATTCATATCCAGTATATTGTTTGCGTCAAACAATTCAGGCACTGTTCAATCATGTTCATTGGCCGGTCTGTCTCAATTGTGGTCACCTTGTGGTGAACGTCATTCAATCAGTCGGTCGACGCTTGGGCTGCTTAATTATAGGTGGTCTTCATGCGGCGGATAGTCGACTCGGCAAATCGGATGCCTGGAGTTTTCTATGAACGGTGACATGCAGACCCGGATAAAACAACTGCTCTCACCCGCCATTGCGCGCGTGCAATGTATTGCCATCGTTTGTTGGCTGGTTGTTCTGTCGTTCACGCCGTATCTGCAATTCGGTCTGCCGGAAATACTGCTGACCCTTGGCCTGCTGGGGGCGTGCGCCTGGCAATACCGTGCAGCCGACTTCCGGGTCTGGCGCTGTGTGGGCATGGCATTCGTGATCATTGTGGCACTGTGCTTTTCAAGGGCGGGCCATTTGCGCACCGGCACGGACATCAACTGGTCACTCTCGGTCGCCGTGATGATTATCCTGTGTTCGACATTGTTAGTGGTGTATACCCGGGATTATCTGCTGGTGGCGGTACTCGCCTGGTGTATTCTCTCTCCCGCGCAGGGGGTCGATACCGACAGTGTCGCGACTCTGTTCATGACGCTGTTCTTTATCACGTCGGTCAGTCTGGGCAGTGTGATGAATCATACTTACACGCGCACACTTCGTACGGTATTGAGTCTGGAACATCAGTTTCGCGAACTGTCGCTGACCGATGACCTGACCGCTATATTGAATCGCCGGGCACTGATGCAGGCACTGGATAATCATGTGCTGAATAACTCGGCCGGTTATTTTCTGATGCTCGACATTGATGACTTCAAAACAATCAATGATCAATTCGGCCACGACGCCGGTGATCAGGCACTTCGCGTGATGGCTGGTTGCTTGCAAAAGACCGTGGGCAGTCTCGCCTTCGGACGAATGGGCGGAGAGGAGTTCGGCGTGATCCTGCCAATGTGCAGCGAAGATGATGCTCGGGATTATGTGTTGAACCTGCTGGAGTGCATCAGAAAAGCCCTCGCTGTCAGCCCGCTGACCTGCAGTGCCGGGCTGGCAGACATCCCTGCGGCAGCGGACAGCTCGGAAGTGCTCAAGACTGCCGACATCAATTTGTATCAGGCCAAGCGGGGCGGCAAGGACCGGGCATTCTGGCGAGGTGCGCAGATAGGCGGCCATCAGGCGGGCGGCATCAGTATGGAATGCGATAAAACCCGCGCCCTGACACGGTAGGCGGGCATCGGACTTTATCGCGCTGCCCGTACCCTGTTGCAAGGTCCGCGAAATCCTTTTTAAACCCCGGTTTGCTGCGATCAGGCCCTTTCGCCCATAATCACGTTTTTAAAGTCGTCTCGAACCCGCAGCAGGAGCCTCATGGAGCAATTTCGCAATATCGGCATCATCGGTCGCCTGGGCAGTGTTCAGGTGCTCGAGACCGTTCGCCGACTCAAGAGATTCCTGCTGGACCGCCACCTGCACGTCATTCTCGAAGAGACGATCGCCGAGGTCCTGCCCGGTCATGGCCTGCAGACCTCATCGCGCAAGATGCTCGGCGAGGTCTGCGACATGGTCATTGTGGTCGGCGGCGACGGCAGCCTGCTGGGCGCGGCGCGGGCACTGGCCCGGCATAACGTTCCGGTGCTGGGCATCAACCGTGGCAGCCTGGGCTTTCTGACCGACATCCGCCCCGACGAGCTGGAGGTCAAATGCGCCGAAGTGCTCGACGGGCATTACCTGGTTGAAAACCGCTTCCTGCTCCAGGCCGAAGTGCGTCGCCACGGCGAGGCCATCGGTCAGGGCGATGCGCTCAACGACGTGGTGCTGCACCCCGGCAAGTCCACGCGCATGATCGAGTTCGAGATCTACATCGACGGTCAGTTCGTGTGCAGTCAGAAGGCCGACGGCCTGATCGTCGCCACGCCGACCGGCTCGACGGCCTACGCGCTGTCGGCAGGCGGGCCGATCATGCACCCCAAGCTCGACGCCATCGTCATCGTGCCGATGTACCCGCATACCTTGTCCGGGCGGCCCATCGTGGTCGACGGCAACAGCGAGCTGAAAATCGTGGTGTCCAAGGACATGACCATTTACCCGCAAGTGTCGTGCGACGGTCAGAATCACTTCACCTGTGCGCCGGGTGACACCATTACGGTCAGCAAGAAGCCGCAGAAACTGCGGCTGATCCATCCGTTGGATCACAACTATTACGAGGTTTGCCGCACCAAACTCGGCTGGGGCAGCAAGCTCGGCGGCGGGGGCGATTAATGCTCGATCCGGCGCGTGGCTATGATCTGATCGGTGACGTGCACGGGTGTGCCCATACCCTCGAGCACTTGCTGGAGCTTCTCGGTTACCGTCTGCAGGCTGGCGTGTGGCGCCATCCCGAGCGCATCGTCATTTTCCTCGGCGACATCATCGACCGCGGCCCGCGTATTCGCGAATCGCTGCACATCGTCCGCGACATGGTTCAGGCCGGTCAGGCGTTGTGCATCATGGGCAACCACGAGTTCAACGCGCTGGGCTGGGTGACACCGGCCCTGTCCGAAAGCGGTCACCAGTTCGTGCGCGAGCACACCCCGCGTCATGCGCGGCTGATCGGCGAGACCCTGGCACAGTTCGAGCAGTATCCGGATGAGTGGAGCGAGTTCGTCAACTGGTTCTACGAGCTACCGCTGTACCTCGATGCCGGTCGCTTCAGGGTCGTGCATGCCTGCTGGGATGCGACCCTGATCGATCCGCTGCGGGGCCTGCATGGCACGGGGTGTATCGACAAGCATTTCGTTCAGGCGTCGGCAGTGCCCGGCAGTTTCGCCAGTAATGTCTTCAACCGTCTGCTGCGTGGCACCGACATGCGCCTGCCGCATGGCCTGACCCTGACTGGCGGTGATGGGCTGACCCGCGAATTCTTCCGCACCAAGTTCTGGGAGGATGATCCGCAGACCTACGGCGACGTGGTCTTTCAGCCGGACGCCTTGCCCGAAGGGGTCGCCAAGACGCCGCTGTCCACGTCGGAAAAAAACGCCTTGCTGCGGTATGGCATCAATGAGCCGCTGCTGTTTGTCGGTCATTACTGGCGTAGCGGCATCCCTGCGCCTATCCGGCCGAACCTGGCCTGCCTGGATTACAGCGCCGTGCTCTACGGCAAACTGGTCGCCTATCGGCTGGACCAGGAAACACAGATCGATCCGGACAAATTCGTCTGGGTCGACGTGCAGCGTCCCGAGGTTTGAGAATGAGTCCTGTAGCTGTCCTGCGTTTGCCGCTGACCACCGACCTGAGCGGTTTTGTCAGGCTGTTGCTGCGCTTGCAGATCCCTCACCGGGTCAGTGAAGAGGCTGGCGAGCAAGTCCTGTGGGTGCCGGACGCGCCGCGACTGGTCGAAGAAGTACGCGAGTTGTACACGCGCTTTCCCGAAGGTGACGAGCACGTGCAACTGACGCAAGACAGCGGAAGCGTCACCTACAAGCCGCCCGGCCTGATCGAGCAGTTACGCAGCAGTCCGGTGACGGCCCTGGTGTTGCTGGTCACCTTGCTGGTGGCCGGTCTGACGCTGCTGGGCGATAACCTCGAAGCCGTCCGCTGGCTGACCTTTCAGGATTTTCGCATCAATGGCGAGTACGCAACGTTTTTGCCGTTGTCCGAAAGCCTCGCGTCCGGACAGTGGTGGCGGATCATCTCGCCCATGCTGATCCACTTCGGCATCCTGCACCTGGCCATGAACGGCATGTGGTTCTGGGAGCTGGGGCGGCGGATCGAAATTCGTCAGGGCAGCCTGTCGCTGCTGTTGCTGACCTTGCTGTTTTCGGCGGTTTCAAATTATGTGCAATACCTGTTCAGCGGCCCAAGCCTGTTTGGCGGACTGTCCGGGGTGCTGTATGGCCTGCTCGGGCATTGCTGGATTTTCCAGATGCTGGCGCCCAACCCGGTCTACCGCCTGCCGCGCGGCGTGTTGATCATGATGCTGGTCTGGCTGGCGCTGTGCCTGTCCGGGCTGGTGAGCATGCTCGGCTTCGGCGAAATCGCCAACGGTGCGCATGTCGGCGGGCTGATCATCGGTTGTGTCACCGGGCTGCTGGGTGGTGCGATTGCGCGCCGCAAGGCCTAGAATTACCCGCTATTTTCTGGAGTGCGCCATGTCGTCTTTTATAGAAATGATCGAAAACATCACCCCGGATATCTACGAGAGCCTGAAACTGGCGGTGGAAATCGGCAAATGGTCCGACGGTCGCAAGCTCACTCAGGAACAACGTGAGCTGTCCCTGCAGGCGCTGATCGCCTGGGAAGCGCAGAACCTGCCGGAAGACCAGCGCACCGGCTACATGGGGCCGCAGGAATGCGCCTCCAAATCGGCCCCGGTGCCCAATATCCTGTTCAAATCGGATGCTATTCATTGATCGAAATTGGTCGCGGAGCAGTCAACAAAATGTCGGCGCGTCAGGACGACACGTCGTGTGTGCAATACGCTTTTCGCCTCGGTGAGACCGAGATCGCGGTCAACCCGCTGATCGGCAAGACGCTGCGTCTGGAGTTTCTCGGCGCCATTCATTGCAGTCATTGCGGGCGCAAGACCAAGTCCAGCTACAGCCAGGGTTACTGCTACCCGTGCATGCTCAAGCTGGCGCAGTGCGACCTGTGCATCATGAGCCCGGAGAAATGCCATCACGATCAAGGCACTTGCCGTGATCCGGCGTGGGGCGAGCAGTTCTGCATGACCGATCACATCGTTTACCTGGCCAATTCGTCAGGCGTGAAGGTCGGCATTACCCGCTCAACGCAGTTGCCGACCCGCTGGCTGGATCAGGGCGCAAGCCAGGCACTGCCGATCCTGCGCGTGGCAACCCGTCAACAGTCCGGCTTCGTCGAAGACCTGCTGCGCAGCCAGGTGGCCGATCGCACCAACTGGCGTGCCTTGCTCAAGGGCGACGCTCAACCTGTCGACCTCAAGGCCATTCGCCAGGAGCTGTTCGACAGTTGCGGCGCAGGGCTGCTGGGATTGCAAGAACGATTCGGGCTGCAGGCCATCCAATTGCTACATGACGCCGAGCCTGTCGAGTTTCGTTACCCGGTCGAGGCGTATCCGACCAAGATTGTCAGCTTCAATCTGGACAAGAACCCGATTGCCGAAGGCACGCTGCTGGGGATCAAGGGCCAATACCTGATTTTCGACACGGGCGTGATCAATATTCGCAAGTACACGGCCTATCAGCTGGCCGTGCATCAGTAGAAGGATTCCAGCATGCGCACCGAACAACCGAAAATGATCTACCTGAAGGATTACCAGGCTCCCGAGTACCTCATTGATGAGACGAACCTGACCTTCGAACTGTTCGACGACCACTCGCTGGTCCACGCGCAGCTGGTCATGCGCCGCAACCCCGAGCGTGGCGCAGGCCTGCCACCGCTGGTGCTCGACGGTCAGCATCTGGAACTGGTTTCGGTCAAGCTGAGCGATGTCGAGCTGAGCGCTGCGGATTATCAGCTGACCGACGACCATCTGACCCTGCACCCACAGGCTGACAGTTTTACAGTCGACAGCACCGTGCGCATCCATCCGGAATCCAACACCGCACTGGAAGGGCTGTACAAGTCCAGCGGCATGTTCTGCACCCAGTGCGAGGCCGAGGGCTTTCGCAAGATCACCTATTACCTCGACCGTCCTGACGTGATGAGCAAGTTCACCACCACCGTCAGCGCCGACAAGCAGGATTTCCCGATCCTGCTGTCCAACGGCAACCCGGTGGCCAGCGGCGAAGAAGGGGGTGGCCGGCACTGGGCGACGTGGGAAGATCCGTTCATGAAACCGGCCTACCTGTTTGCGCTGGTGGCCGGTGATCTGTGGTGTATCGAAGACACATTCACCACCATGAGTGAGCGGAACGTGACCCTGCGCATCTACGTCGAGCCAGAAAACGTCGACAAGTGCCAGCACGCCATGACCAGCCTGAAAAAGTCCATGCGCTGGGACGAAGAGACCTACGGTCGCGAGTACGACCTGGACATCTTCATGATTGTCGCGGTCAACGACTTCAACATGGGCGCGATGGAAAACAAGGGCCTCAACATCTTCAACTCCAGCGCCGTGCTGGCGCGCGCCGAGACGGCGACCGATGCCGCACACCAGCGTGTCGAAGCGATCGTCGCCCACGAATACTTCCACAACTGGTCGGGCAACCGCGTGACCTGCCGTGACTGGTTCCAGCTGTCGCTCAAGGAAGGCTTCACCGTGTACCGCGACGCCGGTTTCTCGGCCGACATGAACTCGGCCACGGTCAAGCGTATTCAGGACGTTGCCTACCTGCGTACCCACCAGTTCGCCGAAGACGCAGGCCCGATGGCGCACGCCGTGCGCCCGGACAGCTTTATCGAAATCTCCAACTTCTACACCCTGACCGTGTACGAAAAGGGCTCGGAAGTGGTCGGCATGCTTCACACCCTGCTGGGGGCTGAAGGATTCCGCAAGGGCAGCGATCTGTATTTCGAGCGCCACGACGGCCAGGCCGTGACCTGCGACGACTTCATCAAGGCCATGGAAGACGCCAATGGCGTCGATCTGACCCAGTTCAAGCGCTGGTACAGCCAGGCGGGCACGCCACGTCTG
The DNA here is from genome assembly GCF_000972175.1 of Pseudomonas syringae pv. coryli str. NCPPB 4273. NCBI lineage: Bacteria > Pseudomonadati > Pseudomonadota > Gammaproteobacteria > Pseudomonadales > Pseudomonadaceae > Pseudomonas > Pseudomonas syringae pv. coryli. The sequence continues at coordinate 53,616 of NZ_AWQP01000054.1, read as the reverse complement.
GCGGTCAGCGAGTCGTACGACGCTGCAGCTAAAACCTACAGCCTGACCTTCCGCCAGAGCTGCCCGACCACACCAGGCCAGCCTGGCGACCAGAAGCAACCCTTCGTGATCCCGGTCGAACTGGGGCTGCTGGACAGCAAGGGTGGCGAGATTGCCCTGCGTCTGGCGAACGAAACGACGGCGACCGGCACCACGCGGGTATTGTCGGTTACCGAAACCGAGCAGACCTTCACCTTCGTCGATGTAGCCGAAAAGCCGCTGCCTTCGCTGCTGCGCGGCTTCTCTGCACCGGTCAAGCTGAGCTTCCCGTATGACCGCGACCAACTGATGTTCCTGATGCAGCACGACAGCGACGGTTTCAATCGCTGGGATGCCGGTCAGCAGTTGTCGGTTCAGGTGTTGCAGGAACTGATCGGCCAGCATCAGCAAGGCCAGCCACTGGTCATGGATCAGCGTCTGATTACCGCACTGGGCGCCGTGCTGGCGGATGATCATCTGGATCAGGCGATGGTCGCGGAAATGCTTTCGTTGCCGGGCGAGGCTTATCTGGCAGAAATCAGCGAAGTGGCCGATGTCGATGCCATTCACGCCGCTCGCGATTTTGCCCGTCAGCAGTTGGCAGAGGGGCTGTTCGATGGGCTGCTGGCGCGCTATCAGGCCAACCGTGAAGTGTCGAAGGTCACGCCTTATGTGGCCGAAGCCGCACACTTTGCCCGTCGTGCCCTGCAGAACATCGCGCTGTCTTACCTGATGCTCAGCGGCAAGCCGGAGGTGCTGGCAGCCACCATTGATCAGTTCGATACCAGCGACAACATGACCGAGCGTCTGACTGCGCTGGCCGTGCTGGTCAATTCGCCGTTCACTGCCGAGCGCGACAAGGCGCTCGCCGTGTTTGCCGAGAACTTCAAGAGCAATGCACTGGTCATGGATCAGTGGTTCAGCGTCCAGGCGGCAAGCACCCTGCCGGGCGGCCTGCAGCGCGTGCAGGAACTGATGAAGCACCCGGCCTTCAGCATCAAGAACCCGAACAAGGTGCGTGCCTTGATCGGTGCCTTCGCCGGGCAGAACCTGGTCAACTTCCACGCGGCCGATGGCTCCGGCTATCGCTTCCTGGCGGACCTGGTCATCGAGCTGAACGCGCTGAATCCGCAGATCGCTTCGCGTCAGTTGGCACCACTGACCCGCTGGCGCAAATACGACAGCGCCCGTCAGGCACTGATGAAAGCCGAGCTGGAGCGCATCCTCGCCTCCGGCAAACTGTCTGCGGACGTGTATGAAGTGGTGAGCAAAAGCCTGGCGGAATGAGGGTTGATGCCATGCTGAGTGCGTGATGGGCGCTCAGAAGGAAGGCGCTATCTGCTGACGTGGATAGCGCCTTTTTTGATTCGCGTGCCAATGCTCGAAGCGTTCATCGCAATACGCCAATCTCGTGGGAGCTTGCTCGCGAAGGTGCCGGTACAGTCCACGAAAAAAGGCGTTGCAACCATCGCCTTCGCGAGCAAGCTCGCTCCCACAGAGACTGGTGTTTATCCAGTTACCAAGGTTTCAGCCTTGCGGTTTTCAGAGTTCATCTCGTTTTGTTTAGCGACGATAGGAATTCGATCCTTAAAATCTCACATGTGATACATATCTATCTTCAGAAACATCTGCTACGTTGCTCACCTGATCCACGGCCAGCAACAGAGGGAAGCGCCAATGCCTCGTAAGACCCAGGGCGATAACGCAGCGGTCCCGGCCAAGGTTTCCAAGAGTTCCACCGATTACATGCGTGAAATGCGTCAGCGGCTCAAGGAGGCGGGGCTGGTGAAGCGCGAATTCTGGATCCGGCCCGAAAATGTCGATGCCCTGCGGGGGATCGAAAAAGCCTTAAGACAGCCCTTTTTGGGCGACAGAATAAAACTGGAGGACTTCATGACCGAGAATACCCACTGGACCATCAGCTCACTGCACAAGGCTTTTTCCGAACTGGACCTGGTAAGTCATGGGCAGGTCGAAATGAGCGCTATTGAAGGCAATGCGGCGGGCATGAAGCTGAAAATGGCCAGTCACGGCGACCTGCCAATCTATATCGCGGTGGAAGGCGAGCAGATTCTGGCTGACGCGACCTTGATTGAAGTCAACAAGGTCAAGAACGTGCAAGCCTTCAACGACGTTGTCCTGCGCAGCCGCGACCTGTTTCCACTGTCCTCGATCGGCATCGAAAAGCTGGGCGGCGATCAGGAAGTCTACTGCCTGTTCGGCGCACTGAGCGCTGCCTCGTCGCTCACCGTAATCGTGCAGGAAATCCTCACCCTCGCGGATAACGTGATGCGTGCGGCCGACGCTTTTGAAGATCATTTCATCTACTGAACAGCGCTGTCAGGCGGAGAACATTCATGACTACGAGTATCTGGAAAAAACTGGTCACCGCCGTTCGTGGTGGTGCTTCCGAAGTGGGCGAGTCGATTGCCGACGCCAATGCCATCCGCATCCTGGACCAGGAAATCCGCGACGCCGAGAACGCGCTGGTCAAGGCCCGCGACGGGCTGATCACTATCAAGGCCAAGCACAAGCTGTCTGCACAGCGCCTTGAAGAACATGCCACCAGCATCGCCAACTGGGAAGGTCGCGCCATGCAGGCCCTGAACAAGGGTGAAGAAGCCCTGGCCGTAGAGTGCGCGAACAAGATCGCCGAAATCGAAGCCCTGCGTGATCAGGAGCAGGAGCTGGCCGAGCAGTTCAACAAGCAGGTCGGTCTGTTGCAGGAGCAGGTCATCAAGGCCGAGTCACGAATCAAGAGCCTCAAGCAGCAGGTCGAAATGGCCAAGGCCCGTGAAACCGTGCAAAAGGCCCGCGTGGCAACGGCCACTGCAACCGGTGGCGCCAGCGGCGCTGTGGAAACTGCAGTCGGCTCGCTGGCACGCCTCAAGCAGCGTCAGGATGAACAGGACGCCAAGCTCGAAGCGGCTGAAGAGCTGGCCAGCCAGTCCAGCGGTAGCGATCTGGAGCGTCGTCTGCAGGATGCCGGGATCGGTGCCAAAAGCGGCGGTGCGCAGGATGTACTGGCGCGCCTGAAAGCCAAAAATCAGACGCCGGCTCAGTAAGCGCTGCAACAAGGCAGGCGAGGGTGGTGCATGGCGTTTTCCCGACGACTCAAGGTCATCCTCGTCCTGTCGGTCGTGTTGATTGCGGTACAGGCAATCAACTCGGTCACCGGCAACAGTCTGGTCCAGTTCGGTATCATGCCGCGCAGCCTCACCGGGTTGCGTGGCATTGTGTTTGCGCCCTTTCTGCACGGGTCGATTCAGCACTTGCTCAGCAATCTGTTGCCGTTCATTGTGCTGAGCTGGCTGGTCGCGACCGAGGGTGTCAGGCGTTACGCATGGGTCGCCGGGCTGATCTGCCTGCTGGGCGGGCTGCTGGTCTGGAGCTTCGGTCGCAGCAATATCCATGTCGGCGCAAGCGGTCTGATTTTTGGTTTGTGGGCTTATCTGCTGGCGCGGGCGTGGTATCAGCGCAGTATCGCCAGCGTGCTGATCGCGCTGCTGGTGCTGGCCGCTTACAGCGGGCTGGTATTGGGCTTCGTTCCGGTGGCCGGCGTGTCGTTCGAATCACATATCGCCGGTGCACTTGCGGGCGTTTGTGTGGCCTGGCTGATGCACTCCAGGGCATTGCTGGCGCAGAAGTGAGTCAGTCTCACGCGCGCAGGCAGTGCGCCTGTTGCGCTTGAAGAGCGTTTTATATCGTCACCCGTCACTGCAAGGAAATGGATTATGAGTTGGTTCAAACGGGCCATGGGCCTGGAAGCCCCCAAGGTATCAGGCCGCGATGGCGCACAACCGGTCAGCACGGTGAGTCCGCTGGGGCTGGCGTCCGGACGCATGCTATGCCTGGACAGTTCACTGAAGCTGTTGCTCGACGGTCACTCGGAAGTGGTCGTCCCGGGCGATGAAAAGGTCTGGTCCGTAGGGCATATCGATCTCGGCCAATCCATGGCGCTGCATCGTTTCTACCTCGATAACGAGGACTACTTTCTGCAAGTGGTCAGCGACGGCCCCAACCCGGAAGACGTACAGGACATCATCCTGTTCGGCTATTACAGTGCCGAGCCGATCACCAGCAAGGATGAATTGCTGCGCCTGACCGGCCCGTCGTCGAAGATCGGCCTGCCGACCTACGAGCACGATGGCGAGGTCTTCGAGCGGCAATGGGGGACTTCACCCGGCCAGACCGAACTGACGCCACTCGATGAAGACATCGTCAGTCCTGACGCGACTTATCGCGTCAAGCACCTGAGCATGCTGTACGCCCGCGAGACGGGACTGATCAACCGCCGTGAGTTTCTGCTGTTTTCCGTAGAGGAAGACGAGGAGGGCAGCATCACGCTCACCACGGCGGTCGGCATCACGCTGCAATCCACTGATATCAACGTTCTTTGACAAGGAAATCCTCATGATCGACGCGCTGCGTATGTCGCTCAATGCCACCGCTGTGTTCGGCTTCGTCATGTACATCCTGGTGGCGGCGATTCTGTTCGCGCTGTTCCAGTTCATCTACAGCCGGATCACGCCACACAAGGAATTTGCGCTGATTCGCGAGAACAACAGTGCCGCTGCGCTGGCCTTGGGTGGTTCGCTGATCGGTTTCGCGCTGCCGGCCAGTAACATCATCAGCTACAGCATCAGCATCCTGGATGTGGTCGTCTGGGCAGTGATTGCCGCCGTTGTGCAACTGCTGGCGTTCGGCGTTACCAGCCTGGTGCTCAAGGGCCTGTCGACGCGTATCGCCAAGGGCGAAATGGCGGCGGCCATCTATTCGGCCAGCGTCGCGATCAGCGTCGGTCTTCTCAACGCCGCCTGCATGACCCCGTCGGTCTGACGGCAGCCTTGAACAAGGAGACTCACGATGAGACGTAGTTCAGTAAAACTGGTACTCGCCGGTGCGCTTCCGCTGGCCCTTGCCGGGTGCGGTCCGTCCGAGCAGAAGGACACCGTCAACGCCAAGGCCAACTTCAGTTCGGTGCAGGAATGCGCCGATGCCAAGGTGCCGGTTAATATCTGTTCGGATGCCTACATGCAGGCGCTGTCCGATCATCGCCGCATTGCGCCGACCTACGATGACAAGGCCTCCTGCGACGCGGACTTCGTACCGGATTATTGCCAGGTCACCTCTGACGGCAAGTACATGCCCAAGCTCGGCGGCTTCGAACTGGGCTTTTCCGGGCAAGTGCCGAAAGAGGCTCTGGACCGTGCCAATCAGGAAGTCAACCAGTCTGCTTCGGCAGGCATGAGTGGCACCACCGGGCTGATGGCCGGCTTGCTGATCGGCAATCTGCTCAGCAACGGCTTCGGCAATAACCGCTATTACTCGCAGCCCATCTATCAGACGCGCGATGACCGGGGCGGTTATTACAGCTCGTCCCTGCCCAGTCAGATCGATCGCGGCAAGACCTTCGGGCGCTCGACCCAGGCGCAATCCAGCCCGGATCGCAGCTACGGCAGGAGCACTCTGGGGCGTAACCTGGGCAGCTCGGGTTCCGGCTCGTCCTCGGTGTCATCGACCATCTCGCGCGGCGGCTTCGGCAGTCAGGCTTCGGCACGCAGTGGCTGGGGCGGCAAGAGCAGCAGTGGCAGCAGTTTCGGAGGCTGACGGTTCGCGGCATGAAAAAGATCAGCATCGAGGAACGTCCGGACTGGCGCACGACCGCCGAACGTGAAGGGTTCAACTTTCACACCATCGACGGCGAGCGTTACTGGGACGAGCGCGGGTATTACCTGTTCAGCGAACAGCAGATTACCCGCGATCTTGAAGCGCCCACCCAGGAGCTTCACCAGATGTGCATGGACGCCGTGGCGCGAGTGGTGGACAGCGAAGCGCTGCTCCATCAACTGGCGATTCCGGAAGCGTTCTTCGACCTGATCCAGACCTCGTGGAAGGAGGGACATCCGCATCTGTACGGGCGCTTCGATTTTGCCTACGACGGTACGGGCCCGGCAAAGATGTACGAAATCAATGCCGATACGCCGACCAGTCTGATGGAAGCGGGGGCGGTGCAGTTGCTCTGGCTGGAAGAGCAGATGGCACGCGGCGTGTTGCCTGCGCATGCCACCCAGTTCAACTCGATTGCCGAGGACCTGGTTCGGGCCTTTGCCGAGTTTCCCGGCACGACTCCCTTCTACTTTTCGGCGATGTCCGGTTCCATCGAAGACCGGGGCACCACCGATTTCCTGCGGCGTATGGCAGCACACGTCGGCATTGATGCGAGGCATATCGATATCGAAGACATCGGGCTGAGCGCTGACGGGCGTTTTGTCGATCTGGACGGGCGCTGGATCGAGCGCTTGTTCAAGCTGCATGCTTGGGAGCACATCTTTCACGAGGAGTTCGGCCAGCACGTGTCAGCCGCTGGCACCCAGTTCGTCGAACCCGCGTGGAAGGCGATTCTCAGCAATAAGGGGATTCTGCCGTTGTTGTGGCAGTTCAACGAAGGCCATCCGAACCTGCTGCCTGCGCACGTCGACCAGGACCCGAACAAAGCGGTCCCCAAAGGCTGGGTACGCAAACCCTACTTTTCCCGTGAGGGCGCCAACATTGAAATGCGCACGCCCGGCGATCAGGTGATCTCGGTCGATGGGCCCTACACGGATGCGCCCTACATTCTGCAGGCGTACTCGCCGCTTCCGCGATTCGGCGACAGCTACACGCTGATCGGCTCCTGGGTCATCGGCGATCTTGCGTCCGGGATCGGTATTCGTGAAGACGACAGCCTGATCACCAAGGACACCAGCCGCTTCCTGCCACACGTCGTCATCGACTGAACCCTGCCTGTCGTCACCCGGTGTTACTGGCTTCGAGCACGTAACACTCTTGTTGTTACCACGCGTTCATATACCCGCCCTCAAGCAGCGATAATAAGTGGTTTTGTTAGCGTGCTGTCTGACAATCAAACAGGCGGTGTCGCTGTTTTTAATTCTGGTCATAACGCGGGGGCACGACGTTTCAGATCTGTACCTTATATAAGTTGTGATCTGCTCTTTATCGCCTGTTGGCATTCACGTTGCATTACTGTGGGCTATTCCGGGTGCCTGCTTCATTGGTGTTTAACAGCGCGTTGTCGACTCTTCTTGTTCTGTGAAGTTTCCTACAGACCTATACCCGATAGATAACCTGTTCGCGGTAGGAATACGTGGGCAATTTGGTTTGCCTGTTAAACAAACGGTTATTGGCCGAACGTCAATAACCGTGTCGCCCTTACAACCTGCCGTTTACACGGAACTATTCCCGGCCTGGACGCCAGACACGCGTCCCGACGTGGCCATGCAAGGAGAGCCCACATGCTCATGAAACTTCGGCTGGGCGGCGCGCTGATGCTGCTGTTCGCGATCGACACCTGCCAGGCAGTCGATGCCACGTTGCTCGGGAGTCGTTTGACCCCGCTGGGAGGCGAGATGGCAGGTAATGCCACGGGGACCATTCCGCCCTGGACGGGCGGAATCACCCGACCGCCGTCCGGATACAAGGGGTCGGGCACCCGGCATGTCGACCCGTATGCCGCTGACAAGCCCCTGTTCACCATCACCCACGCCAATATGCAGCACTATCGCACGCGTCTGACGCCAGGGCAGGTGGCGATGTTCGAAGCCTACCCTGACAGCTACCGGATGCCGGTATACCCCACGCGACGTTCCGGATCGGCACCGCAATGGGTGTACGACAACACCCGCCGCAATGCGCAGAAAGCCCGATTGATCGGCGGCGGCAACGGTTTTGTCGATGCCTACGGCGGCATTCCATTTCCGCTTCCGGAAAAGGGCATTCAGGCCGTGTGGAACCATATTGCCCGGTATCGCGGCCATTATGCGGTGCGACGTACTTCGGAAGTTGCCATACAGCGCGACGGCAGTTTCAAGCTGAACACGTCGCGTCAGGAAGTGCTGTTTCGCTTCTATGACCCTGCGGGCAGCTTTGCCAGTCTGGATAACGTGCTGTTCTATTACCTGTCGTTTACCCAGTGCCCGACGCGCATGGCCGGTTCTGCCGTGCTGGTCCATGAAACACTGGACCAGATCCAGGAGCCGCGGCAGGCGTGGACCTACAGTGCTCGGCAACGTCGGGTACGCCGCGCGCCGAGTCTGGCTTACGACATGCCGATCCCGGCCTCTGAAGGCTTGCGCACGGCCGACGACACCGACATGTTCAATGGCTCGCCGGATCGTTACGACTGGAGGTTACTGGGCAAACGCGAGATTTATATTCCCTACAACAACTACCGGATTTCCAGCCCCGACATTACCTATCGGCAATTATTGCAGGTGGGTCATCTCAACCCGGCCTATACGCGCCATGAGTTGCATCGCGTATGGGTGGTGGAGGGCACGCTCAAACCGACCGCGCGTCATGTCTATTCAAGACGCACGCTGTACCTGGACGAGGACAGTTGGCAGGCTGCAATCGTCGATCAGTACGACGCTCGGGGGCAGTTGTGGCGCGTCTCCATGGCGTACCTGAAGAACTATTACGAACTGCCGACGACCTGGTCCGCACTGGACGTTTTCCATGACTTGCAGGCGCGGCGTTATCACGTACAGAACCTCGACAATCAGGAGCCTGGCACCAGTGACTTCTCTCAGCCGGTACCCAGCGTGAACGCCTTCAAACCAGCGGCCTTGCGGCGCAGGAGCATTCGCTGACCGGCGTCTGGTCAATCTGTCCGATCAACCGTCGTTATGTTTCATCAATCACATTCAGCACGCTTAACAAAAGATAACGACATGTCGATTGTCAGGCATTTGCAAAGCTGCCTAGGATGGCTGAGCTTCCAGACAGGTAACGCCATAGCGCTGTGGGCGTCGGCATCGATATGAGTTGTCCGGCACCCGCACCCGATAACAGCCACCTGATAATAATAAGAGCGGAAAAGTCCATGCGTGAGTCTTTCCATCGTCGCACCCGGTTATACGCGGGCATGTCTCTGGCTGTCGTTGCGTCATCCCTGTTTGCGCTGCCAGCCATGGCTGGTTCCGAGGCGCTAGCCACTGCCGCCGCTGCCGACACGCCTGTTTATGCCATCGAGTCGGCCAAAGCCTCACGCACGTTGTTGCTGGACGTCGCCCATGCGGGGGCGCGGCTGGTCGTGGTGGGTGACCATGGGCATATTCTGCTTTCCGATGATCAGGGCAACACCTGGAGTCAGGCCCGCGTGCCTACCCGGCAGTTGTTGACGGCCGTGTTTTTTGTGGATGAACAGCACGGTTGGGCGGTCGGTCACGACGCGCAGGTACTGGCCAGCAGCGATGGCGGCAAGACCTGGAACAAGCAGTTCGAGGACTTGAAGCGCGAGGCTCCGCTGCTGGATGTCTGGTTCAAGGACCTCGACAACGGCTTGGCCATCGGCGCCTACGGCCTGCTGCTGAGCACGGCCGATGGCGGGCAGCACTGGGAAGATGTCAGCGACAGGCTGGACAACGAAGACCAATACCACCTGAACGGCATCGCTCAGGTCAAGGACGCCGGCCTGTTCATTGTCGGCGAAGCGGGCAGCATGTTTCGCTCCCGCGACGAGGGGCAGACCTGGGAGAAAGTCGACGGCCCGTATCAAGGCTCGTTATTCGGCGTGATCGGCACGGCTCAGCCGTCCACGTTGCTGGCCTATGGTCTGCGCGGCAATCTGTTTCGCTCCAGCGATTTTGGTGACAGCTGGCAGCCGATCGAACTGAAGGGCGCGCGCGGGCCGCTCGAGTTCGGTCTGGCCAGCGCCACGCTGCTGGCCGATGGCTCGCTGGTGCTGGTCGGCAATGGCGGCAGTGTCATGCGCAGCACCGATGACGGGGAAACATTCGCGGTCTTCAATCGACCTGATCGCATCTCGCTGGCCGGGGTTACCGGCAACCCTCAGGGCAATCTGATTCTGGTCGGGCAGGGCGGTGTTCGCCTCACCTCGCCGACGGGCGCCGATACCACCCAACAATAAGACCTTTCAGGGCGGGGATATTCAGGCATGAGCACGCACCAGCACGCGCAAGATCCGGATGAAAAGGCAACCTTCCTTGAACGCCTGATTTTCAACCATCGCCCGGCAGTCATCATCCTCTGCCTGCTGGCCAGCCTCTTTCTGTTCTGGCAGGCCACGCAGGTGCGGCCTTCCACCAGTTTCGAGAAGATGATCCCGCTGTCTCATCCGTTCATTCAGAACATGATGGAACACCGCAACGATCTGGCGAATCTGGGTAACACCGTTCGTATCTCGGTGGAGGCCAAGGACGGCGACATCTTCTCCAAACAGTACATGGAGACGCTGCGTCAGATCAGCGACGAGGTGTTCTATATTCCCGGCGTCGACCGGTCTGGCCTGAAATCGCTGTGGAGCCCGAGCGTACGCTGGACCGAAGTGACGGAGGAGGGCTTTGCCGGAGGCGAAGTGATTCCGCAGAGTTACAACGGTTCGGAGGAGAGCCTGGATCTGTTGCGCAACAACATACTCAAGTCCGGACAGGTCGGGCGTCTGGTCGCCAACGATTTCAAATCCAGCATCATTGATGTGCCGTTGCAGGAGTCCTACCCGGATCCGGCAGATCAGGGCAAGTTGCTGGCGCTGGACTATCAGCAGTTCTCGCACCAGCTTGAAGAGAAGATCCGCGACAAGTACGAAGCACAGAACCCCAACATCAAGATTCATATCGTCGGTTTCGCCAAGAAGGTCGGTGACCTCATCGACGGTCTGTTCATGGTGGTGATGTTCTTCGGCATCGCCTTTCTGATCACGCTGGTGCTGCTGATCTGGTTCACCCGGTGTATCCGTAGCACGGTGGCGGTTCTGAGCACCACGCTGATTGCGGTGATCTGGCAATTGGGGCTGATGCACGTTGTAGGCTTCGGAATTGACCCGTATTCGATGCTGGTGCCGTTTCTGATCTTCGCCATCGGCATCTCTCACGGTGTACAGAAGATCAACGGTATTGCCCTGCAATCCAGCGAGGCCGACAACGCCCTGACCGCTGCAAGGCGGACGTTTCGTCAGCTGTTTCTGCCCGGCATGATCGCGATTCTGGCCGACGCGGTCGGTTTTATCACGCTGCTGATTATCGACATCGGAGTGATCCGCGAGCTGGCCATCGGCGCGTCCATTGGTGTGGCGGTGATCGTGTTCACCAACCTGATCCTGCTGCCGGTGGCGATTTCCTACGTGGGCATCAGCAAGCGGGCGATCAATCGCAGCAAGCAGGATGCGGTGTCCGAGCATCCGTTCTGGCGCTTGCTGTCCAACTTTGCCAGCCCAAAGGTTGCACCGGTCTCGATTGTGCTGGCGCTTCTGGCCTTCGGTGGCGGCCTCTGGTACAGCCAGAACCTCAAGATCGGCGACCTGGACCAGGGCGCGCCGGAGCTGCGTCCCGATTCACGCTACAACAAGGACAACGCGTTCATTATCGGTCATTACTCCACCAGTTCGGACGTGCTGGTGGTCATGGTCAAGACGCCACCAGAAGGTTGCTCGGCCTATCCGACAATGTCAGCGATCAACGAGCTGGCCTGGAAGATGGAAAACACCCAAGGCGTGCAGTCGGCCATTTCCCTGGTCACGGTGTCCAGACAGATGATCAAGGGCATGAACGAGGGCAACCTGAAATGGGAGAGTCTGTCGCGTAACAAAGACGTGCTGAACAACTCCATCGCCCGCGCCGACGGCCTGTACAACAACACCTGTTCGCTGGCGCCGCTGCTGGTGTTCCTCAACGACCATAAGGCCGAGACCCTGGACCGTGCGGTGCATGCAGTGCAGGACTTCGCTAAACAGAACGACACGTCGGACCTGCAATTTCTGCTGGCCGCCGGCAACGCTGGTATCGAGGCCGCGACCAACGAAGTAATCAAGCAGTCCGAGCTGGTGATTCTGGTGCTGGTCTACCTCTGCGTGGCCGCGATGTGCATGATCACCTTCCGCTCATGGGCCGCCACGCTGTGCATCGTTTTGCCGCTTGTGCTGACCTCGGTGCTCGGTAACGCCCTGATGGCCTTCATGGGGATCGGCGTCAAGGTCGCGACCTTGCCGGTGGTGGCGCTGGGCGTGGGCATCGGCGTCGATTACGGCATCTACATCTACAGCCGTCTGGAAAGCTTTCTGCGCGCCGGACTGCCATTGCAGGAAGCCTATTACGAAACCCTCAAATCCACCGGCAAGGCCGTGCTGTTCACCGGCCTGTGTCTGGCCATCGGTGTGTGCACCTGGATCTTCTCGGCGATCAAGTTCCAGGCCGACATGGGCCTGATGCTGACCTTCATGCTGCTGTGGAACATGTTCGGCGCACTGTGGCTGCTGCCCGCGCTGGCGCGGTTTTTGATCAAGCCGGAGAAGATGGCGGGGAAGGTGGGGAACTCATTGTTTTCGCATTGAGGTTGTGGCGACCTGTAACTCGGTGTCCTATTCACTATCGTGCCAATGCGGCGCTGGAACGATCATTAAAAAACGTCCAGCATCGTAATGCTCTCGTTATTGAGGGTTCACGCGAGTAGGGCGATCACCCATGCAGTCAGGGAGATTGGGGCCAATTGAGATCATTCCGGCCGATACCTCACTCGATACGTCTCCGCAATCCAGTGGCCCACTCGCTGACGCCAGATCGTAAACCTCGGTCTGTGAAATCAACTCGCCAGTGCGATGATCATAGAGCCGAAAAAACGCAGGGTACTCCCACCAAGGTAGCCACTTTCTTGGCACCTCACTGTCCGGGTGTGGCATCGAATGAAACATCATCGGAAGGACCCAGAGTGGTTTGAACAACTCCACTCGGTAACAGCCTCCAGGGCTTATGTCAGGCTCGCCAGAGCGTTCCGCTAACCCTTTCTCCCACCATTCCGATGCCGTCCAGAGACTGCCTGCGATAGTTATGTAGGCCAGAAAAAATACCCAGCGTCCCGATGCCTCTTTCATTGAGGCTTTACGCGAGTAGGGCGATCACCCATGCAATCAGGGAGATTGGGGCCAATTAAGATCAAACCGGACATTACCACTCCCGATCCACTTCCCCACGACAGTTTATCGCCCGCTGATTCCAGATCGTAAATCTTTGTCTCTGAAATCAATACGCCAGTGCGGTGATCGTAAAGTCGAAAAAACGCCGGGTAGCCCCACCAGGGAAACCACGTGGGTGGTTGATCTTCGTTGGGATCGGATTCTCGATGAAACATCATAGGTAAGACCCAAAATGGTTTAAATATATCTACTCGATAACATCCACCCGGACTTACATGCGGGCCGCTCGATTTTTCAGCCAGTCCTTTTTCCCACCATTCAGAAGCGATCCAGAGACCGCCTGCGATGATGACGTATGACAAAAAAAATACTAGTGTGCGAGATGATTTTTTCATGGCCATGTTCCTAGCTCAATGATTTGATCGGATTTCTTCCACATGATGTCCGAATAAATTATGAAGTCGCCCCCTTTGATTTGTTCTACACGATAGTTTCGAAAGTTTGCGTTTGTGATTGCAGCAAAGGGCCCATCTTTCAATCTGATTATCAAATTTCCTTGAGGGTGCAAGGTTATGAGTGTTTCCGATTTGGTGAGTACGCGATCTTCTGTCCATGTGCCCAAGTATTGTATGCCATTGAAGTCGTAATGATCTCGGATATAAAGACCTACATGCTCAACTTGAAAGTAGTGTTGACGATGTTGGGTGCCAGAAATTTCCTTGCTGAAGGTTTTTCCTGTTACACCTACTTTCATCGTTGCAAAGCCCAATGCTCCGTACATATCATCCAGCGTGCTCCATGCACTACCGAATTTAGCGAAGTTTACTTGAGCACAAGCGTCCATTTGTCTGGCGGACATCGTGTTTGAACCCAGTTGGCAGTCAATGTGATCACGCCAGCCAGCTTCTTTTAGCAGTTCTTTCAATCGATTGACGGCGTTAGCTGTGTTCAATCTCGACTCAGCCACCTCAACAGCCTGCCTGCATCGCTCAAACTGCATTGCCCATTCCATCTTCACGATGCTTTCATCGCACTGCGCGGGAGACAGGCTCATTGGGTCTGGCTGCGTTTCTCGCTCCTTCCACTCCTCCGGCATCTCCCACGCTGGACTGTCAAACCATCTTTGCATCAGCGCCGCTGCCGTATTCCACCCCATGTTGCGCATGGCTCCGGGGATGCGGGAGAGGGCGAGGCTTTGGATGATGACTTCTTTGGCCGGGGTGTCTGTCGGGGCGTAGGTGTGTGAGGCGCCTTGGGGCAAGGCGAAGTAGGTGTCGGGGCCCAAGGCGTTGGTGCGCTGGAAATCGTTCAGAGACATCGGGGTTACTCCATGACCGGCCAGGGTGCGGTGGTTGCGAGTTGTACAGCGGTGACCGCATGACTTGTATGGCTGCGGCTGTAGCCCTGCAGGTCAAGCGCACCAACGGCAGTGCAGCGTTGATCTTGCATGACCACATAGCCCAGATGGCCAAGGCTGGAACGCTGTTGGTTGAACAGACGAAATCGTTCGTCGCATGCCATTGAGTTTCGCTGGCTCGGCAACGAATCAACGGCCTGCACACCGCCATCCAACGCACCTTCGCTGGCCAGCTCTTGATGATGACCAGCCGAAGTATCAGGCGCAGACTCCACTGCATCGGAGCGCCTCCCGACCCGAAAGAAACTTTGTTGCCTGGATATCAACCGGGCCCCGCAACTGGTCAGGTCGCCTTCCAGTGCGATGATGTTTCCGTCGATATGGACGTTGTTTTCTTCTCCGAGGATTTTGCTGACGCCATGCAGCGGGCAGATAACGTCACAGCCCCTGTGCGCTATGGCGAAACCATTGATGCGCTTTGTTTGATCGCCGTTGATGACAGACCCTCCGTGGTCTGTGGTATCGCCCTGAACGATGGCCAGAAGTTTCATGCAATGCTCCCTGCACACTTTTTATCAGCTGCACGAGTCCCTGACGTCCGATAGGTTTAATCGACGTGTATGAACCGGCGCAGTGTTTTGATTAATGTGCAGGGAGAGATATCATTACTTTATATGTTCGCAAATAGCAGACTTGCTATCTGGAGTGATTAAGGACTGAGCTTACACTGGGCTAGTAAAGATCTTACGAATGAACTGGATATTTCCCACGGAAATAGAACGTTCAGCGGCGGGTACCAGCAATCGTCAGGGTTCGCCATGCCTGATTAATAAACACGACGAATAGACAGGCGCAGGAAGTTATCGATTCGGTCGAGCCTGTCGATCAACCGCCCCCGAGTACCACACTCAGCGCATTGCGTGCATCGTCCAGTTGCACCAGCGAAGCGTGGCGTGCGCCCAGTGCGTCGCGGTTCTGGATGGCGGTGAGGATCGCCTTGTGGCGTGGCATGGCCAGTTCGTGCAGGTTAGGGCGTTTGTTGGAGTATTTGAGCGCTTCGCGCAACGCCAGTGACAGCATGTTGCACAAGTGCGCCAGCAGATCGTTGTGGGTGGCGTCGGCGATGCGGCTGTGGAAGTCGAGGTCGGGTTGCAGCAGGTCTTCCGGCGTCGGTGCAGCTTCCATGCGCAGATAGGCTTCGTGGATCGACTCGATCTCTGCGTCGGTGGCATGCTGCGCGGCCAGTGCGGCAACCGCTGGCTCGATGACCGCGCGTACGCTGGTCAGCAGATGGAAGAACTCATTCTGCGGCGAGCTTTGCATGACCCAGTGCAGCACGTCCGGGTCCAGCAGATGCCATTCGCGACGCGCCTTGACCACCGTGCCGACACGCGGGCGCGAATAAACCAGACCCTTGGCCACCAGAACCCGTGTCGCTTCGCGCAGGACCGGTCGGCTGACGGCGTACTCTTCGCAGAGCAGCGCTTCGGCAGGCAGCTTTTCGTCAGGCTTGAAACGGCCGGACACGATTTGCATGCCCAGTTCCTGGACGATACGGGCGTGCATGCTTTTTCGGTCGGAAGGCTTTCGATAATCCATGGGAACGCTGGTCGGTCCTGGCGGTAATTGCTGGGCATCATACCATTGCGTAACACTTGCGGCGGCTGCCTGCGTCAGGCAAACCGCCGCTTTTGTCAGTGCGAGTGGCGGGGCACTTCGGAACCTCTGCAACCGACCAGAAAGTCGAAATCACAGCCCTGATCCGCCTGCATCACCCGGTCTACGTACAGCTGGCGATAGCCTCCCAGCAGCAATTGAGGCGGAGCCTGCCAGTCGGCGAGGCGTGCCGCCAGTTCGGCTTCCGGGATGTCCAGATGCAGGCGCCCGCCAGCGCAGTCGAGTTCGATCCAGTCGCCTTCCTTGACCACCGCCAGCGGTCCGCCCGCTGCGGCTTCCGGCGTCACATGCAGAACCACTGTGCCGTAAGCCGTGCCGCTCATGCGCGCATCGGAAATGCGCACCATGTCAGTCACGCCCTGCGCCAGCAGCTTGGCTGGCAAGCCCATGTTGCCGACCTCGGCCATGCCCGGATAGCCCTTGGGGCCGCAGTTCTTGAGCACCATGACCGAGTTGGCATCGATGTCCAGATCCGGATCGTTGATTCGCGATTTATACATCTCGAAATTCTCGAACACCACTGCGCGGCCACGGTGCTGCATCAGTGCCGGCGTCGCGGCCGAGGGCTTGAGCACGGCACCCAGCGGCGCGAGGTTGCCGCGCAACACGCAAATCCCGCCGTCGGCGCGGATCGGGTTGTCCAGCGCGCGGATCACCTGATCTTCACCATAGATCGGTGAGTTGCAGGTGTTTTCGCCAATGCTCTTGCCATTGACGGTCAAGGCATCCGGGTTTGGGAGCAGCCTGGCTTCGTTCATGCGGCGCAACACGGCGGGCAGGCCGCCGGCGTAATAGAACTCTTCCATCAGGAAGCGCCCCGACGGTTGCAGGTCGACAATCGTCGGCATGCCACGGCCCATGCGTGACCAGTCATCCAGATCCAAGTCGACGCCGATACGTCCGGCGATGGCTTTCAAGTGGATGACGGCGTTGGTCGAGCCACCGATGGCCGCGTTGACCCGGATGGCGTTTTCGAAAGCGGCCTTGGTGAGAATCTTCGACAGGCGCAGGTCTTCGCGGACCATGTCGACGGCACGCATGCCGGACATGTGCGCCAGCACGTAACGCCGCGAATCCACCGCCGGAATGGCCGCGTTGTGCGGCAGCGAAGTGCCCAGCGCTTCGGCCATGCAGGCCATGGTCGACGCCGTGCCCATGGTGTTGCAGGTGCCTGCCGAGCGCGACATGCCGGCTTCGGCGGAGAGGAATTCATCCAGGCTGATGGTCCCGGCTTTGTAGGACTCGTGCATCTGCCAGACGATGGTTCCGGCGCCGATGTCCTTGCCTTCATGTTTGCCGTTGAGCATCGGTCCGCCGGTGACGACGATGGCAGGGATGTCGCAACTGGCAGCGCCCATCAACAGGGCAGGGGTGGTCTTGTCACAACCGGTCAACAGCACGACCCCGTCGATGGGGTTGCCGCGAATCGCTTCTTCAACGTCCATGCTCGCCAGGTTACGGGTGAACATTGCGGTAGGGCGCAGGTTGGATTCGCCGTTGGAAAACACCGGAAACTCCACCGGCCAGCCGCCTGCTTCGATCACGCCACGTTTGACATGCTCGGCGATCTGCCGGAAATGCGCGTTGCAGGGGGTCAACTCCGACCAGGTATTGCAGATGCCGATGATCGGCTTGCCCTGAAACTGGTGGTCGGCAATGCCCTGATTCTTCATCCAGCTGCGGTACATGAAGCCATTCTTGTCGGCGGTGCCAAACCACTGGGCAGAACGGAGGGTCGGTTTTTTATCGGAGTCAGACATGATCGGCTCTCTTATTGTAAGACTTAATGGCGATACTGCTGGCTAAGGTAAGCCTAAAAAACGCGTATTGGAAGAGTTGTCAGTTTAAATAGTATTACTATATAGTCAGTCGTAGACGAGGGATCATCCTGGCGCATGTGCAGTGTTATTCAGCCCCAGGCACAGAGGCGATCCCCGCAGGTTCCATAACAAAAACAATGGGAGACCGCCTACATGAGCCAGGAACTGCGGCTTATACGCCGCATCACGCTGAAACTGATCCCCTTCCTTATCCTGCTGTACCTGATCGCTTATGTAGACCGCTCTGCCGTGGGCTTTGCCAAGCTGCATATGGGCGCGGACATCGGTATTGGCGACGCCGCCTACGGGCTGGGTGCCGGACTGTTCTTCATCGGTTACTTCCTGCTGGAGATCCCCAGCAACCTGATGCTCGAGCGTTTCGGCGCACGCCGCTGGTTCGCGCGAATCATGATCACCTGGGGCGCGATCACCATCGGCATGGCCTTCGTCCAGGGGCCGCACAGCTTCTACGTGATGCGGTTTCTGCTGGGCGCCGCCGAGGCGGGCTTCTTCCCCGGTGTGCTGTACTACATCACCCAATGGTTTCCGGTGCGCCATCGCGGCAAGATCCTTGGCCTTTTCATCCTCTCGCAACCCATCGCCATGATGATCACCGGGCCCGTTTCCGGCGGTTTGCTGGGCATGGACGGCATACTCGGCCTGCATGGCTGGCAGTGGCTGTTCATCGTCATCGGCACGCCGGCGATTCTGCTGACCTGGCCGGTGCTGCGCTGGTTGCCGGATGGTCCGCAGCAGGTCAACTGGATGGACCAGGCCGAGAAGGACTGGCTGACCGGTGAGCTGAAAAAGGATCTTGAAGAGTATGGCCAGACCCGCCACGGCAATCCGTTGCATGCCTTGAAAGACAAACGCGTGCTGTTGCTGGCGCTGTTCTACCTGCCGGTGACCTTGAGCATCTACGGTCTGGGCCTGTGGCTGCCGACGCTGATCAAACAGTTCGGTGGCAGTGACCTGACCACCGGCTTCGTGTCGTCGGTGCCGTACATTTTCGGCATCATCGGTCTGCTGATCGTGCCGCGCAGTTCCGATCGCCTCAACGATCGTTACGGACATCTGGCCGTGCTGTATGTGCTGGGTGCCATCGGCCTGTTCTGCAGCGCCTGGCTGACCATGCCGGTGGCGCAGCTGGCTGCATTGTGCGTGGTGGCGTTCGCGCTGTTTTCCTGCACGGCGGTGTTCTGGACCTTGCCGGGGCGGTTCTTCGCCGGTGCCAGTGCCGCAGCCGGTATCGCGCTGATCAATTCGGTCGGCAACCTGGGCGGCTACATCGGTCCGTTCGTGATCGGCGCGTCGAAGGAAATCACCGGCAGCCTGGCATCGGGCCTGTATTTCCTATCAGGCGTGATGGTCTTCGGGCTGCTGCTGACCGGCATCGTCTATCACGTGCTGGAGCGCAAGCATGTGCTGCCAGTGTCCGACTTCGCGGCGAGTGCCAAGGCGAGATAGGTTTTCAGCGGCCCATTATCTGAAAGGAGAATTTCATGCGGTTAGTACAGTTTGAATTGAGCGACGGTCAGCGTCGGGTCGGTCTGGTCGACGGTGACCAGGTGCGTGAGGTCCAGGGTGTCGAGAGTGTTCGCGAGCTGGCGCTGGCGGCGATCGAGGCGGGTTCGGCGCTGGCGCATCAGGTCGAGCAGCGGGGCGTTGGCGAGACGCATGACTATTCGCAGTTGCTTGAGGAATTGCGGATCCTGCCGCCGCTCGACCATCCTGATCCGGCGCACCTGCTGGTCAGTGGCACCGGGCTGACCCATCTGGGCAGTGCGTCGGCACGCGACAAGATGCACCAGCAGTCCGGCGATGAAGCCTCGATGACCGATACCATGCGTATCTTCAAATGGGGCGTCGAAGGCGGCAAGCCGGCGGCGGGGCAGGCCGGTGTTCAGCCCGAGTGGTTCTACAAGGGTGACGGCAGCATTGTCGTGCGCCCCGGACATTCGTTTTCGCTGCCGCCCTTTGCCGAAGACGGCGGGGAAGAGCCCGAGCTGAGCGGCCTGTACGTCATCGGTCATGACCGCAAGCCTTATCGCCTGGGCTTCGCCATCGGTAACGAATACTCCGATCACGTCATGGAGCGTCGCAACTACCTGTATCTGGCGCATTCGAAACTGCGCGCCTGTTCGTTCGGGCCGGAGTTGCGCGTGGGTGACTTGCCGCAAAGCCTGTCGGGCACCAGCCGGGTCTGGCGCGATGGCAAGGTGCTGTGGGAGAAAGAGTTCCTCAGTGGCGAAGCGAACATGTGCCACAGCCTGGAAAACCTCGAATACCACCACTTCAAGTACGCGCAATTCCTCAGGCCCGGTGACGTGCATGTGCATTTCTTCGGCACCGCGACCCTGTCGTTTGCCGATGGCGTGCGCACACAGCCGGGCGATCGTTTCGAGATCAGTCAGGCCGAGTTCGGTAAGCCGCTGGTCAACGGCCTGGCACCGAGCGAACCGGTGTTTCAGCCGGGCGGCATCGGCAAGCTGTAAGCGCAGTCACTGTTTGATTGCTCACCGTGCCAGCGCTCGGCGCTGGTACGGCTCCAGCTGCGCTCCGACTGTATCTGCGCCTGCCTTTTGGCCTATCATTCGCGCTTTTGCTGGCCGGATGAATTTCATGACTACCACACCCACCACACTGCTCGCCGCGCTCGAAGTCACCACCATGCTGGAAATTGACGGTCTGCACGCCTGGGACTTCTCTCTGGGCGAAGAGCTGAACGTCGAATGCATGGACGGCCGCGAGCGCAAGGTATGGCGCTTCACCAAGGCACAAGTCGAGGCTGCGACCTTCGATGAGTCCCTGCAAAGCTGGGTGATCAATGACGGCAACGCCGATCACCGGATCGTCTGCCTGGCTGCCTTTACCCCCACCGATGAAGATGATTCTGCGCAGGATTGAGTAAATGCGGGCTGGCGCTATCATAGACCCCGACAGTGCCGTAACAGGCATCAATAACTTCGATAACAAGGGATGCCCCCATGCCCCATAAATTCCTGCCGTGGCTGGCGATTGCCAGTGCCATGAGCGCATTTACCCTGCAGGCCCAAGCCATGCCCGATACTGAATTGCTGATAGGTTCCTACACGCAAGGCAAGAGTGAAGGGATCTATCGTTTTGCCTTCGACAGCAAAACCGGGATGATCGATGCCAAGCCGTTGCAAGTGGTCAAGGCCGAAAACCCGTCGTGGCTGACCGTCTCCAGAGACCAGCGCTATCTGTTCGCGGTCAATGAAAACGGCCCTGGACAAAAAGACGCGGTCGGTAAGGTCAGCAGCTTCGCGATCGACCCGAAAACCCGTCAGATCACGCCGATCAATCAGGTTCAAAGCCGCGGTGAAGAACCGACGCACTCCAGCCTGAGCTACGACGGCCGCTACCTGTTCGTGGCCAACTACGCCGTAAACCCTGACCCGGGCGGCGCGCTGACCGTGGTGCCGGTGGGTAAGGACGGCACGTTGAGCGAAGCCGTTCAGGTGCTGCCGCTGGGTCCTGGAAGCAAGGTCAACAGTGAGCGGCAGATGTCGTCGCATGTGCACCTGGCCGTGCCGACCCCGGATGACAAGTACGTGGTGACTGCCGACCTGGGCGCTGACAAGCTGTTCGTGTATCACTACGACGCAAGCCAGGCCAAGCCGTTGCAGCCAGCCAAGGTGCCGTTCGTGCAGTTGCCGGGCGGTTCCGGACCCCGTCATACCCTCTTCAGTGGCGATGGCAAACATGCCTGGCTGGTACTGGAGATGACGGCTCAGGTGGCGGTGTTCGACTACCATGACGGCGCCTTCAAGCAGACCCAACTGGTCGACATGAAGAACAAGGGCGTGGACGAGAAAAACGGTGGTGGCGCCTTGCACACTTCACCGGATGGCAAGTTTCTGTACGTGACCAATCGGGGTGACGCGAATCAGGTTGTGGTGTTCCGCATTGATCAGGCCAGCGGCAAGCTTGAAGAAATTCAGCGTCGTTCCCTGGAAGGCAAGGAACCCCGTGAGTTCGCTTTCGATCCGACCGGCCAGTTCATGCTGTTCGCCAATCAGAAGAGCAACCAGATCGTGACCGTTCGCCGTGATCCGCAGAGCGGGAAGATCGGTGAAACGGTACAGAAATTCGATGCAGACGCACCTTCTTACCTGCGTTTTCTGACTGACAAGTAAGCCGCCCCGGCTCCAGCCCTTACGATATAAGGGCTGGGGCCGTTATCATTCTTGATGATATGGGTTAGTGCTACAAAAGATTTCTGCTGAGCCACCCTCGGGCGTAAGTTTGAGTCACGGCCATAACGGTCAGGACTTCAAACCAGCGTACAGACAGACAAGAGGGGTGACCGACATGAATTTCAATCTTTTCTCCATCATCGCTGCATCTGCTATCTCGGCAAACGTCGCTCTCCCGGCCAGCGCCAGTGTCGAAGTGAACGACAAGAAAGCTCACGCCGCTCAGACCTACACTGCGACCTACACAACCAAATACCTGCAACAGAGCGCTAATTTCTACGCAGCGCTGGATCACAAACCCGCCCAGTGATTGATCAGCCGTCACGCTTTCGCGAGCATGTTCGCCCACACAGGTCCCTGCGACTTACTGCCCAATGCGTGGCAGACCATGCACGGAATGTCAGGCGAGCCTGTTCGCGAAAGCGCTGGTGGCACAACATTCAAGAGCGAACGCAGAGCGTCCAGAACGGCATTCCCACGCGGAGCGTGAGGAACGATAACCAATCTGCCGTGCCTCACGTTCCGCGTCACAGGTCTCTCAGTGCCCCACCTCGATGGTGCTCAATCCATTGCCCTGACGACGCACCTTGATCTGCACCGGGATTCGTTCGTGCATTTCCTGGACGTGGGAAATTACGCCGACCTTGCGACCCTGCGCCTGCAGGCCGTCGAGGGCGTCCATCGCCAGTTGCAGTGACTCCGGGTCGAGGCTGCCGAAGCCTTCGTCGATGAACAGTGACTCGATGCGCAAGGTGCTGGATGCCATCGAAGCGAGGCCCAGCGCCAGTGCCAGCGAGACAAGGAAGGTTTCCCCGCCGGACAGCGAGTGAACCGAGCGCAGTTCGTCGCCCATTTCCGTGTCCATGACCAGCAGGCCGAGCATGCTGCCGCCGCGTTTCAGGCGGTAACGGCGCACCAGTTGCCTGAGCTGCGCATTGGCGTGGTGGACCAGCAGATCCAGGTTGTAGGCCTGGGCGATTTTGCGAAACCTGTCGCCTTCTGCCGAGCCGATCAACGACGCCAGACGTGCCCAGCGCAGGTATTCGCTGTTGGCATCGGCGATGCGCGCCTGCAGTTCGCTGTTGGCGTTGCGGCGACGCTGATCTTCACTGAGCTCGGCACGCAAGTCGGCGCAGTGCTGCTCACTGAGCGCCGACTGTTCATGGGCCTGCTGCAGCGCTGCTTCCAGTTGCGCACTGTCGGTCAGATCACTGTGTTGCGCCTGATGCTGTTGCAGGCGCTGATCGCGTTCCAGCTGCAACACTTTTGCCTGTTCCAGCGCCTTGTCGGTGCTGCTCAATTGCACACGCAGTTGCTCGACATGCGCATCGTCGTAGGTCAACAACGTATCCAGCGCGCTGTCGTCGAGCTGCGGATGCTGAGCGCGCCATTCGCTGATCTGTACATCAAGTTCAGCCAGTTCCTGTTGCAGGGCCTGCTGCTGTTGCTGTCCGGACTTAAGTTCGGCAGCCAGTTGAATCAGCTGATTGTGGATGTCCTGCAGCGCCTGCGCCGCCAGACTTTCCGCCTGTCTGGCCTGCTCGATGGTTTGCTCCAGCGCCTGCTGCCATTGCTCTGCGCTGGCGTGGTCGCCCAGCAGACCGGCAAGTGTCTGCTGACTGTTCTGCCGTTGCTCGCCGAGCCGGGTGACTTCCTGCGCCAGTTCGGTCTGGCGGTGCACGCGAGTCTGCTGCTCGACCTGCTGCTTCTCGATCTTCTGCTGGCGCTCGGTTTGCTCCTGCTGCTCTTCGTGTTGCTGCTCCAGTTGATCGAGACGCTGGGTCACCTGCTGTTCGAGCTGCAGCACGGTCGCTGATGCATCACTGCGCAGCCCTTCAAGCACCTGGGGCGATACCAGCGGCGTAAATGCCGTCAGTTCTTCTTCCAGTCGCTGCCCGTCGGCCTCCAGTTGCTTGAGCTGCTCGGCAACATGACCCGCAGCGGTCTGGCTGGCTTCGGTCGCCGCCTGAAGCTGCTGCTGCAGGCGCGCAGCGTCTTTTTGCAGGGTCAGCAAGGCTTGCTGACGTTGCTCGTCACGGCTGATGACTTCGCTCAGTTGACTCAATTGCTGGCTCAACCAGCCGTCGCGCTTGTCGGCGTCGCGGTCGAGCAATTGCGCGGCGAGAGGATGTGACTCCAGGTCCGGTGCCAAAGCCTGATGGCGCGCGGTGAGCTGCTCATACTGGCGCAGCAGCTCTTTCTGCCGGGCGATCACGCCGCCGACCTGTTCACGCAATTGATTGCGTTGCTCGGTGAGCAGGTCCACGGCTTTCTGCGCGCTGGCCTGCTCGTTGTCGTCGTGTTGTGTGAGGCTTTCGAGCAGCGCCTCCGGTTGATGCCAGGGGTGTTCGATGCTGCCGCAGACCGGGCAGGGCTGGTCGTCCTGCAACTGCACGCGCAACTCCTCGACACTGGCGCTGCGGGCCAGGCGTTGGCGCTCCAGCAGTTGCCGGGTGACGGTCAGGGTCTGTTCGGCGACGGTCAGTTCATCACGAACGCGAAGGCCTTCGCTGTTGAGCTGTTCGCGTTGCTGCTGGGCGCTCTGCTGTTGCTGGGTGAGGTCGGCAAGCTGGCGGTCGACGTCCTGCTGACTGGCCCACAGACGGGCCAGTTCCTCGAAGGCACGCTGCTGTTTGCGGTTGTCCTGCAACAGGCTGCCGAGAATCTGCACCTGCTCGGTCACTGCCTCCACTTCGCAATCGGCTTCGCGGTACAGCAACTCCAGCGCGCTGCGTTGCTCGGTCAACTGCTGATCGGCATTGCTGGCACGTTGCTGCAGCGCAGGCAGCTCACTGTGGCCGTGCTTGAGACGATTGGCGATCAGCGTGAGGGATTTCAGGCGGTCACGCCACGCATTCCAGGCCTGAGCCAGCGGCGCCAGTTCGTTGCTGTGCTGCAGTTGCCCGGCAATACGCTCAAGACGTTGCGCTACCTGCTGTTGCTGATCGAGCAGGGTTTGCAGGCTGGTCTGGCCCTGGATGCAGAGCTGCTCGCTTTGCTGGTGCAGGTCTGACGCCTTGGCCAGTTCCTGGGCCAGGTGATTGAGGGTGTTCTGCGCTTCGAAAGCCTGCAGCAACAGCGGTTTGGCGCTGCTGTGCGCTTGCTGGGCGTCCAGCAGGCTGGTCTGCGCCTGAGTACGGCGGCTTTCCAGCTGTTGCTGCTGGTCGTGCAGCGAGGTCTGCTGTTGTTGATGCTGGCGAATCTGTTCAGCCAGCGGATCAAGCTGAGCATTCAGCGTGACCCGACGCGCGAAGCGATGACGCTGCGGGCCCAGGCGTTCCAGCTGGCCGAGGGTCTGGCGTGCACCGCTGTGCTCGTCCCAGGCCTGTTGCGCACTGTTCAGGGCTTCCTGGGCAGCGAGCTGTTCGTCACGCAGACGGTTCAGCTCGGTCAGCCACTGCTGTTTGATTTCCAGTTGCCGTTGCTGTGTCTGATGAGCCTTGAGCTGCTGCTGCGCGTCGCTCAGGCGTTGTTCCAGTTCAGCCAGCAGATCCGGGGCCAGCGGGATGATGTTGCTGGCCTGCGCGGTCAGGGTTTTCAGGGCGTCTTCGGCTTCCTTGCTTTTGCTGTAGGCGCGCCGACCAAGCTGGCTGTAGATCGCGGTGTTGGTGAGCTTTTCCAGCAGTTCGCTGCGTTCCTTGTCATCTGCCTTGAGGAACGCGCTGAACTCGCTCTGGGCAAGCATCACGGCGCGGGTGAACTGTTCGAAGTTCAGGCCCAGGCGGTTTTCGATCAACTGCTCGAATTCGCGTTTGCTCTGGTTGCTGAGGATTTGCTCGCTGTCCAGATCGGTGAGGGTCTGGCGGCTGGCCTGCAGCTTTTTGCTGGCGTTGTCGCGCGCGCGATTGGTTTCCCAGCGCGCGCGATAACGCCGCTGATCGATGCCGATGAAGTCCACCTCGGCGTAACCGCTGCCCGTGCCACGGCGCAGCAGGGTACGCGGGTCGCTGGTGGTGATGTCGCCGTCGATGTCCGGGACCTTGGACTGGCCGATATTGCTCAGCCGCGGAATCGCCCCGAACAGCGCCAGGCACAGGGCATCGAGCAGTGTGCTTTTGCCCGCGCCGGTTGGGCCGGTGATGGCAAACAGTCCGGCGCTGGCCAGTGGCTCGGCAGTGAAATCGATTTCAAAGGGGCCGGCCAGCGAGGCCAGGTTTTTCAGGCGAATGGCGAGGATTTTCATGGTTGCTCGCTCTCCTGCTGGACTTCACGCAGCAGCGTGGCGAAATCGGTCAGCGTCTGTTCGTCGACCTCGCTGCCGAAGTTGTCCTGCCAGGCACGGCTGAACAGTTCCTGAGGCGTGAGCTGGTCCAGCTCAATCAGCGTGGCGTCACCCTCGCTGCCGTCCGCGCTGCCCTTGCCGGCGTATTCGGCACCGATGCGCACCAGCCGCACGGCCTTGCCCTGTAGGGCGTTTTCGATCTGGTTGCGCAGGTCCGGCTGGGGTTCCTCCAGACGCACGCGCACTTCCAGCCACGGCTGGCGGTCCGGGTCGGCAAGCAGGTCGATATCCGGCAACGCCTTGAGCTGCACCAGCAGGTCGGCCAGCGGCGCAGGCCCGAGGCGTTGCAGGTTGACGGCGCGAGGGATCAGCAACGGCTCGACACTGGTCAGCGTCTCGCCGTCGCAATTGATTTCCAGAATCTGATGCTGATAGCTGATTTCCGAAAAGGACAGCGGGATCGGCGAGCCGCTGTAGCGAATGCGCTCTTCGCCGTTGACCCGCTGCGGTTTATGCAGGTGGCCCAGCGCAACATAGGTGATGCTCGGCCCGAACAGGCTGGCCGGCAGGGCTTCGGCGTTGCCGATGATCAGGCTGCGCTCGGAGTCTTCCGAGACCGAGCCACCTGCCATGTGGGCGTGACTGATGGCGATCAATGCCTGACCGGGCTGGCGCTTGAGGTCAGCCGCCGCGATCAGTAGCTCATGCACCCGGCCGATGCCACGCAGGTAGTCATCGCCCAGGGTCGGGCCGGTGACCTCGGCGGGACGCAGAAAGGGCAGCGCCAGGCACCAGGCCTTGATGTCGCCATTGGCGTCTGGCAATGGCAACAGCAGGCGTTCGGCATCCAGCACACCGTCGTCCAGCCACATCACCCTGCCCAGCGCGTGGGTACGCAAGCGGCGCATCAGCGGGGCGGGAAGTTCGATACGCGAGCCGGAGTCGTGGTTGCCGGCGATCATCACGATGGTCAGCAAGGGTTGCTGTTCGTGGGCGTTGACGATGAAGTCGTACAGGCGCTCCTGCGCTTTGACCGGCGGGTTGACGGTGTCGAAGATGTCGCCCGCGATCAACAGTACATCCGGTTTACGGTCGGCCAGACGGGCGAGCAGCCAGGTCAGAAAGCAGGCGTGTTCGAAATCCCGCTCCTGGCCGTGCAGGTTCTGACCCAGGTGCCAGTCAGAGGTGTGAAACAGACGCATTGGTTTACCTTGTCGTATAGGGGTGTTGCCTGAGCTGCATCCTTATTTGGGATACAGCGGCGGCAACCCGGCATCACCTGCCGGGTCCTGAATATGTTCGGCGGCGGGCAGTTTGCGCACCGCGCGCCAGAGGTCCTCGCCCAGCCACAGCTTGCCGGTTTCGCTGTACAGCGCACCGTTGAGACCGTCCAGAGCATCGGACAGCGGCACGAAGCGCGCGGCCATTTCAGCCAGGGTTTCCGGCTGCTGACGTGCCCAGGCGTCGAGCGCCTGACGGGTGCCCTGCGGGTCGTTGGCCAGGCAGGCGCGTTTGAGGTCATCGAGTACGGTACGCGGGCTGGGCCCGGTCTGCACGGCCCGGGCGATTGCCGGCTGTCCACGGGCGCGCCACCACAGGCCGAAACCGAGCAGGGTGGTGCAGACCAGCAGCAATGTGCTCATCTGCCACGGCCAGACTGGCGGGCCGATTACGGTCACGCCGTTTGTGTCGTTGTTCACCGGCGTGTCCACCGCCAGACCCGGGTTGACGCTGATCTGCAGGGTGCGCGCGGGCAGGCTGCTGTGCTCCAGATGATCTTCGCGGGTATTCCACCAGGTCACTTCAACCGCAGGCAGGTCGATTGCGCCGGCGCGGGTGGGCACCAGGGCTTCGCGTTCTTCGCGCGTGCCGATCAGGCCGCGTTCGCTGGGCAGGTTGCGCAGTTGTGGCTGATCCGGGTAACGCCGCAGGCCGGGTACTTCTGTGGGCGGCAAGGGTGGCAGCTGCGCGCCGGCCAGCCCTTCGGCCTTGAGCGTCAGGGTGCGGGTCAGCGAATCGCCGACCTGCGTAGTGCCGGGCTCCGGGCTCCAGTTTTCTTCCAGATTGATACTGCGTGCCGGCAACCAGGCGACATCGGCCGGGTAGTCGGCAGGCTTGGGCTTGACGGTCAACGACACTTCGGCAGATTTGACCCGTACCGCTCGGCCCGGCTGCGGGCCGAACGGATTGGCGTCCTGGGCTTGCGAACCCTCGGCAGGCGTCTGCACCAGCGTGGCACTGAACACTTGCGCCGGTATCTTCAGCACGCCGCTCTGCTGCGGGTAGATCGCGTAGCGTGTCTCGATCACCCCATGGCGCACGCCGTTGATCAGCTTTTCGTAGGTGCGCGAATCACCCAGTTTTTCGACCCGCGCGTCCGGCACTTGCAGCGGGCTCAGGCTACTGTCGTCGAACAGTGACACCGAATGGTAAACGCGCAGAGTCAGCACGGCCTGGGCCTGAACATACACGCTGTCCTGATCCAGGCTCGCTTCGATGAAGATCGATGCCAGATGGTTGCCCGGCTCCTGGGGCTCGCTCTGCAGGACCTGCAGGGTCAGCGGCTGGCTTTTCAGCTCGCCCAGTTGCAGCGACGGAATCAACACGCTTCCGGTCTCGCGGGGCAACAGGGTCACGATCCAGCGCGTCGTGGCCTGGCTGCTGCCATCCAGAGTTTTCAGGCTGTTGAGCTGACGCGTGTCGCGCACCTCGAAACTGCTTTCCAGCGCGCTCATGTCGGGCTTGCCGAACTGCGTCACATCGTCGGTTTCCAGCGTCAGCTCGACGGTTTCCCCGGCGTTCAGGCGCGTGCGGTCAACGCTGGCGGTCAGTTGCGCAGCCTGCAGTGACAAGGTGATCAGGCTCAGCAACAGGCCGATCAATAAGGTGTACACGCGACTCATCGGGTCTTTTCCTGATGTTGCTGTTCGTAGCGAAATTTGCGCCGCAACAGTTCGCCCGGGTCATCCGGAATCTGCCTCAGCCATTGCTCCAGTTCCTGACGCCGCTCGCCGGTCATGGGGCTGTCGGCGGACTGTAGCGCAGGGCGGGTGGTCTGTTCGTCGTCGGTCGACTCGCCCGAGGTGGCCTGGCCGCTGTTGTCCGGCGGCAGGCTTTCGCTGGTGCCGGGTTGATCCGATCGGGACGGGTTCTGCTCGGCGGGCGATGCGCTGCTATTGGGGTCTTGCGACGCCTGCTGACCTTCTTCGCCCTGATCGGCCTTGTTCTGTTCATCCTGGGGTGGCTTCTGCTCATTGGCCTGATCCAGCAGGCTTTGCACCAGCGCCCGATTGGTTTGCGCCGCAGGGAAGTCGGGCTGTCGGTCCAGGGCCTGCTCGTAGGCATCCAGTGCCGCTGCCAGCTCGCCGCTGCGGGCCAGCGCATTGCCACGATTGTAGTGGTCGGCGGCGCTGTTGCCTTCGGCGAACTGCCGGGCGGCGCTGGCGTAGTCTTGCGCCTGGTACAACGCCACGCCTTTCCAGCGCGAGTCTTCGAAGCGCTGCGCTGCCTCGGCTGGACGATGCTGTTCCAGCAGTCGCTGGCCCTGTTGATCGGGACGCAGCCACAGGTCCTGAAACTCGAACGCCTGGCTGTTCTGCGGGAACATGAACATCAGCGGCAGGCAGAACAGCCAGCCGCGCCGGCCGGTCAGTGCCGCGATCAGCAACAGCGGCAGCAGCAACCAGTGGCCCTGGTCAGCCCAGGTGTCGAGTTGCACGACCTGGCCGTCGCGGGTCATGTGTCGGGGGCTGGCCAGCAGACCGAGGCTGCGCAAGTCTTCTTCATCGCCGCGTGCCTGACGATAGCTGCCACCGACCTGATCGGCGAAGTCGTTGAGGCTGGCGCTGTCCAGACGCGGCACCAGAATCGCACCCTGATCGTCCTTGAGCAGGCTGCCGTTTTCCTGCGTGACCGGCGCGCCTTCGGCTGTGCCGACCCCGAGAATCAATAGCGGCGGCGATTTTCCGCGCAATGCGGCGCGGATGCCCTGACGTTCCTGTTCGCTCAGCGACGAGGTGATCAACAGTATCCGCCCCTGACCCAATGCGCCCTGTTTGAGCAGGTGCAGCGCTTTCTGCACGGCCAGATCGGCGCGCTGGCCGGTCACCGGCATGATCGACGGTCTGATGGCTTCCAGCAGGTTGTGGCTGGTGACCAGATCATCGGACAGCGGCACCAGCGTGTGTGCGCTGCCTGCATAGACAACGATGGCGGTCTGCGCATCGCTGCGTTTTTGCAACAGGTCCAGCAGCTTGCGTCTGGCCTGTTCCAGACGGGTAGGGGGCGTGTCGGTGGCGAGCATCTGCGGAGTGAGTTCGAGAATTACCACCAACGGATCGACCGGTTTCTGGCTGATCTGTTCGACGCGCTGCCAACTGGGGCCCAGCAAGGCGAAAAGGGCCAGTAACCAGGCGAGCCCCAGCGCGACCCATGGCAGTTTGCTGTTGCTGCCGCGCCCACCGTTGAGCAACACCTCGTGAAAGTGAGTGGGCAGCAGCATTTGCCAGCGTCCGGCGCGTTTCTGCCGGTGCCAGAGTCGCCAGATCAGCAGCGCCAGCAAGGGCGTGATCAGCAGCCATTCCGGGCGAAACCAGTGCGGCCAGAGCCCGCTGATCATCGCGACCTCCACAGGCTTTTGCAGCGCTCACGCCAGTTGATGGAACGCAGCACCGCCAGTAGGCGTTGCAGTGCGTTGTTCGGCCACAACTCACGCAGCACCAGCAGCACACTCAATAGCAGCGCTGTCGCCAGTGGCCATTGATAAAGTGCTTGCGCCGGGCGCGCCTGGGTGGGCTGCTGTGCAACCGGCTCCAGGGCATCGAGGGTGGCGCGGATTTTTTCCAGCTGGTCGCCATCGCGCGCGCGGAAATACTGGCCACCGCTTAGGCTGGCGATTTCCTTGAGCGTCGGTTCGTCCAGATCAAGGCTGGGGTTGAGGCCCAGCACGCTTTGCAGCGCGTCCTTGTCCGGGTCCGAGCCGATGCCGATGGGGTAGATTTTCACGCCTTCTTCGGCAGCCAGCCGTGCGGCGGTAATCGGATCGATCTGTCCGGCGTTGTTGGCGCCATCGGTGACCAGCACCAGCGCACGACTGGTGGCCGGACGCATACGCAGACGTTTCAGGGCCAGGCCGATCGCATCGCCCAGTGCGGTGTTCTTGCCGGCAATGCCTATCCTCGCCTCGTCGAGCCAGACCCGCACGGTGCGGCGGTCATAGGTCAGTGGCGCCTGGACAAACGCCTGGGTGCCGAACAGGATCAGGCCGACTCTGTCACCCTTGCGGCCTTCGAGAAAGTCACCGAGCAGTTGTTGCACCAGCACCAGCCGGCTGACTTCATCGCTTTTCCATTGCATGTCCGGGTAGTCCATCGAACCGGACACGTCGACCGCCACCAGCAGGTCGCGGCCACTGGCAGCCACCGGCAGTGGCTCGCCCAGCCATTGCGGTCGCGCTGTGGCGATCAGCAGCAACAGCCAGATCAACAGAAACGGCGCACGCTGTCTCCAGACCGGCAAGTTGGCTTTGGCGCGGCGACCGCTCAGGCCTTCGAGTTCACTGAGAAAGCTGACCTTGAGCGCCGGCTCGCCGCTGTCGGCCATGGGCAGCAGGGCGCGCATCAGCCATGGCAATGGCAGCAGGGCGAAGACCCACGGCCAGGCGAACTCAAACATGTTTGCGGATCCAGGTATCGACCGCCTGAGTCAGGCCGGTGATGGCCTTGTCGTCCAGTTTGCACTCGGGCTTGTACGCGCCTTCGACCAGGATCATCCAGCGCGTCAGACCGGCAGCCGGGCAGCGGTTGTCGAGGAACGCCAGCCATTTGCGGCCGTTGAGGGTGTGGCTCTGGCTGTGCGGGTAATGATTACGGCACAGGCGTTTGAGCAGGCCGTTGATCTGCTGCAGCCAGGCACCTGCCGGCGCGCCGTCGTAGGGTTTCGGCAGGCTGGCCAGTTCCGCCAGCGCGGCGAGGCGAACCGGGTCCAGCGGCTGTTCGCTGCGCACTTTGCGGGCCTTGACCGGCAGCAGTTTGCGCAAGCGCCACAGGCCCCAGCCTGCAACGGGGATTAGCAACAGCAGCAGCCACCAGCCCGGCGCAAGCGGCCAGAAGCCTACGGCTTCGGGCGCAATCAGCGGCTCCAGCTGATCGAGGGGATTCATTTGCGCTTCACCGGACGTCGCGCATTGAGGTATTCGCGCAGTTGTTCGACGAGCTCCGCCTGGGTGCTCAACGGCATGAGCAATACCCGCAGCTTCTGCGCCAGCAACTCCCAACGCGCCGTGCGCTCCTCGCCCTGTTGCCGATAGGCGCGGCGCAGCTCGGGGTTGAGGGTGTCGATCTCCAGTTGCGCGCCGCGTTCGGCAAAGCGCAGCAAACCGGCAGCGGGCAGGGCGCGGTCCAGCGGGTCGGACAGCGGCAGCAACAGCAGATCGCTGTGGCGTGACAGCAGGCTCAGTTGTTGTTCGGCGGCATCGGACAGGGCGCGCTCGTCGCACAGGACGATGACCAGACTGCCGGGGCGCAGCACTTCCCGTGCGCGACGCAGCGCAGTGCCGAACGCATCGCGGTCTGGCGGAATCTCGGTATGCAGCGACTGATTGACCCGCACCAGTCGGTTGAGCAACTGCAGCAGGCTTTGTTTGCTGCGTCGCGGCTTGATCTCGTAGTGTTCGTTATCGCCGAACACCAACCCGCCGACCCGGTCGTTGTGTTCCAGCGCCGCCCAGCCGATCAGCGCGGCCGCCTGAGCCGCGAGTACCGACTTGAACATCAGGCCGGAACCGAAGAAAAGCCGTCGGCTCTGTTCCACCAGAATGAAGATGGGCCGCTCGCGTTCCTCATGGAACAGCTTGGTGTGTGGCTCCTGCGTGCGTGCCGTCACGCGCCAGTCGATGCTGCGCACGTCGTCACCGGCCTGATAGACCCGCACCTGATCGAAATCCACACCACGACCGCGCAGCTTGGAATGGTGCAGGCCGATCAGCGGGCTGCGTTGGCTCGGGGTGGAAAACAGCTGCACTTCCCGCACCCGATGACGCATCTCGATCAGCTCGCTGAGGCTGACGCGGATGCCCGGCTGGGGGATCAGGTAGGGTTGCATGGGGTCAGGCGACGGCCACGACGTCGAGGATGCGCTGAATCACGCGATCCTGATCGATACCGGCAGCTTCGGCCTCGAACGACAGGATGACCCGGTGGCGCAACACGTCGAACAGCACCGCCTGAATGTCTTCGGGGCTGACGAAGTCGCGTCCGGCCAGCCAAGCGTGCGCACGGGCGCAGCGGTCCAGCGAGATGGAGCCCCGCGGGCTGGCACCGTAGGCAATCCATTCGGCCAGCTCCGGGTCGAACTTGGCCGGGGTACGGGTGGCCATGACCAGTTGCACCAGGTATTCCTCGACCGCATCGGCCATGTACAGGCCAAGGATTTCCTTGCGTGCGGCAAAGATCGCCTGCTGGCTGACGCGGCGCTCCGGCTTGGTTTCGCCATTCAGGGCTTCGCCACGCGCCTGTTGAAGGATCTTGCGTTCGACGGCGGCATCCGGGAAGCCGATCTTGACGTGCATCAGAAAACGGTCGAGCTGGGCTTCGGGCAGCGGGTAGGTGCCTTCCTGCTCGATAGGGTTCTGGGTCGCCATGACCAGAAACAGCGGCGACAGGTCGTAGGTGCTGCGCCCGACACTGACCTGCCGTTCGGCCATGGCTTCGAGCAGGGCCGACTGGACCTTGGCCGGCGCACGGTTGATTTCGTCGGCCAGCATCAGGTTGTGGAAGATCGGCCCTTGCTGGAACACGAAGCTGCCGGTTTCCGGGCGATAGATCTCCGTACCGGTGATGTCGGCAGGCAGCAGGTCGGGGGTGAATTGAATGCGGTGGAACTGGGCTTCGATGCCTTCTGCCAGCTCCTTGATGGCCTTGGTCTTGGCCAGGCCGGGAGCGCCTTCGACCAGCATGTGGCCGTCGGCAAGCAGGGCGATGAGCAGGCGTTCGATCAGCTTTTCCTGGCCAAGGATCTGCGTTGAAAGAAAAGTTCGCAGCGCAATCAGCGCTTCACGATGTTCCATCGGTGACGGTTCCTGGCAGGGTGAACAGCTGTGTCTGACGACTGCTGAGCTGGGGGCGATACTTTAATCCATCCAGGCAGCTATCGACTAACGACTCCCGCGTTTTTTATTGCATTTAGAGAAGTGCCTGTCATTTATGCGGGTATTGTCCTACATGATCCTTGGGTGTCCATGTAGGAAGGCTGGCTCTGGCTCCCGGAGGCCACGGCGTCAGAGTCGATAGAAGCTCGCCGCGTTATCCCACAGCGCCTGACGAGCGCCGCTTTCGCCCAGTGCGTCGATCAACAGTTCGATATCGTCGGGCCGGAACGGGCGGGGGGCGCGGGTCGAAGGCAGGTCGGTGCCGAACATCAGGGCATTCGGGTTGGCGGCGTGGATATCCCTCAGGGCCTCGCGCACCGGAAAGTCCACTCGCCCGAAACCACAGGCCTTGATCCGTACACCGCGCTCGGCAAGACGCAGGACCACGGGCAGCCCTTCGGTACTCAGCCCCAGGTGATCGATGCTGATGGCCGGAAGTTTGCGCAGGCGTGTTTCGATGGGCGCCAGTTCCCGCGAGTCGATGTACAGCTCGGAGTGCCAGCCTGCGCGTTCATGGACACGCACGGCCAGTGCCTCCAGCTGGTCGAGCTGCTCCGAGCCTCCGCGCTTGAGGTTAAAGCGCAAGGCGCGCACGCCTGCCGCATTCAGGGTGTCCAGCTCTGCATCGGTGACGCTGGCGGGCAATTGCGTGACACCGACGAAGCCCGGTCCCAACAGCCGCAGCGCCTGAAGCAGATAGCCCTGATCAAAGCCCTGAAAGGAACCGGACACCACCGCACCGCCCTGAACGCCCAGCGGCTGGACCGTCGCAAGGTAGTCAGCGACACCGAACGGCTCCGGCAGATAGCCGTTATTGGCGATCAGCGGGAAATGCGGGTCGATGATGTGGCAGTGGGCGTCGAAAATGCGGTTCATGACGGACTCCTGTTCGGCGAAGTGTTCACTCTGGTGCTTTTTTGATCATCAGCTGATTGTGCTGGTGTACTCACCGACGTTTTTGAGAATGATCTGTAACGTCTGGTGAACGTCCTGCAACTCGCCTGCATCGGTGGCGTGGAGGATTTCGTACTGATGGTGGCCATCGAGCTGCCTGGCGTCCTGCGCGTCGATTTCCACCAATAGGCGCTCGGCACTGAAGGTGACCTTCAGGCTGGACACGTTCAGTGACTTGTCGTCGCTGACGGTGATTTCCACTTCGTTCTCGTCCGGGAAACGGGTCAGGGAAAACAGCATGCCGTTTTCTGCGTGGCAGCAGAGCAGTGCCATGTCGTCGTATTCGTCGTCGCACGGGTTGGCGATGAGGCTGGCGGTCTTGATTTGCATGGGTGGCTCCGGGTCTGTCCAGGTAAGGCATGAGTGAATTTTGCCAGTCCCGGGCAAATAATGTCGGTCGATATTGGCACCATCGTGCGCAGTGTATCGCGACCTGATGACCGAATATGTCGCAGCCTCGTAAGCAGTGTGCGCTCAGCTCTCGTTAAGCTGCATGACGGACAAGTGGTGTACGGTGTCGGGTGCGCGTAGCGTTTTTTCACTCCGATATACAAATGTGACTACCCTGACACGGCGCGCGTTACTACTTTAGCTTTACACTCGATCAGGTGATGCCCACGCGATTGACTGCAAGGGCACCCCGGTTTCAACACCTTCTTCAAGCCTCCCCAATAAAAGCCAAAGCGGAGTACCACAGATGGCGTTCTTCACCGCAGCCAGCAAGGCCGACTTCCAGCATCAACTGCAAGCGGCACTGGCTCAGCACATCAGCGAACAGGCACTGCCACAAGTGGCGCTGTTCGCCGAGCAATTCTTCGGCATCATTTCCCTCGACGAACTCACCCAGCGGCGGCTTTCCGACCTGGCAGGCTGCACCTTGTCCGCATGGCGCCTGCTGGAGCATTTCGAACATGCTCACCCGCAGGTCCGGGTCTACAACCCCGATTACGAGCGCCACGGCTGGCAATCGACTCACACTGCCGTTGAAGTGCTGCATCATGACCTGCCGTTTCTGGTCGACTCCGTACGTACCGAGCTGAACCGCCGCGGCTACAGCATCCACACCCTGCAGACCACCGTGCTGAGCGTGCGTCGCGGGGCTGCTGGCGAATTGCTTGAGCTGCTGCCCAAGGGCACCACTGGCGACGACGTGCTGCAGGAATCGCTGATGTACCTGGAGATCGACCGCTGCGCCAACGTCAGCGAGTTGAACGTGCTGGCGCGCGAGCTGGAGCAGGTGCTTGGCGAAGTACGCGCCGCCGTTGAAGATTTCGGGCCGATGAAAGCGCGTCTGCACGAGCTGCTGGCCAGTATCGATGCCAATGAGTCCAACACCGATGTCGAGGAAAAGGCCGAGATCAAGGTCTTCCTGCAATGGCTGGTGGACAACCACTTCACCTTCCTCGGTTACGAAGAGTTCGAAGTGCGCAACAACGCCGAAGGCGGCCAGTTGGTCTACGACGAGTCGTCCTTCCTCGGGCTGACCCGACTGCTGCGCCCTGGTCTGACCCGCGAAGAACTGCACATCGAAGACTACGCGGTGAAATACCTGCAGGAACCGGTGCTGCTGTCGTTTGCCAAGGCGGCGCATCCAAGCCGCGTACACCGTCCGGCGTACCCGGATTACGTTTCGATCCGGCAGATCGACGCGTCGGGCAAGGTCATCAAGGAATGTCGTTTCATGGGCCTGTACACCTCGTCGGTGTATGGCGAGAGCGTGCGGCAGATTCCGTACATCCGTCGCAAGGTCGCCGAGGTCGAGCGTCGTTCCGGTTTCGACGCCAAGGCGCACCTGGGCAAGGAACTGGCGCAGGTGGTCGAAGTGCTGCCGCGTGACGACCTGTTCCAGACGCCAGTGGACGAGTTGTTCACCACGGTCATGTCGATCGTGCAGATTCAGGAGCGCAACAAGATTCGCGTGTTCCTGCGCAAGGACCCGTACGGGCGTTTCTGCTACTGCCTGGCCTATGTGCCGCGCGACGTGTATTCCACCGAAGTGCGCCAGAAGATTCAGCAGGTCCTGATGGACCGCCTCAAGGCCAGCGATTGCGAGTTCTGGACGTTCTTCTCTGAATCGGTGCTGGCGCGGGTGCAACTGATTCTGCGCGTGGACCCGAAGATCAACCTGGAGATCGACGTCGCCCAGCTGGAAAACGAAGTCATTCAGGCGTGCCGTTCGTGGAAGGACGACTACGCCAGTCTGGTGGTCGAAAGCTTCGGTGAAGCCCACGGCACCAACGTGCTGGCCGACTTCCCGAAAGGCTTCCCGGCCGGCTACCGCGAGCGCTTTGCGGCGCATTCGGCAGTCGTCGACATGCAGCACGTACTGAGCCTCAGCGAAGCCAATCCGCTGGTGATGAGCTTCTACCAGCCACTGGCCGGTGGCCGCCAGCAATTGCATTGCAAGCTGTATCACGCCGATACGCCGCTGGCCTTGTCCGATGTGTTGCCGATTCTGGAAAACCTTGGCCTGCGCGTGCTGGGCGAGTTCCCGTACCGCCTGCATCATGCCAACGGTCGCGAGTTCTGGATTCATGATTTCGCCTTTACTTACGGCGAAGGTCTGAACCTCGATATCCAGCAGCTCAATGACACTCTGCAGGATGCGTTCGTGCACATCGTGCGCGGCGATGCCGAAAACGATGCGTTCAACCGTCTGGTGCTCACCGCCGGCCTGCCGTGGCGCGATGTGGCGCTGCTGCGTGCCTATGCGCGCTATCTGAAGCAGATTCGTCTGGGCTTTGACCTGGGTTACATCGCCACCACGCTGAACAACCACACCGACATCGCCCGCGAGCTGACGCGTTTGTTCAAGACCCGGTTCTATCTGGCGCGCAAGCTGGGTTCCGACGATCTCGACGACAAGCAACTGCGTCTGGAACAGGCCATTCTGACTGCGCTGGACGACGTGCAGGTGCTCAACGAAGACCGCATCCTGCGTCGTTATCTGGACCTGATCAAAGCCACGCTGCGGACCAACTTCTATCAGGCCGATGCCAACGGGCAGAGCAAGAGCTATTTCAGCTTCAAGTTCAACCCGCGCCTGATTCCCGAACTGCCCAAGCCGGTGCCCAAGTTTGAAATCTTCGTTTATTCGCCGCGTGTCGAAGGCGTGCATCTGCGCTTCGGCAATGTGGCGCGTGGCGGCCTGCGCTGGTCGGATCGCGAGGAAGACTTCCGTACTGAAGTGCTGGGCCTGGTAAAAGCCCAGCAGGTGAAGAACTCGGTCATTGTGCCGGTAGGTGCCAAGGGCGGCTTTGTGCCGCGTCGCCTGCCAACCACCGGCAACCGCGACGAAGTGCAGGCCGAGGCCATCGCCTGCTACCGCATCTTCATCTCCGGGCT
The DNA here is from genome assembly GCF_000972175.1 of Pseudomonas syringae pv. coryli str. NCPPB 4273. Lineage (NCBI taxonomy): Bacteria > Pseudomonadati > Pseudomonadota > Gammaproteobacteria > Pseudomonadales > Pseudomonadaceae > Pseudomonas > Pseudomonas syringae pv. coryli. The sequence continues at coordinate 14,929 of NZ_AWQP01000054.1, read as the reverse complement.
GCTCGACATCACCGACAACCTCAAGGAAGGCGCACTGGTGCCGCCGGTCAACGTCGTGCGTCATGACGATGATGACCCGTATCTGGTGGTGGCCGCCGACAAGGGCACGGCGACGTTCTCCGACATCGCCAACGGCATTGCCATCGACTACGGCTTCTGGCTGGGTGACGCCTTCGCTTCCGGTGGTTCTGCCGGTTACGACCACAAGAAGATGGGCATCACCGCAAAGGGCGCATGGGTGGGCGTGCAGCGTCACTTCCGCGAACGCGACATCAATGTGCAGCAGGACAGCATCAGCGTGATCGGTATCGGCGACATGGCCGGTGACGTGTTCGGCAACGGCCTGCTGATGTCTGACAAGCTGCAACTGGTCGCAGCGTTCAACCACCTGCACATCTTCATCGATCCGAATCCGGACCCGGCCACCAGCTTTGCGGAGCGTCAGCGCCTGTTCAATCTGCCGCGCTCGTCCTGGACCGACTACGACACCAGCATCATGTCCGCTGGTGGCGGGATCTTCCCGCGCAGCCTGAAAAGTATCGCCATCACCGAACAGATGAAGGCGCGCTTCGACATCAAGGCTGACAAGCTGACCCCGACCGAACTGCTGAACGCTTTGCTCAAGGCGCCGGTCGATCTGTTGTGGAACGGCGGTATCGGTACGTACGTGAAGTCCAGCGAAGAGTCGCACGCCGATGTCGGCGACAAGGCCAACGATGCGCTGCGCGTCGACGGCAACGAGCTGCGCTGCAAGGTAGTGGGTGAGGGCGGCAACCTGGGCATGACCCAGCTGGGCCGTGTCGAGTTCGGTCTCAATGGCGGCGCGACCAACACCGACTTCATCGACAACGCGGGCGGTGTGGACTGCTCCGACCACGAAGTGAACATCAAGATCCTGCTCAACGAAGTAGTGCAGGCCGGTGACATGACCGAGAAGCAGCGCAATCAGCTGCTCGAAAGCATGACCGACGAAGTCGGCCACCTGGTACTGGGCAACAACTACAAGCAGACCCAGGCGTTGTCGCTGGCAGCCCGTCGTGCTTACGAGCGGATTGCCGAATACAAGCGCCTGATGAGTGACCTGGAGGCGCGTGGCAAGCTTGATCGTGCCATCGAGTTCCTGCCGGCTGAAGAGCAGATTGCCGAGCGGATTGCGGCCAAGCAGGGCTTGAGTCGTGCCGAGCTGTCGGTGTTGATCTCGTACAGCAAGATCGACCTCAAGGAAGCGTTGCTGGAATCCCGTGTGCCGGATGATGACTATCTGGCGCGTGATATGGAAACCGCGTTCCCGCCTTCGCTGGGCGCCAAGTTTTCCACGGCCATGCGCGGCCACCGTCTGAAGCGCGAGATCGTCAGCACGCAGATCGCCAACGATCTGGTCAACCACATGGGCATCACCTTCGTGCAGCGGCTCAAAGAGTCGACCGGCATGAGCGCTGCTGCGGTGGCCGGTGCCTACGTGATCGTGCGTGACATCTTCCATCTGCCGCACTGGTTCCGTCAGATCGAGGCACTGGACTACAAGGTTTCGGCCGAAATCCAGCTGGCGCTGATGGACGAGCTGATGCGTCTGGGGCGTCGTGCCACACGCTGGTTCCTGCGTAGCCGTCGCAATGAGCTGGACGCCGGTCGTGACGTGGCACACTTTGGTCCGCACCTCGCTGCACTGGGCCTCAAGCTTGACGAGCTGCTGGAAGGTCCGACCCGCGAGATCTGGCAAACGCGTTATCAGGCCTATGTCGAAGCCGGTGTGCCGGAACTGCTGGCGCGCATGGTCGCCGGTACGACGCATCTGTATACGTTGTTGCCGATCATCGAAGCCTCCGATGTGACCGGGCAGAACGCTGCCGACGTTGCCAAGGCGTACTTCGCCGTCGGCAGCGCGCTGGACATTACCTGGTACTTGCAGCAGATCAGCAGTCTGCCGGTGGAAAACAACTGGCAGGCGCTGGCGCGTGAAGCGTTCCGTGACGATGTCGACTGGCAACAGCGGGCAATCACCGTGTCGGTTCTGCAGATGGCCGACGGTCCTTCGGAAATCGACGCGCGTCTGGCCCTGTGGCTGGAGCAGCACACACTGATGGTCGAGCGCTGGCGTGCCATGCTGGTCGAGCTGCGTGCGGCAAGCGGCACGGATTACGCGATGTACGCCGTTGCCAACCGCGAACTGCTGGACCTGGCCATGAGCGGGCAGGGCATCACGGTCTGATCCGCTTGTAACAGGTTGACCCATAAAAAAACCGCATCGAGAGATGCGGTTTTTTTGTGGTGCGCCAAGCATGGCGCGTTGCGCCTAAGCGCAACCAGCTTGGATATGGTGTTCCGTAAGGAGGTCGTCTCGGTCTGCATGATGGCCGTGCTGATTGTCTTTTTTGTATTGCTGGCAGGGCGCTTTAGGGCCGAAAGGGGTCAGATTCACCCACGCATTGCTTTAACCGGGCAATAACCTTAGGAGATGTTTTTTCGATATCGACCCTACCAGCCCTATCAAGGTAGATGTCTATCGTTGCCCAGCGCTTAGGTGTGATGTCCATGCATTTTCGTAAACCTCTGTCGGTCCACCAAAAGAACACCATGAAGAAGTTCTCATCAGGAAATACATGACCAAACTCCGATGTCGCTTCCCCCGGTAGCATTCGCTGCCTTGTAATCTGGTCGTGAGTGTTCCAAATTAAGCGCAGTTCGTCCGTGGCTTCTTTAGGGTAGTGGACAATTACGCCTGGAGCAGCAAAGTACCAAGCCACCAGCGGAGCTATCAATAGGAAAAGGAACAAGTAACGGGCCTTAATTTTCTTTGCATTTGTGCTCAATAACATGTGCTCCCCATTCTTGAGCGGCTGGTTGGGCACCTTAAGGCCGGAAAGGATCGGCGTCACCCTCACATCTCTTCAAGCGAGCAATAACGTCAGGGCCAGTTTTAGCAGTTTCGATGCGGCCTCTGCCATCGAGGTAGATGTCTATCACGCTGCCCCATTTTGGCGTAATTGCTATACACCTCCGCAGACTCTTTTCATTCCACCAATCAAAGTTCATAAAAAACTTCTCATTGGGGAAGATATGCCCGATATCGTATGTGCCTTGACCCGGAAGCATTCCTTCTTTATGAGTGTTGTGCTGGGTGTTCCAGATCACACGAAGCTCGTCTGTAGCTTCTTTAGAATAATGGACACGAACGACAGGGGTCGCCACGCACCAGAACAGCGCTGGAAGAATTATGAGTGCCCCAATAAGATACCGGGCCTTAATATTTTTCACAGACATGGACACTGGCGCCATCTCCCCATTCTGACGGTGTGACCGCGAGTACTTTGTCCATGATCATTCTTGCCGTGACGCCTCCGTTTGGACTCTCATAGAAGAGTTTAACGCCAATGCCAATAGAAATCCGATCCGGGACGTCATCCCATGCGCGGAGTCCCTCTAAGTTCTCGGTGCGTTGAGGGCCTCGGTGTTTTATGCTTTCCTGTGGTTTTGTTATGTCACAGATCGCCCCGACAGAGTCTGAGACTATCTGCTCTAACCCCACACCGTCGGCAAGCACGCTTTCTGAAAGCTTCCCCCCTGCGCGGCCAACATAATCGTAGTGAATGTTAGATCAAATATCATAAAAATACTCGTACTCTCCTTGGTTGTGGTAATACCCACCGCACTTCTTATGAGTTTTCGGCTTGTGGTCCCAATCCTTATACTGCCCGACACGCTCAGTCCAAATCGCCATTGCAGCAGCGCCATTTGCTGCGCCAATAGCTTGAGGGCTCGTCGCGCCAACTTCAGTGAATTCGGGGCTATGGGCACGCCTCGGAGACCATAACGTTTGACACTTACGGTTCTGGAGTGCCGGTTAAGGTCGGAAGGGGTCTGGTCGCCCCACACACTGTTTCAGACGAGCAATGACGTCAGGCGCTGTTTTGGCTGTGTCGATCCTGCCGATATCATCAAGATAGATGTCTATCGTACTTCCCCATTCAGGCGTAATGTCGATGCACCTCTGAAAACCTTTGTCGGTCCACCAATCGAACATCATGAAAAAGTCCTTGTCAGGGAATATGTAGCTGAACTCAACGGCTGAACCGCCGTGCCTGATATCACCCCTGTGGATTCTGTCTTGAGTATTCCAAACGTATCGAAACTCCTCCTTGCTATTCGCAGAAAAATTGACCGCTACGACCGGGGAGGCAAAATACCAAAAAGCCACAGGAAGGATGATGAGTAGAAGAAGCATCCAGCGGCCATATCGGATCTTGGGTTTATTGACAGACATGTAGTTGGACCCCTTTACCCCATGCCTGGAGCGGTACTGCAAGCACTTCGTCTATGATCATCTTGGCCGTGATGCTTCCTTCAGGATGTCGTCTGCGTTCTACTTGGTGGTTGTGATGGGTGTCCTTTGGTAACGCTGGTAGGCAACCTTACGACCGAAAAGGATCAGGTTCCCCGGCACATTGTTTTAAACGAGCGATAACATCATGGTCAGTCACAGCAGTGTCGATTCGACCTTTATCATCAAGGTAAATGTCTATCATCCGCCCCCATTTCGGCTTCACGTAGAAACACCTCTGAGATCCCTTATCGGTCCACCAATCGAACCTCATGAAGAAATCTTTATCAGGGAAGATTTGGCCCCACTCAACCGCTGAGCCTCCACCTGCGGGCATGTCACCCTTATAGATTTGATGCTGAGTATTCCAGATGTATCGAAACTCGTCCTTTCCTTCATGAGAAAAATTTACTGCCACGACTGGAGAAGCTAAGTACCAAAAGGCGATAGGGCCGACCAATAGGCCAACAAGCAGCCAACGGCCATACCCGGTTTTAGTTTTGCTTGCATTTGTGTTCACGGATGCCTTTCCCCCATGCTTCAGGTGCTACTGCAAGAACTTCCTTCATTACCATTTGTGCCGTAATTCCGCCGGTGGGATTTTGGCTGAACAGCTTGATCCCAATGCTAATCGAAATCCGGTCTGGGGCGTCGTCCCATGCACGGAGTCCATCAATGTCGGCCGAACGATTAGGCCCCGGAAGTTTTCTTTCCTCTTTCGGTTTCTGTAGGACCTCGCCTACTTTCCTGAGTGTGTCTGAAACGATCTGCTCAGCACCTGCGCCATCCAAAAGGATGCTTTCGGAAAGCCCCCCAGCTCGCCCGACGTATCCATAGTGAATGTTCGACCAGATATCATAGAAGTAATCGTAATCGCCCTGTTTGTGGTAGACGACGCCGTCGTATTTCGCGGCGAGTATCGGCTTGTGATCCCACGGGCGATTCTGACCAACACGTTCTGCCCAGATGGCAAAAGCCTTTGCTTGCATACCGGCCGCCATGCTGTAGAAATCCGGGCCGGGGCCAAGGCGCAAATAAAATGGAAGCGCCTCATACTCCTTCATCTTTGCAGCCGCATCGAAGCTATTGAGGTCTCTCATCTGCCGAACTTCTGGGCTGTTGATGTTGGTGTTCATCTCGCCAGCAATGTAGGTCGCCAGCTCTTCCATCCTGTCGGGATCTTTGCAAACAACGGTTTCCGCTTTTGGCTCAGGCTTCGCCTCTGACTCTTTACCGGCAGCCCCAGGCTCAACCAAAGCGTTCGCCGCCAAGGCTTTCTCCGTGAGCTTCGGGTCAGCCAACAAGGTCGCCATCTTCTCGTCGTCCACGGAACCGTCTGGCCGGAAGGCCCCCAGCGCCATGAAGTTAATAATGGTCGCGCGTCCAGCATCACCCATGACGAAGCCGCCACCAACATTATTGGAGCCCGTGATGATTGTCCCGCCGTGACTGGTTGGGCTTCCCAGGTGGGCCATAGGACGGCCATTCACTTGAATAGAGGGGAAACCCGAAATGATGACCGCCCCGCACCCACAGGTATCACCCACGCGTGCCGCGCCCAGGCCATTGATGTTGACGTCACCGGATGCAGAAGTGATTGGCGTTGTACCGTGACCCGGCAATGGGCAGGCGTGCTTGTCGCCCAATCGGGCTGAAGAAATCATTGCAGGCCGTCCTTGTGTCTTTGATCCGTAGACAATAATCAGCGTTTAGTTGACGCATGGGAGGCTATTGGAAACGTGAAAGGCGGTCTGTAGGAGAAGTCTTAATTTTCGCGTAGTGCCCTGAGAATCTGATCGGGATCTCATCTATATTTCTGGCTGTGGTGGGTGACATCGTCGTAGTGGTAACAAATCTTAGTGCCTGAAAGAGTCTGGCTGGCCGTGGGGGGGAAGGTGGTGTGAGAGGACGGCGGGTGTGAACCCGCCCCCTACTCGATTCTGCGTTTATAGGTCTCGGGCCGTCAATCAGGCCGCAGCAGACAGGTGCTCGTAAAGAATCGTCGCACCCACCACGATCAACACGATACCGCCAATGATTTCAGCGCGTTTGCCGACCATGGTGCCCAGCACCCGGCCCAGCATCACGCCGATGGTGACCATGACCGTGGTCGCCAGGCCGATGGCCAGGGCGGCAACCACGATATTGACGTCGACAAACGCCAGGCCTACGCCGACTGCCAGTGCATCGATACTGGTGGCGAATGCGGTAACGGCGAGAATCCAGAAAGAATGCTGCCCCGGCTTTTCCTGCTCTTCGTCATCGTCGTGCTTGATGCCGTTGTAGATCATGTGCAGGCCGAGCACCAGCAACAGGGTGAAGGCGATCCAGTGGTCCCAGCTCTCGGCGAAGCGCGCAGCCACCTGGCCGATGCCCCAGCCGATGACCGGCGTGATGGTTTCGATGGCGCCGAATATGAGGCCCGTGCGCAACGCTTCGAGAAAGCGCGGTTTATGCAGGCTTGCTCCTTTACCGAGGGCCGCAGCAAAGGCGTCCGTGGACATGGCAAGCGCGAGAAAGAGGAGGGAAATCGGATTCACGGTTATATCCAGTCGGGCTATGAGTCAACGACGCAACCACACGCCCGACTTTAGGCATGGATGCATCGTTGGTCTCGCCAACCAGAAGGTGTTCGCACCACGGCATGCTGCCGAGAATGTTGATACGAACGCTCTGTGACCGGAGTCAAGAGCAGGCTACTCCCCAACAAGGGCCGCCACTATAGCCATGTGAATGTGAAAAATATATGTACGGGGCCGAGTGAGGGCAAAAAAAACCCCATCACGAGGATGGGGTTCTTCTGATGCCTGCTTTCGTGCTTACACTTGAACAGCCGGGATGTTGGCGTTCGCAGCGGCTTCACGGAACTCGGCGATCTGATCGAAGCTCAGGTAGCGGTACACGTCCGCTGCCATAGTGTCGATCTGGTTGGCGTAGCCCATGTACTCTTCGACCGTCGGCAGACGACCCAGAATCGAGGCAACGGACGCCAGTTCGGCCGAGGCCAGGTAGACGTTCGCGCCGTCACCCAGACGGTTCGGGAAGTTACGGGTCGACGTCGACACCACGGTCGCGTTCGGTTCCACGCGTGCCTGGTTACCCATGCACAGCGAGCAGCCCGGCATTTCCATGCGTGCGCCAGCCTTGCCGTAGATGCCGTAGTAGCCTTCTTCGGTCAACTGGTGAGCATCCATCTTGGTCGGCGGCGACAGCCACAGACGCGTCGGCAGCTGGCCCTTGACCTGATCCAGCAACTTGCCCGCAGCGCGGAAGTGGCCGATGTTGGTCATGCAGGAACCGATGAACACTTCGTCGATCTTCTCGCCCTGTACCGAAGACAGCAGGCGGGCATCGTCCGGATCGTTCGGCGCGCAGAGCACAGGCTCCTTGACGTCGGCCAGATCGATTTCGATGATTTCGGCGTACTCGGCGTCCTTGTCGGCTTCCAGCAGCTCCGGGTTGGCAACCCAGGCTTCCATCGCCTGAGCACGACGCTCCAGGGTGCGAGGATCACCGTACCCCTGTTCGATCATCCAGCGCAGCAGGGTGATGTTCGAATTCAGGTATTCGATGATTGGCTCTTTGGCCAGCTTGATGGTGCAACCGGCAGCCGAACGTTCGGCAGAGGCGTCGGACAGCTCGAAAGCCTGTTCGATGCTCAGGTTGTCGAGGCCTTCGATCTCCAGGATGCGACCGGAGAATGCGTTCTTCTTGCCTTTCTTCTCTACGGTCAGCAGGCCAGCCTGAATCGCGTAGTAAGGAATGGCGTGAACCAGGTCGCGCAGGGTAATGCCAGGTTGCATCTTGCCCTTGAAGCGAACCAGGATCGATTCAGGCATGTCCAGCGGCATGACGCCCGTTGCCGCAGCGAACGCCACCAGGCCGGAACCGGCCGGGAAGGAGATACCGATCGGGAAGCGGGTGTGCGAGTCGCCACCGGTACCGACGGTGTCCGGCAGCAGCATGCGGTTCAGCCAGCTGTGGATGATGCCGTCGCCCGGACGCAGGGAAACGCCGCCGCGGGTCATGATGAAGTCAGGCAGCGTGTGGTGCGTCTTGACGTCGATCGGCTTCGGATAGGCCGCGGTGTGGCAGAACGACTGCATGACCAGATCGGTCGAGAAGCCCAGGCATGCCAGGTCTTTCAGTTCGTCGCGGGTCATCGGGCCAGTGGTGTCCTGGGAGCCGACGGTGGTCATCTTCGGTTCGCAGTAGGTGCCCGGACGAACGCCCGCTACGCCGCACGCCTTGCCGACCATCTTCTGCGCCAGGGTGTAACCCTTGGTGCTTTCGGCTGGCTGGTCAGGGGTCTTGAACAGGTCGAACTCCGGCAGGCCCAGTTCGGCGCGCGCCTTGCTGGTCAGGCCACGGCCGATGATCAGCGGAATACGGCCGCCAGCGCGGACTTCGTCGAGCAGCACCGGGGTCTTCATTTCGAAGGTGGTGATGACTTCGTCGCTGTCGTGCTTGCAGACCTTGCCAGCGTAGGGATAGACGTCGATCACGTCACCCATGTTGATGTTCGAGACATCGAATTCGATTGGCAGAGCGCCAGCATCTTCCATGGTGTTGTAGAAGATCGGAGCAATTTTGCTGCCGAAGCAGAAACCTCCGGCACGCTTGTTCGGGACGTAAGGGACGTCGTCGCCGAAGAACCAGAGTACCGAGTTGGTTGCCGATTTACGCGAGGAACCGGTACCGACCACGTCACCGACGTAGGCAATCGGGAAGCCCTGACCGCGCATTTCTTCGATCTGCTTCATCGGGCCGATGGCGCCCTGAACGTCAGGAACGATGCCTTCACGGGCCATTTTCAGCATGGCCAGTGCGTGCAGCGGGATGTCTGGACGCGACCAGGCATCAGGGGCAGGGGACAGGTCGTCGGTGTTGGTTTCGCCGGTGACCTTGAAGACGCGCAGGCTGATCTTGTCGGCCAGCGTCGGACGCTTCTTGAACCACTCGCCGTCGGCCCAGGACTGCAGGACAGCCTTGGCGTGGGCATTACCGTTCTTGGCTTTTTCGGCCACGTCGTGGAAGGCGTCGAACATCAGCAGGGTGTGCTTGAGTTGTTCGGCAGCGACCGGCGCGAGGGTGGCGTCGTCGAGCAGCTCAACCAGGGTGACGATGTTGTAGCCACCTTGCATGGTGCCGAGCAGTTCGGTGGCGCGTTTTTTGTCGATCAGGGGGGAAGTGGCTTCGCCCTTGGCCAGGGCAGACAGGAAACCGGCCTTGACGTAGGCAGCTTCGTCAACGCCTGGCGGAACGCGATTGGTGATCAGATCGACAAGGAAAGCTTCTTCGCCAGCCGGGGGATTCTTCAGCAGCTCGACCAGGCCTGCAGTTTGTTCGGCGTTAAGCGGCTGGGGCACGATGCCCTGGGCGGCACGCTCTTCGATATGTTTACGGTAGGCTTCAAGCACAGTATTAACCCTCATCAGTGGTCCCAAATGGGTGTCCGGGACGCTCATCCAGAAATCGCCCGTACCCACGCAAGGCTTATTGAGCCTTGTTGGCAGGGTGTCGGTGATTCCTAACAGAAGCTGCTTTCAAAGTTTTACGCCTGCAGGGCGGGGGGAGTGGCGGTCGACACGGCCATTCGTGATGAGGGAATGGCCTGTCGACGCCGCACTGCGGGATTAACTTGACTGTGCTCGTGACGCTTTGAAAACAGCTTCCAACGGACATTGGCGCCTTAAAAGGCTCGCTGATTCTACGCCAAAACTTTGCCAAAGGTAAGTTAGCCCCTACATCTTCGGGGGTGAACTTGCTTAGACAAAGGGCTAACATGAGCCCTTGTTTCGCCTTCCCCAGTCCTGCCTGACATGCCCGATTACATTATCAAAACCCCCTGCGTCGGCCTTTGCTCCACTGTTTACGGGGATCTGGTGTGCCGTGGCTGCAAGCGCTTCCACCACGAGGTCATCCACTGGAACGGCTACAACGAAGATGAAAAAAGAGCGGTCTGGCTGCGTCTGGAGCAACTGCTGGTCCAGGTGATGACTGCCAAGCTCGAAGTCTTCGATGCCGACAAGCTGCGTGCGCAGCTCACCCAGCGCAAGATCCGCTTTGTGCCGCACCAGTCCGAATATTGCTGGGCTTACCAGTTGATCGCCCGTGGCGCGCGGGTCATCAGTCAGGTCGAGGCCTACGGCTTCGTGCTGTTGCCGGAGTTTCGCGATTGGACGCTGCCGGAACTGCGTGATGCGATCGATCGCGAGTTTTTCCTGCTGTCCGAGGCGCACTATCAGCGCTATATCGCGCCAGGCTTTCTGCGCGACGCATTCGGCGCCTGACAAACCCGGCATGCTTTTGTGTCGCGAGGCATCGTGGCTCCTCGTATAATGCGCGGCCGTGCCTCTCCGTCATTCTGTGAGCCTATGTACCCGATCCCTGAAATCGAAGCCTTTTTGCTTTGCCGCACCCCCGACAGCTGGGTCCAGGCCGCGCTGCGCAATCTGGACATCCTGTTGATCGACCATGCGAACAACGAGAAGAAGGCCGCCGGGGCTGCGTTCCAGTTCATGTTTCAGTACAACGACAAGTTCGACCTGTTGAGCAAGATGTCGCGTCTGGCCCGGGAAGAGCTGCGCCATTTCGAGCAAGTCATCAGCATCATCAGAAAGCGCCAGATCCCCATGGCCAACATCAGCTCGGCCCGTTATGCCGGAGCGCTGCGCAAGCTGGTGCGCAATCACAACCCTTACCGGCTGACCGATGCGCTGATCGTCGGTGCCATAGTAGAAGCTCGTTCCTGCGAGCGCTTTGCCGCGCTGGTGCCGCATCTGGACGAAGAGCTGGCCAAATTCTATGGCGGTTTGCTGAAGTCCGAAGCGCGGCACTTTCAGGACTACCTCAAGCTGGCTTACAGCTATGGCGACAAGGCTGATGTCGATGCCAAGATCGAGGAGATCCGTCTGGCCGAGCGTGAGCTGATCGAAAGCCCTGAAGAAGAGTTCCGCTTTCACAGTGGTGTACCTGTCGCCGCCTGATTCCTCTCGCGTTCCCTCCAAAAACGACCGTCTTGCCAGCGGTCGTTTTTTTATGGGGATTTAGTAAGCACGCTAATAAATGCTTTGACAACGGCTGCCTAGGCAGTAATATTTTGCAATCACTGCCTAGGCAGCTATCTGGGTCAATCCGTGAAACATTTCAGCCCCGACAATTTCGAATCCAGCCTCATCGGTCTGCTGGTCGGTCGTACCAATGCGCTCAAAGACCGCATGCTCGACAAGTACCTGCTGCCCTATGACGTGACGTTCGCGCAGTTCAAGGTGCTGATCATCATTGCCCAGTTTTCTACCGATACCCCCGTGGAATTGTGTCGGCACCTGTCACTGGACAGTGGTTCGATGACCCGCATGCTCGATCGCCTGGAACAGAAAGGGCTGGTGGTGCGCCAGCGCTCCGCGACCGATCGTCGTCAGGTGCGTCTGGCACTGACCGAGCAGGGGCAGGCGCTCTCCGATCTGCTGCCGCAGATTGGCGCGGACGCGATGAACGACACGTTCGCAGCGCTCGACAGTGACGAGGTCGAGAGCCTGAAAAGAATTCTCACCAAGGTGCTGGTGGCGGCTGATGACCACATCACCCTGACTCGTTTGAGCTTCAACCCCAAAGCTAAAAGCTGAGCGGCCGACGTGCTGGCAGGCGTTAGCCTGATCGCCGTCGTTCCGTCGCTTCGCTGATAAAAGGTAACTGCCATGGCCACTGCTGCCGCTGAAAACACATCTGCCCAAGCTCCTGAACAGCCGCCGAAGTCCGGCAAGCGCAAGTTCATGCTGATCGGGCTTGCCATTGTCGTGGTGATCCTCGCGCTGGGCATCTGGGCCTGGTACGAGATCTACGGTCAATGGAGCGAAGAGACCGACGATGCCTACGTCAATGGCAACGTGGTTGAAATCACCCCGCTGGTCACCGGAACCGTCATCAGTATTGGTGCGGACGATGGTGATCTGGTGCACGCAGGGCAGGTTCTGCTGAAGTTCGACCCGAGCGATGCCGAAGTCTCGCTGCAAAGCGCCGAGGCCAATCTGGGCAAGGTTGTGCGCCAGGTGCGCGGCCTGTACAGCAATGTCGATGGCATGAAAGCGCAACTGGCCGCACAGCGTGCTGCCATGCAGACCGCTCAGGACAACTACAACCGTCGTCGCAGCCTTGCAGCCGGCGGGGCGATTTCCCAGGAAGAGCTGTCGCACGCCAGAGACAGCCTGACCAGCGCGCAGAGCGCCCTGAACAACATTCAGCAGCAGTTGAGCACCAGTGTGGCGCTGGTCGATGACACCGTGGTGTCCTCGCACCCGGACGTCAAGGCCGCGGCTGCGCAGTTGCGTCAGGCGTACCTGGCCAACGCTCGTTCGACGCTGGTGGCACCGGTCACCGGTTACGTCGCCAAGCGCACCGTGCAGCTGGGGCAACGCATTCAGCCGGGCACCGCAACCATGGCGGTCATCCCGCTGGATCAGTTGTGGATCGATGCCAACTTCAAGGAAACCCAGCTGGGCAAGATGCGCATCGGTCAGCCGGTGGAGATCAGCTCCGACCTGTATGGCAGCGATGTGAAGTACAGCGGCACCATCGACAGCCTGGGGGCCGGCACCGGCAGTGCCTTTGCGTTGCTGCCTGCGCAGAACGCGACCGGCAACTGGATCAAGATTGTCCAGCGTGTGCCAGTGCGGGTGCACATCAACCCTGAAGAGCTGGCGAAGTACCCGTTGCGCATCGGCCTGTCGACCACGGTTGAGGTCAACCTGCACGACCAGAGCGGCCCGGTCCTGGCGCAACAGCCGCGCAAGCAGGCCGCTTTCAGCACTCAGGTGTACACCGAGCAACTGGCTGACGCCGACGCGCTGATCGCCCGCCTGATTCACGAGAACAGTGCGCCCGGTGGCAAGACTGCCGTTCAGCGCTGAACCGCCAATCCGTGAGCCCCGGCCTGCCGGTCGGGGTGTCGCATTCGTCTTCAGGGATTCGCGATGAGCAACAACGCCCCCGCTTCTTTTACCCCGCCAAGCCTGTTGCTGTGCACCATCGGTCTGTCGCTGGCGACCTTCATGCAGGTGCTCGATACCACGATTGCCAACGTGGCGCTGCCGACCATCGCCGGCAACCTGGGGGTCAGCTCGGAGCAGAGCACCTGGGTGATCACCTCGTTTGCGGTCAGCAACGCGATTGCCTTGCCGCTGACCGGCTGGCTCAGTCGTCGCTTCGGTGAGGTCAAGCTGTTCCTGTGGGCCACCATTCTGTTCGTGATCGCTTCGTTTCTGTGCGGTATTTCCCAGTCCATGCCGGAACTGGTGGGCTTCCGCGCGCTGCAGGGGATGGTCGCCGGTCCGCTGTATCCGATGAGCCAGACCCTGCTGATTGCGGTGTACCCGCCCGCCAAAAGGGGTATGGCCCTGGCATTGCTGGCGATGGTGACGGTAGTTGCACCCATTGCCGGGCCGATCCTCGGTGGCTGGATCACCGACAGCTATAGCTGGCCGTGGATCTTCTTCATCAACATCCCCATCGGCCTGTTCGCTGTGCTGGTGGTGCGTAGCCAGATGGCCAAAAGGCCGGTCAGCACAGCCCGTCAGCCGCTGGACTACATTGGCCTGCTGGCGCTGATCGTCGGTGTGGGCGCGCTGCAGATAGTGCTCGACAAGGGTAATGATCTGGACTGGTTCGAGTCGAACTTCATCATCTTTGGCTCGCTGATTTCGCTGGTCGCGCTGGTCTTCTTCGTCATCTGGGAAATGACCGACAAGCACCCGATCGTCAACCTGCGCCTGTTTGCCTACCGCAATTTCCGCATTGGCACGCTGGTCATGATCGGCGGCTATTCCGGCTTCTTCGGCATCAACCTGATCTTGCCGCAGTGGTTGCAGACCCAGATGGGCTACACCGCGACCTGGGCGGGGCTGGCCGTCGCGCCGATTGGCATCCTGCCGGTACTGATGTCGCCCTTTGTCGGCAAGTACGCGCACAAGTTCGACTTGCGTCTACTGGCCGGGCTGGCGTTCCTGGCGATGGGGCTGAGCTGCTTCATGCGTGCAGGCTTCAACACCGACGTGGATTTCGAACACGTGGCGATGGTGCAACTGTTCATGGGCATCGGCGTGGCGCTGTTCTTCATGCCCACCCTGAGTATTCTGCTGTCCGACCTGCCGCCCAATCAGATCGCCGATGGCTCCGGGCTGGCAACGTTCCTGCGCACCCTGGGCGGCAGCTTCGCAGCCTCGCTCACCACCTGGATCTGGATCCGCCGCGCCAACCAGCATCACGCCTACCTGAGCGAAAACATCAGCACCTTCGACCCCGCCACCCGTCACGCCCTCGACAGCCTGGGCGGTGCCAGTCCGCAGGCCTATGCGCAACTGGAGCAGACCCTCAACGCCCAGGCCTACATGATGTCCACCGTGGATTACTTCTACCTGCTGGGCTGGATATTCGCAGGACTCATCCTGCTCGTCTGGCTGGCCAAACCCCCATTCGCCGCCAAGGCCGGGCCTGCGGCAGGGGGCGGGCATTGAGATGGGTTTCTCGTGCCAATGGGATGGCATGCAGTTCGTGACTGCTTCAACTGCTTCAACTGCTTTAGATGTGCTTTTCTATCACGATGGCACTGACGAC